>JBOGJO010000296.1:0-8242 GCA_050747885.1 Thermoanaerobaculia bacterium
AGGACATGTCCCCCGACTTGCCGCCGACGTTCGCGCGCAATTCAACCTGAGGCGTCCCCGCATTTCCCGCGCTGCTGTTGTCGATGCTGGAGCCGGGAGGCGCGGACCACGAATTCTGCATGATCGCCAGCTGAAGGTCCGCGTTGACCGCCGCTCCTTTGGGAGTCAGCGTCTGGTAAACGAAAATTCCGGGGAACCGCCAGCCGACATCGCCGGCCGCGCCATAGCCCAGAGGAAACGCGATGTGCGACAAAGACACCGCGACGTTTCCGAACAGTGGCGACCATTGCTGGCCGAAGCGAAGCGTCGTGCTTCCGTTCGTGAAATCGATGAAGCCGAGGCGCAGCCGGGGATTCGGCTGCTGGCCGGCAAACGCTCCGGTGCCGTTGTTGCCGCCGAAGAAGTCCATTTCGAGGGTCGCGTTCACTTTCCAGTCACCCGCGACCTTGGGCCCGTCGAACGCCATCGTCAGGCGCGTGTTGCGAACATCTCCGCCGTAGAACCAACGGTCCGTCTTCGTCTCAGGAGGGACCGGGACCTCCGCGTTCTGCCCGTTGCCGAAGCTGAAATTCTGATCCTGCGCGAAGAACGTCGCGCTGATGAAGCCCTTGAAAGTGATGTTCGCGTTGGGCCCCACCTGGACGGTCTGTGCTGTCGCCATCGTCGCAGTCAGGACGACGAGCGCGAAAACCAGGGAAGCGACCCGGGTTGACACTCTGAGCATGCGAGTCTCCTTTCCTTTCGTTCGAAAAGTTTCCGCATCCATCTCGGTCATCGGGGGGTGGGGTGACGGGGGCAGGCTGCTCGTCCTTGAAAGGTCCGCCATAGGCCTTTCCTCCTTCCGATTCCGAGCAGTCTCAAACGCGCTCGCATCGGGGCAGTGATGCGAAAACGCATCGATGTCGAGCCGCCCGGAAACGATCGAGCGAAGCATACCGCTTCTGACGTTACGCGGGAATGGCAAGTTCAAGCCCGGGGACTTAGGGTTATCTTCCTGAAAATCAATGAGAAGGCAAAACGTGACCTAACGCATGGCTCCCCGGGCGAGTTCCAGCACGTCGAAGGCGGGAGGCCCCTGCGAAATCTCCTCCCTCGCGTTGGCGATCATCACCATGCAGAAGGGGCAGCCGACGCCGACTTTGTCGGTGCCGACCGCCGCGATCTCCTTCATGCGGGTCTGATTGATCCGCTCGCCGATTTTTTCTTCCATCCACATGCGCCCGCCTCCCGCGCCGCAGCACAGGCCCTTCTCTTTCGAGTGATCCATTTCGCGAAGCTTCAAACCGGGGATCGCCTCGAGGATTCGGCGCGGCGCGTCGTAGATGCCGTTGTAGCGGCCGAGATAGCAGGGATCGTGGAAGGTGATCGACTCCGGGAGCTCCTTCTCGAGGCGGACTCTCCCCTGCGCCACGAGCTCCGCCACGAGCTCCGTTCCGTGAACGACCGCGTAATTTCCACCGAATTGGGAATACTCGTTTTTCAGGCAGTTCAGGCAATGCGGGCAGTTCGTGACGATCTTCTTGACTCCATAGCCGTTCAACGTCTCGATGTTCTGCTGCGCGAGCGTCTGGAAGAGGTATTCGTTGCCCATCCGGCGGGCCGAATCTCCGTTGCACGTTTCTTCGGTCCCGAGGATCGCGAATTTCACGCCGGCGGCCTGGAGGATCTCGACGAGAGACTTCGAGACTCTCTTCGCCCGGTCCTCGTACGAGCCGGCGCAACCCACCCAGAAGAGGTACTCGACGTCGCTCGCCCCGGCCTCGGCCATCGTGAGGACGGGAAGCTCCGCCGCCCAGTCCGCCCGGGAGCTCGCGGCGATTCCCCACGGGTTGCCGTTGGTCTCCATCCCGCGAAACGCGGTCTGCATTTCCTTCGGGAACTCGGCGCGGTCCAGCACGAGGTGCCGCCGCATCTCGACGATCTTGTCGACCGCGGGAATGATGAAAACCGGGCATGCGGTCGTGCAGAATCCGCAGGTCGTACATGCCCAGATCGTGTCCTCGGAAATCCAGCCGCCCACCAGCGGCCGGCTCTCCCCGGTCTCCGACGTCCCGTTTCCCCTTCCGCTCGCCTCGGCGAGAAGTCGGGGGGTCTCCGCGTAGAACGCGTCCCGAAACGTTCCGATGTGCACCTTGGGATCCAGAGGCTTGTTCGTCAACGCCGTCGGGCAGACTTCGCGGCAGCGCCCGCATTCGGTACACGTGTAGCCGTCGAGGAGCTGCTTCCAGGTGAAGTCTTCCACGCGGGAAGCCCCGAAGGTCTCCGAGTTTTCCAGGTCCACCGAAGCGAGGCGGCCCATCGGCTCGAGCTTCTGGAGAAAAATGTTCGGCACGGCGACGATGATGTGAAAGTGCTTCGAGTACGGGAGGTAGTTCCCGAAAAAAAAGATGTCGACGAGGTGAACCCACCAGCAGGCCGCATACAGCGACCCCAGCGCCACCGCAGGCACGCCCGCGAGCAGGTGCGCGAGCGGGACCGTCACGGGAGCCCACCAGCCGCCGCGAGACGGATCAAGCGCGATCCGCGCCGAATCCGCCAGGAGATCCGCGACGATCAGAAGGTCGATGAGAAACAGGATCAGCCACGCGTCGAGGGAGGGGTCGAGGCGCCTGGGCCGAGCGAACCGGCGCCGCCAGGCGGCCATCGCCACGCCGATGAAGACGAGCAGCTCGACGACGTCTTTCAGGAAATTGTAAGCGTGCCCCGCGGCTCCGGGAAGGACCTCGAACCGAGGGGCGAACCCCTCGACGACAAGGGCGGCGGTTCGGACGGCGAGCACGACGAACCCCGCGAAGATCATGAGATGGAACGTTCCGGCGTAGGGGTCGCGGAACATCCGAAGTTGAAGAAACGCATACTCGAAAGTCTTCCAGAGTCGGGTCGGAATGCGGTCGAATCGGTTTTCCCGTTTTCCGGCCGCAAGCGCGTCGAATCTCCGGGACGCGGAATACAAGAATGCGGCAACCGACGCGCCGACGAGAAGTCCGAAGAGCACGGTCCCGGGAACGCCGAAGGACGCGTGCGCCGTGGGAGCGGGAAGCGCGGCTCTCATGGGCCGGATCTTAGTCCATCCCCCCGGGACAGCGGGAACGGGACCTGAAAGATAGGATGTGCGGATGCGAAGATCGGCCCCATCGGATGACCACAATTCGATCCTCGACGCGCTCGAAGAGCTTTTGAGGGCGTTTGAATCGCGCGATCGCGAGCTTCCTTGCTACGGCGATATCTCCATTACCGAATGCAAAGGCCTGCAATGCCTGACGCGAGATGGAGCGATGACGGTCAACGAGCTGGCCCGGGTGCTGCGTCTCAACAAGAGCACGGCCAGCCGGGCCGCGAGCTCGCTCGAGAGGAAGGGATACGTCCGGCGGTCGAAGGACCCGCGCGATCGAAGATCGCTGTGCCTCGCGGCCACGGTTTCGGGCCGCACGCTGGAGCGGCGGATCCGGGAAGCAATCCTCCGGCGCCAGGGCGCGGCTCTCGCGAGCCTGACCCCGGAGGTCCGGCGGATGCTGCCGGAAGCTCTCCGGCGGCTGGCAGCTGCCGCTGCCCGACCGGGGAGGCCCGCTCGCCTGTCGTCGAAATAATTAGTTGCATTACGCAACTAATTATTCTATGGTTCCCGTTCGGGAGGCGACGCATGCTGGTCGGAGCTCCAAAGGCCTGGGAAAGACTGGCAAAACGCGAGACGCCCGAGAACCTCTTCGCAAATCGAAGGCGGTTTTTGAAGCTCGGCGCGGCGGCGGCGTCGACCCTGCTTCTTCGAAACCTTGCGGCCGCCGAGGGAAAGGTCGTCGCGCCAGCTCCGGCGGCCCGCAATCCCCGATTCACTCTCGACCGCCCCATCACGCCGGAGCGGTTTTCCTCCCGGCACAACGTCTTTGACGAATTCAGCCTGGATCACGATCAGGTCTGGAAACTCGCGGAATCGCTGCGGACGCATCCCTGGACGATCCACATCGGCGGTCTCGTCGAAACGCCGATCACAATCGACGCGGACGAGTTGATCCGGAAAATGGAGCTCGAAGAAAGGCTCTACAGGTTCCGGTGCGTCGAAGCCTGGGCGATGGCGGTCCCCTGGACCGGGTTCCCGTTCCGGAAATTCATCGGGTTCTGCCGCCCCCTGTCGAAAGCGAGATTCGTGCGCATGGTCAGCTTCGCGGACACCTCCGCGCCCGGATGGTACGCGGGGAGGCGGGTGTTTCCATATTACGAAGGCCTGTCGCTCGCGGAGGCGAACAACGACCTCGCCCTTCTCGCCACTGGAATCTACGGCCACCCTCTCCCCAAGCAGCATGGAGCGCCTCTGCGACTGATCGTCCCCTGGAAATACGGCCTGAAGGGAATCAAGTCGATCGTCGCGTTTCAGTTCACGAAGGAGAGGCCCGGGACTTTCTGGAACGAGCTCTCGCCGGACCACTACAGCTTCGAGTCCAACGTAAATCCCCTCGAACCGGGCCAGGACACCGAAGAGCTGATCGACACCGGCGAACGACGAAAGACGATGCCCTTCAACGGCTACGGCGAATATGTCTCGTCCCTCTATTCTTAGCTTCGCCCTCGCGGCCGTTCTCTCGGCCGCGGTTCCGGCCGAGCCGGATCGAGGATTCAGGTCTGCCGAGGAAACGGGTCCTCCTCCCCCGACGGTCGCGTCCTCGATTCGCGCCGCCGTGGCCTCGAGAGGGGTCCGAGTCAGAATCGCCGGGGAGGTACTCGGAGAGATCTGGGCGCGGAGGGACCTCCCTCCCTCGAAGGAAGCGAATTCTCAGGCCTCACCCGTCCTCTCCGATCGGGTCGAATTTCGAGACATCCCTGCGGCTGACCTTCTCGGACTGATCAACCTGCGTCGAGGTTGGAGCGACTATCGGGGCGGGGAGATCCCGCCGGGAATTTACACGATGAGATACGCGATTCAGCCGGCAATGAAAGAACACCGGGACGTCTCGATGTACCGGGATTTTGCGATCCTCACGCCGGCTGCGGCCGACCCCGAAGTCGAGCGGAGTCTCCCGGACGCCGTCGCCGCGAGCGCCGCGGCATTCCACCGGGGACATCCGGGGGTCGTGGCGATCTTCCCCGTTCCTGAAGGTGCGAGGCCATACGAGATTCTCCAAAACCCGCTCGGCCAACCGGTGCTCGTCGTGAGAATCGGTCAGAAGGTGATGGGTCTCGTCCTTGAAGGTCACGGAAGAACGAATGGCGAGCTCTGAAAGCATCCTGCGGCCCGCCGTCCCCGCCGATCTGCCGGAGATTCTCGCGCTCCTCGAAATCGCGAATCTTCCCGTGGAGGGAGTCGCCGATCACCTGCCGGGCTTTCTGATCGCCGAATTCGACGCCTGTCCGGCGGCCTGCGGCGGGCTCGAACGCTACGGCGCGGAAGCTCTGCTTCGTTCCGTGGCCGTGCGGCCGGCGCACCGCCGATCCGGGCTCGGAAATCGAATCGTGAAAACGCTGATCGAAACGGCCCGCCGCGAAGGAATTCGGACCGTCGTCCTGCTCACGACGACGGCCGCCGGTTACTTCCCGAGATTCGGGTTCGAATCGATCGATCGCAGCGCCGTTCCGGAAAGTCTTCGTCGATCGGCCGAGCTTCGCGGAGCCTGTCCTTCGACAGCGACCGCGATGCGGCTCGAACTTCGAAGAGGCTGACCGGCTAGAATCTCCCCGAGGGCCGCCGATGAGAATGATCGACAGGATCCGCTTTGGTCTCGCCGCCGTGCTTCTTTTCGCCGCGCGGGGAGCGCTCGCGACCGTTCCGGTCCCGAAGGAAGGCGATTTCGTCCTGCGAGACTTCCGCTTCTCGACGGGAGAAAGGCTCCCGGAGCTCAGGATCCATTATCGAACGCTCGGGAACCCGAAAAGCGACTCGGCGGGGATCGTTCGAAATGCGGTCCTGATCCTTCACGGGACGACCGGAAGTGGAAAGCAGTTCCTCAGCGAAAATTTTGCGGGAGTCCTTTTCGGTCCCGGACAGCTTCTCGATTCCGCGACACACTTCATCATCCTTCCGGACGGCATCGGCCACGGCGGCTCGAGCAAGCCGAGCGACGGCCTCCACGCCCGGTTTCCACACTACACGTACGACGACATGGTCGAGGCGCAGTATCGCCTGCTGACCGACGGGCTCCACGTGAACCATCTTTCTCTCGTCATGGGAACGTCGATGGGCGGCATGCACACATGGGTGTGGGGAGAGCGCCACCCGGATTTCATGGATGGTCTCGCGCCCCTGGCATGCGTGCCCGCGCAGATCGCGGGCCGCAACCGCATGCTCCGGAAAATGATCATCGACGACATCCGTGGCGACCCGGAGTGGAGCGGCGGCGACTACAAAACACAGCCCCGGGGCCTCCAGAGCGCCGTCCAGGTTCTTCTTTTCATGGTCTCGAGCCCGCTCCAGTGGCAGAAGGCGGCGCCGACCCGGGATACCGCGGACCGTTTCCTCGAAGAGCAGATGAAGTCCCGGATCACCGGGGTCGACGCGAATGACTTTCTCTACGCTTTCGAAGCGTCGCGCGATTACGACCCGTCAAACGAGCTGGAGACGATCACCGCTCCGGTCCTCGCGATCAACTCGGCCGACGACCAGATCAATCCGCCCGAGCTCGGACTGATGGAGAAGCTGATGCCGCGTGTGCGTCGCGGCCGGTACGTCCTGATTCCGACGAGCGAGGCCACGCGTGGACACGGGACTCATTCCTGGCCGGCGGTCTGGCAAGGTTACCTTCGGGAATTTCTCGAAAAGATCGAGCCCCGTCGCTGACCTGTCGCTTCCCATGGGCTTCCGGGAACCGCGACTCTTGTCCGTCTCTCGGCCAAATCCGGCTGTTTTCCGCCCGGCAACACCATAAAATGGCGCGAACAAACGTCGGAACAGGAGGAAATGCATGCGAACAGCTGCGCGGTTTCTGGCTGCCCTGTTGGGATTTCTCTGTCTTCGGGGTCTCGCAAGAGCGGGGTTTCCCTCCGAAGACGTGTTTCTGCCTGCCGTGGGACGGATCGCGGGCCAGGGGGGAGCGCAGTTTTTCACGACGGTGTGGGCAACGAATCTCACCGAGGCGCCGTTAACCTTCACGTTCGAATTCCTGAGACAGGGTCAGGCCAACCCGACGCCGGCCTCTTTCTCCGATACCCTCGAGTCCGGGGAAACGAAGACCTACGAGAACGTCGTGGAAACCCGGCTCGGCCTGACCGACGCCCTCGGCGCGGCCCACGTTGTCTCCAGCGGAGACATCCTGGTTGCCGAGCGGATCTTCAACCAGGCTCCGGGAACCGACCTGGGTGACACCCAAGGGCTCTTTTTTGCCGGCGTGCCGAAGTCCTTCTCGATTTCCCTGGGCCAATCGGCCTCGATCCAGGGCTTGAACCAGGGAAGCTCGGAAAACTTCCGCTACAACTTTGCTCTGGTCGAGACGGGCGGATCCTCGACGACTGTCAACGTTCAGATTTTCGACGCAAGCGGGACGTTACTGGGACAGAAGGCCTTCGTTCTCCTTCCCTTCGAGCAACTGCAGCCCAACGTCGCCGACGTCGTGCCGGGATTTTCCTCGATCAACGCCCGTCTCACGGCGACCGTCACCGGGGGCACGGGCTCCGTCCTGGTCGCCGGAGCGCAGGTGGCCAACGTTTCGCAGGATTCTTCGGGTTTCGAGATGAGCTTCCCCACCGGCCTGCTGGTCGAGAGCGCCGGCGCTGCCGTCGTCACGAGCCTGAACGGGTTGACCGGAGCGGTGACGTTGAGG
This sequence comes from Thermoanaerobaculia bacterium, assembly GCA_050747885.1. Lineage (GTDB taxonomy): Bacteria > Acidobacteriota > Thermoanaerobaculia > UBA5066 > DATFVB01 > CAWEYG01. The sequence continues at coordinate 7,743 of JBOGJO010000296.1, forward strand.
CCGGGCAACGACATCTCAATCACCCACACAGGCAATTCGATCTCGATCGCAGCTACCGGCGGCCCTTTGAACCTGCCGTTCTTCGGGTCAACGACTTCTTCGACACCCGCCTTCGCAATCACGAACAACGAAATCAACGGCGTCGGGATACAGGGCACGAGCTCCAGCGGAGCGGCAATCGGCGTCCTCGGCGTTGCGGGAGCGGGAAGCGCGGTCCCGGCGCCGGCCTCGGGCATCCGAGGGGACTCACTCGGCGATATCGGCGTGATCGGTACTTCGGGAAATAACGCCGGCGTCCTCGGCTCGTCGAGCACGGATGCGGGCATCAAGGGACTCACCGATTCGGTCAATGAAGACAAGGCCGGCGTCCTCGGCATCGACGGAACGGGATCCACCTCCATCACCGGAGAGACTTCCGCCGGCGTGCGGGGTGAGAGCAAATCGCATGTCGGAGTGCAGGGATTGACGGATTCCGGCATCGCGGGAGTTCTCGGAGTGAG
>JBOGJO010000297.1:0-1109 GCA_050747885.1 Thermoanaerobaculia bacterium
GCTGCATCTCGCCAGTCACCAGCAGCGGCGTTCCAGACGGCGATTATTCCTTCGCCGTGGCCGCGATTGATGCGGCGACGAATCAGGATCCGACTCCCGCGACCGCAAATTTCCGGATCGACGCGACGCCGCCGGAGACCACGATCACCGTCGGCCCGTCGAACCCGACCACAGATTTCTCACCCGAGTTCGACTTCGTCTCGAACGAGCCGGGCACGTTCGTCTGCTCGATCGACTTCGGCGCGTTCGTCCCCTGCGCGTCGCCGTTCTCGGAGGCGATGAGCCTCGGCACGCATGTCTTCCAGGTCGCCGCGATCGACCTCGCCCAGAACGCGGACCCCACGCCTGCGAGTTGGTCCTTCGCCATCGAAAACGGGAACCCACCAACGGTACCGGACACGTTCATCACCTCCGCGCCGCCGGATTTGACCCACGACGCGACGCTCTCGTTCTCTTTCGTCTCCGACGATCCGCTCGCGACATTCTCGTGCGCATTCGACACGGACAGCTTCGCCGCTTGTGCGAGTCCCTTCGTCGAGGAGAACGCCGCGGAGGGTCTCCACGCGTTCGCGGTCCGAGCGAGCAACGCCTACGGAACGGATCCGACACCCGCGACCGCCTTCGTCACCGTGGACCGTGCCGCCCCGACGACGGCGATCGACTTCGACCGGCGCGCCATTGCCGTGGACGCGTCCGGTCTGAACGGGGATTCCGATCCGGTCGCGCAGGCGCTCTTCATCCTCGACGAAAACGGCTCCGATCGGACGCAGCTGACGGACTCCTGGCCCGGCGGCGAAGGCGCCCGCGTCCTTCAGTGGTCCCCCGACGGTGCCTACGTGAGCCTGATGGCGGAGTCGTCCACGCCGACACCGGTCGGGATCGTCTCGCGGGATGGCCCCACCGTCGGATTCATCACGAGCGATTTCTGGGGCGTTTCGTTTCTCCCCGCGTGGGCGCCGGACTCGCGACACCTCGCCGCGAGCTTCGCGATGGACGAGAACGCGATTCCGACCGGGATCCAGGTTTCCAATACGGACGGGAGCCTCGCGCGGACCGTTCCCTTACCGGAGAACATCGCGTCCGCCTTCGACCTGTGGCCAATCCTTGCC
>JBOGJO010000298.1:0-1062 GCA_050747885.1 Thermoanaerobaculia bacterium
CCTCCCGTATGCCGTGGCGGTCGTCTCAGGCGTCGCCGTCAACCTCCCCGATTACGCCTTGTGGTCCCCATCCCAGCGCCTCGTGGGTCTCGTACCCGCTTTCTTTGTCGAGCTCATGGAGCGCACCACCGGCCCCGCGGGCGCGACGCTGATCGGGCTCTTCGCGTTGTCGGCCCTGGGGGTGTTCACGGTCGGGTGGCACCCGCTCGCGGTCCTGCGGGCCAGCAAGGAAGCTGAGCAAACGAAGAAGCAAGGGAAGAGGGAAGAGGGAAGAGGGAAGCGTGGGTCTGAGCACGCGGCCACAGCCGTGGTCCAGGAGCCGGAGGCCGTTCCCTCTTCCCACTTCCCTCCTCCCCCTTCCCGCTCCCCGAAGGAGCGGAAGCCCAAGCCCGCTCCCAAGCCGAAGCCCGTCGCCCCACCTCCGCCCCCCGAGGGCCTGATCCCGCCGGTCGACCTCCTGAACGAGCCCTCCGCCGAAGCCGCGGACGTCGGCATCGCAGAAATCGATCAGATGGGCCAGAAACTGATCCAGACGCTCGAGACGTTCAAGGTGGGCGGACGGATCGCCGACCGGACCATCGGGCCCGTGGTCACCCGCTTCGAAATCGAACCGGGACCGGGGGTCAAAGTCGGCCGCATTTCCGGCCTGGCCGATGATCTCGCGCTCTCCATGAAAGCACAGTCACTCCGCATTCTCGCACCCATTCCCGGGAAGGCGGCCGTCGGCATCGAAGTGCCGAACCCGCACCCGCGGATGGTGGTCCTGCGCGAGTTGTTGTCCGTGGATTTTCGGAGCGACCGGATCCTCCCGGTGGCGCTGGGCCGGAACATCGAAGGGGAAGAGGTCGTCGCCGATCTCGCGAAGATGCCACACTTATTGATCGCGGGGCAGACGGGGTCGGGGAAATCGGTCTGCATCAACACCATCATCACGAGCCTGATCTACGCGTATCCCCCCGAGCGTCTGAAGCTCCTCATGATCGATCCGAAGATGGTCGAGTTGTCGATGTACGGATCGCTCCCGCACCTCGGCATGCAGGTCGTGACGAACCATCGCAAGGC
>JBOGJO010000299.1:0-12605 GCA_050747885.1 Thermoanaerobaculia bacterium
GACGAAGACCTCGACGCGGCCGCCGACTCGGAGACGTTTGCGGTGGCGATGCAGTCGCCCGATTTCTTCGGGGAGGTCCGAAGCTGGGACCTCGCGCGCCGTGCCGCGCAGTCCCACGGGGCGGTGGCGGTGGGGGTCGTCGCCGAGGCGGCGTCCCTGGCCCTGCTGAAGTCCCCGGGCGAATCCGGGCTCGACATCGCCTGCGGGGAAGCTCGATCCCTCGGCGTTCCGATGTCGTTCGGGGCTCCGGCGCTGGGATTTCTCGCCTGTCGGGATGCCCACAAGCGTCAGATGCCGGGCCGGTTGGCGGGCCAATCCGTCGATTCAGAAGGCCGGCGCGCTTTCTGTCTCACCCTTTCGACGAGGGAGCAGCACATCCGTCGCGAGAAGGCCACCTCCAACATCTGCACGAACCAGGGGCTCATGGCGCTGTGCTCGAATGTCTACCTCTCACTCCTCGGGAGGGCGGGCCTTCGTGAGGTGGCGATTCAATGCGCCTCCAAGGCGGAGTATCTGAAGAAACGGATCGCCGGGACGCCCGGCTTCTCGATCGAGACCCGGGGGCCGGTCTTCAATGAGTTCTGCGTGCGGTGCCCGAAGCCCGCGGGCGAGATCGTCGCGCATCTCGGAGCGCGGAACATTCTCGCCGGCGTTCCTCTGACCCGGTGGTTCCCGGGCCGCACGCACGAGATGCTGGTCGCCGTGACCGAAATGAACACGAAAGAGGAAATGGACCGTTACGCGGCGGAGCTCGGGACGATCTCATGAAGTTTCGGGACGAGCCTCTCATTTTCGAGCGTTCGAGGCCCGGAAAACGCGGCTATTCGCTGCCTCCCCTCGACGTCGAGCCGAAGATCGGGATTCCGGCGGACCTCCTGCGCGGCGAGGTCGAGGGAGAAACAGAGGTTTCGGAGGTCGACGTCGCGCGCCATTTCACGCGCCTTTCGCGCCTGAATCTCGGAATCGAGGACGGGCTCTACCCTCTCGGTTCCTGCACCATGAAGCACAACCCGAGGATCAATGAAGAGATGGCGCGGCTTCCGGGCTTCGCGGCCACGCACCCCTGCGCCCCCGAGGCGCTCGCGCAGGGAAATCTGGAGCTGATGTGGATGCTCGAGCGATTTCTCGCGGAGCTGACGGGGCTTCCCCGGGTGACCCTGGCGCCTTGCGCCGGCGCCCAGGGCGAGCTCGCGGGCATCCTGATGGTCCGAAAGGCGCTCGAGAAGCAGGGGAACCCGCGCAAGTACGTGTTGATCCCGGACTCGGCCCATGGAACGAATCCGGCGACCGCCAGCTTTGCCGGCTACGAAGTCAAAGAGCTCAAGTCCAACGCGAACGGACGCCTCGATCTTCACGTCCTCGAGGAGGCGATGACCGACGAGGTCGCGGCGCTCATGATGACGGTTCCGAACACGCTCGGAATCTTCGAGCGCCGGATCCGGGAGATCGCGGACGTCGTCCACGCCCGGGGCGGGTTCCTGTACGGAGACGGCGCGAACTTCAACGCCTTCGTCGGCCTCGCGAATCCCGGAGCGATGGGCATCGACGTGATGCACATGAACCTGCACAAGACGTTTTCGACGCCGCACGGCGGAGGAGGGCCGGGAGCCGGCCCCGTCGCGGTGTGCGAGAGGCTCGTCCCGCACCTCCCGGTTCCGACCGTCGAGCGGAATCCGGACGGAACGTTCCGGCTCGACGCCGAGCGGCCCGAGTCGGTCGGGCGGCTGCGCTCGTTTTCCTCGCAGTTCGGAGTTCTCGTTCGGGCGGTCTCGTACATCCTGACGTACGGCAGGGAGATCGGCGACGTCGCGCGGGACGCGGTCCTCAACGCGAACTACATCCGCGCGCGGCTCGCGGACCTTTACCACCTGAAGTACGACGGCCCGACGATGCACGAAGTCGTCTTCTCCGACAAACGGCAGGTCGAGCACGGGGTTCACAACGGCGACATCGCAAAGCGGCTGATGGACTACGGATTTCCCCCGCCGACCGTCTCGTTTCCGCTCATCGTGGCGGGAGCGCTCATGATCGAGCCGACGGAAACCGAAGGCAAACCGGAGCTCGACGCTTTCGTGGACGCCATGCGGGCGATCGCGCGGGAGGCGCGGGAGAATCCCGGCATCTTCCGCGACGCTCCGTACACGACCCCGGTTCGCCGGGTCGACGAGGTTCGCGCCGCGAAGAACCCTGTCCTCGCCTGGAAGCCGCCCGCGAGTCTCTGAGCCCGGCGGCTTCCAGAATCACCAGTGGTATCTTTCGGCTGAATCGCGATGGCAAAGTTCTTCGTTCGCAAGTGCCCTTTCTGTTCCGGCGACATGCTTCGGTCCAAACCCAGCTGGCACATCGTGTACACGCCTCCCTGGTCCGGAATCCTGAAGATCGGGGGGGCGCGCAATCGGGCGTACCCCTGGGCTTGCATGAGTTGCGGTGTCGTCCTTCTCTATCTCGACAAGGTGCAGGTTCTCTCGGCCGAATACAAACGCACCGGGGAGGGGCGCGCGGAGCTCTCCGGCGCGGTCTCGAATTCCGCCTCGCGGGAGCCGCTCAAGTCGTAGTTCCCCGGTTGGGGTTCTGATATCTTCGCGCTCGGAAATCATGGGAACAACGGGAATCCGGTATCTCGACGGGCGAAGGCTCCGCCGCGCCATGATCGCGGGCGCCCGATTCGTGACCGATCGGGCCGAACCGCTCAACCGCATCAACGTGTATCCGGTTCCCGACGGAGACACGGGGACGAACCTGGCGATGACGCTGGCCCGCATCGCGCACCGGGCCGCCTTCGGGACCGAGACCGGCGCTCGCGCCGCCGCCGTTGCGATGGCCGACGAGGCTGTCTCCGGGGCGCGCGGAAATTCAGGCGCGATCCTCGCGCAGTTCCTCACGGGCTTCTCGGAGGCCATTCCGGAGAAGCGGCGGATCGACACGGCCGAGTTCGGGCAGGCGGTCCTGCGGGGATCGGAGTCCGCCCGAACGGCGATCCAGAGGCCTCAGGAGGGGACGATCCTGACCGTTCTGCGCGACTGGGCGCAGGATGTCGCGGCTCAGGCTCACTTGAGGGATTTCGTGGCGCTCCTGTCCGGATCCCTTCGGGCGGCCTCGACCTCGCTCGCGCGCACGCCCGAGAAGCTCGCTCTCCTGAAGAAGTCCGGCGTCGTCGACGCGGGCGGCCAGGGCTTCGTCTACCTTCTCGAGGGGATCGTGCGCTACATCCGCGATGCCGCGCGGGGGGCGATTCCGGAGCCGCCGCCGGATGTGGCGGCCGCCACGTTCGACCGCTCCCCCGAGTCGATCCTCTTCCGGTTCTGCACGGAAGCCCTCCTCGAAGGGGTCTCGCTCGACCGCGACGCCCTTCGGCAGAGGATGGCGCTGCTCGGGGATTCGCTCGTCATCGCGGGGAGCGCCTCGAAGATGCGCGTGCACATCCACACCAACGAGCCGGAGCTCGTCTTCTCCCAGCTCGGCGAGCTTGCGACGGTCGAGCAAACGAAGGTCGAGGACATGCGGCATCAGCACGAGCGGCGTTTCGACGAGAGCCGCAAGGGGCGCGTCGCGATCGTCACGGACTCCGCCTGCGACCTGCCCGACTCGGTCCTCGAGGAGCTCGCAATCCAGATGGTCCCGATGCGCGTGCACTTCGGGCGCGAAAACTACCTCGACCGCGTCACGATTCGCGCGGCCGAGTTCTACGCGAGGTTCGCCGTCTGCGACGAATTCCCGAAGACGTCCCAGCCCCCTCCGGCCGACTTCCGGCAGGTTTACGAATCGCTCGCCGTCCACCACGCCTCGATCGTGTCGATTCACCTCTCCGGCGCGCTTTCGGGAACGCTCCAGGCGGCGATTTCGGTGTCCCGGACGATTCCCGATACCCGGGTGCTCACCGTCGATTCGAAAGGCGCCTCGATCGCCGAAGGGCTCGTCGTTCGGGCGGCGGCGGAAGCGGTTCAGCGCGGCGCCACGGCCGAAGAGGCGGCCGAGATCGCCCGCCGGGCCGCCGAGAGGGTCCGGCTGTTTGTCGCCGTCCCGACCATCGAACACCTCGTGCGCGGCGGGCGGGTCTCGGCCGGCAAGGGGATGATCGCGCGGTGGCTCAAGATCTTTCCCGTTCTCACGATCGGGCCCGATGGAAAGGCGCGCGAGGCCGCGAAGGCGTTCGGTCACGCCGGCGCGGTCCGAAAGATGATGGCGCGGCTCTTCGACGCCGCGGGAACGGGTTCAGGGCAGAGATTCGGCGTCGTCCACGCCGATGCGCTCGAAAGCGCGGAGATCCTCGCGCGCGAGATCCGCTCGCGCTACCCGTCCTCCGACGTCCTGATCCTCGAGTGCGCCCCCGTGCTCGGCGCGCACGGAGGTCCGGGAGCGCTCGGGGTCGCCGTCCTGCCGGAGGGCTGAACGACCGCGCTCAGCGCCAGTGGCCTTCGATCCAGATGCGGCCGCCCCGAACCCGCCGGTAGCGCCCGGGAACCCACGCGGCCCGGGGGCGCGGCGGCAGTTGCCAGGCTCCTCCGACCCACACGTAATCGCGTCCGCTCCAGCGCCAGTACCCGGGCACCCACGCGTGGCGCGGGCTCGGCCGGCCGATGATGACTTCACGGCGAGGAGCCGGCGGAGCGATCCGGATCACGACAGGCGCCGCGCCGGCCGGGGCGGCCAGGCCGAGACAAGCGGCAAAGCCCGCGCCGACGAGGTACCGAATGAACTTTTTCATCATTTCTCTCCTGGCGTTTGGACGACCCGCATGCCCTTCGAGTTGACGCGGCTCCCCGCCGCCGTCTTTGGGCCGGGTCCCTTTTCCCTTGGAAAATCCGCCGATCCGGGTAAAAATGTCCGCGTAGGGGAGGTGTCTATCGCTCGCAGAGTCGTGTATCGAAAGAAATTCCGCCGGACGGGGGACCCCGTTGCCGGCCCCAATGTTCGCCTTCGCCCCGGCCCGCCGACCATCTCCGAGGGAAATGAGCCGGGCCGCCGCCGATACAGTTTTCGCCTCGAAGAATCGGTCCCGCCGTCCTGGATCCGGGCGTTCCGGGCCTCGCTCTTCGGCCTTCCCCCGGCTCGGGCCGTCCTGGCCTCGAGGATCGAGTTTCAGGGGGACGAAGTGGCTTTCAACGCTCAGGAAAAGGACTACGAGGCGACCCGCGAGGCTCTGGAATTGAGCATTTCCCGAGTCAACCAGATTCTGGCGGGAGGGACCGGCCGCTGACCTTTCCCTGGAATAACCCACCCACCGAAAAAGTTATCGAAAGCGTCCCCCCGAGGCGGGACAGGGATGGCATGTCGCCACCCCTTTGAAAGGATTGTTCGATGAAGCTCTATGTGGGGAACCTCTCCTACGAAACCTCTGAAAACGACCTGAGAGGCACCTTCGCGGAATACGGTGAAGTGGCTTCGGCCAAGATCATCATGGATCGGGACACCGGCCGCTCCAAGGGATTCGGTTTCGTGGAATTCAACGACGACGACGCCGCCCGAAAGGCGATGTCTGCTCTGAACGGGACGGATTTCAAAGGTCGAAATCTCACCGTCAACGAGGCCCGGCCCCAGGCCGAGCGTCCTCGCGGCGGCGGCGGCGAGGGCCGCAGCCGCGGAGGCTTCCGCAGCGGCAGCCGGTACTGAGGGCGCGGGGCGAAGCCCCGGCGGCCAGGAATTTCTCGGGCGGAGGCGGGGCCTTCGCCCTTTTCTTTTCTAGAGTCTCCGGGCCCCCAGCATCAGCAGGTCTTTGGTGCCGGGATGCTTCCCTTCGGCCTTCCAGCGCGCGACAAGATCGGTGAAGGTCCCCGCCAGCGTTCCGGCCTCCGCGAGTTTCGCCGCCCTTCGCAGGTGGGTTTCCAGTTCGCCCGACCGGTCGCCGAGGACCGAGACGAGCCCCTCCGAGGCAATCAACACCAGGTCGCCGGGAGCCAGCGGGACTCTCGCCTTTCTCAAGCCTCCATCGTTTTCCGAATCGAACGGATGGGGACGGCCATTCCGGAAAAGAAACGGAAGCGTCGTCCCCGACGCGTAGAGATCGACCGCGTCCTTTCCGAGCCGGGCCGCCACCGCCCGCTCGACGCGCCGCCCGATCGACGCGACGACCGGGCCGAGGGCAGGTCCGGAGCCCCGGCTGCGGAGGTCCGCGATCGCTCCCAGGAGATCGAAAATCCCCTCGGGAATCGTCCGTGAATCCTCGGCGAGAGCGAGCGTCAGCGATCCGTCGTGCCACGCGGCCTCGTAACCGAGGAGGTGGGGAGCGGAAGATCTCCATCGCAGCGGCTCCGATTCGAACCCGGGAGTGTCCGGCCACTGCGTGGGCGAGATCAGGGGGCGTAGGGCTCGGAGCATTTCGGCTCGAGCGGTCTCGGCCGCATCGTCCACCTCGCTCTGATGCTGACGGGAGCTTGCCACCGCGAGGGCCGCATGTTCCGCCACCGCCGTCAGGAATTCCTCGTCTTCGCGGGAAAAGGAGCGCCTTCTCTTGTTGAGGACCTCGATGACCCCGACGACTTCACCGGAAGGCGTCTTCATCGGGGCGGCCAGGAGCGACAGGGTCTTGAATCCCGAGCTCGAGTCCGGCCCCCGGTCGTGGCGCGGATCGCTTTCGACGTCGGTCGTGAGGATCGGCTTTCCCTCCGAGGCGCACGCGCCGGCGATTCCCTGCCCCCACGGAACGCGGATCGGGCTGACGGCCCCGCCCTCGAGAATCTGCGAAACCAAGACGCGCGTTTCGGGCTCGACGAGAAAGATGGTTCCCCGCTCGGCCTCGGTCTCTGCCGTCGCGGTCTTGAGAATGATCCTGAGAATCTCCGTCGGATCGAAGGTCGCGGCGAGCGCTTTGTTGGCCTCGAGCATCACCATCAACCTCACCGACTTCGCGCGCGCCACCGAGACTTCGCGCAGCGCCTTGTCGAGGAAGGACCCCTCGTAGCCTTCGATGGCCGCCGCAACTTCCTCGGCCGAGCCGAATCTCGCGGCGGGATCCTTCGCAATGGCGCGCTGGAGAATCGACGCGAGCTCGGGCGGGAGGTCGGGGCGCAGCGAGCTGATCTCGGGCGCCGTCTCGTGCAGCACCCGTCGGACGAGCTTCGTCGTGTCGCCGTCGTCGAACGGCACCCGCCCCGTGAACATCTCGAAGAGAAGGACTCCCAGGGCGTAGATGTCGGTCCGGGCATCCGGCGCGGCTCCCCGGAGAAGCTCCGGTGCGAGGAACTGGGGAGTACCCGGAACGGTCCCGGATTTCTCGGTCGAGGTCCGGGACTGCTCGATCGCGATGCCGAAGTCCATGAGTCGGGGCCGGCCCTCTTCGTCGACGATGACGTTTTCGGGCTTCAAGTCCCGGTGGAGCACTCCCATGTGGTGGGCGGCCCCGAGACCGCGGCAAATTCCCTTCGCGATCGAAAGGCCGCGGCCGAGGGCGAGGACGCCTTCGCTTTCTTCGATCTCTTTCAGGGATTTTCCCGCGAGGTATTCCATGGAGACATATTCGATGCCGTCGATTTCCTGGAGGTCGTAGATGCGGCAGACGTTTTCATGCGTCACTTTGCGGGACAGGATGATTTCGTGCCGGAGAAGGGCCCGTTTCTCGGTGGACATCTTGTCGGGCCGAAGGCGTTTGAGAGCGATCTCCAGGTCGAGCGTCAGGTCGAGTGCCCGATAGACCACGCCCATGCCCCCGAATCCCAGCACCGAAAGGATCCTGTAGCGCGTCCCGAGCATGGCGCCCGGCGAAAGCGTCTTCTCCACGGCGGCAAAGCCCGGGGGGCCTTCGAGAGGCCCCGTCGGTCGGTCAGTCAGGCGAGGCATGTCTCTGTCACAGTTTAGCAGTTCTCGATTCAAACTCGTTGACAGGGGAGCGGGCAGAGCGTAGATTTTCGACAGGTTTCGAATGTTTTCAAGAGGAGGATTTGTGGCGAATCCGCGACTTTCGTTCTCCCGGGCACAGCTCTTGTGGCTCGCTTGCGCGGCGATCCTCGTGGCGTCCCCGGCCCTTCCGGCCGGTTTCGGCTTTTTTGAGCAGGGCGCGAAGGCGACGGCCATGGGAGGCGCGTTCGCCGCCGTGGCCGACGATCCCTCGGCGATCTTCTACAACCCTTCGGGGCTCGGTTTCCAGGACCACTTCTCCGTGATGGCGGGAACGACCGTGACGACGTTCACGAAGTCGGAATTCGCGGGGTCCAACCCGAGCCCCGGCGAAGGCGCGACGGGGACCTACCACAAGACGTGGTTCTTCCCGAGCCAGTTGTATCTCGTGGCGCCGATCACGTCGAACTTGAAATTCGGGTTCGGCGCGTTCTCGCCGTTCGGCCTCTCGTCCCGCTGGAAGAACGCGGAAACGTGGTCGGGCCGGTTCATTTCTCAGAACGCGGCGATCAAGACTTTCAGCCTTGAGCCGGTCCTGGCCTACCGCGTGGCCCCGAGCTTTTCGATCGCCGCCGGCGCGGAATACCGGATCTCGAACGTGACGCTCGAGAGAAACGTGGCGGGTCCCGATCCCTTCACCGAATCGGTCGTGGATGTCGCGCACGTCAAGCTCAAGTCCGACAACGAGCATGCCTGGGGATGGAACGCCGGGTTCCTCTGGAAACCCGTGCCGATGTTTTCTCTCGGCGGGTCGTACCGCAGCCACATGAAGACCGATTTCGCCGCGAGCGCGCACTTCACACAGCGCCTGACCGGCACTCCTTTCGACAGCCTCGTGGCGGCACAGCTCGGGGCGGAGCTGCCCGACGGACTGAACCCCAGGGCTTCGACCTCGATCGACACGCCGGCGATCGCCGACATCGGAGCCGCGTACCACTGCCCGAACAACACGTTCACGCTCTCGGCGGACGCGGTGTGGACGGAGTGGTCCCGATTCAAAACGCTCGCGATCGATTTCCCGAACGGCGACGCTCCCGCGATTCCGGTTCGCAACACCGGATGGAAGGACGTCTGGTCCTATCGCGTCGGCGTCGAGCAGAAGTTCCATGCGTGGGCGGTGCGGGCCGGGTTCGTGTACGACCAGTCGCCGCAGCCCGACAGCGACGTGGGGCCGGTTCTTCCCGACGCCATCCGGCGCGGCTATTGCCTCGGCTTCGGGTACGCGGGCGACCATTTCGGAGTCGATCTCGCGGACATGTACCTCCCGTTCCAGAACCGGACAATCCGGAACAGCTCGGACAACTTCAACGGCAGCTACAAGCTGACGGCGAACCTGGTGGGTCTCAATGTGCGGCTCTCGTTCTGACGCGGCCGAGAAGAAAATGGAGGATGTTGAAATGAAACGATCTCGCGTTCTTCCGCTCGCGGCGGCAATGATCCTTGTCGCGGCCGGCGTTTTCGCCGCCCCGACCTTTTCGAATTACGTGGCGATCGGCGACTCGCTGACCGCGGGCTGGCAGTCGGGGTGTCTGGTCGCCCGTCATCAGCTTCGTTCCTATCCCGCGACTCTGGCAGCCAGGTTCGGGATGACGGTCGCCGGGGAGGGCGACTCCGATCCCTCGCCCGGGAAGTTTCAGCAGCCCCTGGCCGGCGAACCGGGAATCCCGCAGCCGTGCTATTCGCTGACGCTCTCCGCGGCCGGAGTCGGCATCGACTTTCACGCGGGCGAGCCCGGGGGCCAGCCCGAAAATTCGACTCTGCCGCGGCCGTACAACAACCTCGGCATCCCGGGATCTCACAGCTACGACCAGGTCGACAAAACGACCTCCAGCGGCGCCGACATCTACTCGCTCGTGCTTCGGAACTTCCCCGGCTCCCCCCTGAACGGAACGAGCGCGGTCGAGCAGGCCATCGCGCTGCAGCCGACGTTCATCACCGTCTGGGCCGGCAACAACGACGACCTCGACGCCGTGGGCTCGGGAACGGTGATCAGCGATTCGTGTCTCGCGCTCAACCCGGCGGAAAATGGGCTGTGCGACGGAATCACGCTGACGACGATCGACAAGTTCACGACGAAGTACACGCAGATTCTGCAGACCCTTCACGCCGCGCTTCCGAACGCGACGATCGTCGTGGTTACCCTCCCGGACGTCACCTCCATTCCTTTCGCGACGACGGTGCCGGCGGTCGTGATCAATCCGGCGACGCAGCAGCCCGTGCTCGACCCCTCCGGCCACGTCATTCCATTGATCGGCGAAAAACACGACGGGACCGTGGCTCAGGTGGACCCGTCGACGACGCTCGTGACCCTCGGAGCTCTTCCCCTGGAGGCTCAGGGGCTCGGGATCCCCTGCGCGGTGGCGCCGAATCTGCCCGCCTGCGACCATCCCCTTCCGGACGGGCACCTCGAGCTCGACGGGCTTCATCCGGGGGTTTTGCTGTACGGCGACGAAGTCGCCGCCGTGCTCGCCCGCAACGCGGCGTACAATGCCGCGATCACGACGGCCGCCGCCTCGATCGGCGCTCCGGTGTTCGATATCAACGCGATCTTTCACGACATCCGCGCCCACGGCAAGACTTACGGGGGAGTCACTCTGACGACCACGTTCCTGACGGGCGGGATTTTCGGATACGACGGTGTTCACCCAAACAACGTAGGGTACGCGATTGTCGCGGATGAAATGATCAAATTCCTGAACTCGACATACGGAACCAAGCTCGCCCGAGTCGACGTCTATGGAGCGATGTTCCAGCCCGACGTTCCCTCGAGCGGCGATTCCCTGCGGCCGAGCTCCGCGACTTCGGGAGCGAGCCTCTTTCCGATCGAAGCCTGGCAGAGGCTGCTCGACGTTTTCGCGCCCGTTCACGAAGCGGTGCGCACGGTCCCTCTCCGCGAGCTGTTCCCGGGAGCATCGCGAGCCGGCGAAAAGGAAAAGCCCCGGTTCTGAAGGGGCCTGCCGTCGATCGAAAGGCCCGCTTCGGCGGGCCTTTGTTTCGCCCTTTTTGTGCTACAGTTCCGCGCTCGAATGAATATACCCGCGACTCAGATCCGCAACGGCATGATCGTCATCTACAACGGTGAGCTGCACCGCGTCCATGAGGCGTCGCATCGGACTCCTGGAAACCTCCGCGCGTTCATGCAGGTTCGGATGAGAAACCTCCGCAGCGGCTCGATGATCGATCACCGGTTTTCTTCCAACGACCGGCTGGAGAAGGCTTCCCTCGACACGCACGAGATGGAGTACCTCTACTCGGACCCGTCGGGGCACCACTTCATGAATCAGGAGACCTACGACCAGATCACTCTTCCCGACGAAGTCGTGGGTGATTCGATGAAGTACCTGCTGCCCAACACCGCGATCTCCGTGGATTTCTACGAGGGCAATCCCGTCGGCGTGGAGCTGCCGAACACGGTGAACCTGCGAGTCGTCGAGACGCAACCCGGGATGAAGGGCGCCACGGCTTCGGCGTCGTACAAACCCGCAAAGCTCGAAACGGGCCTCGTCGTCAACGTTCCTCAATTCGTGGAGGCAGGAACGGTCGTCAAGATCGACACGCGCGAGGACTCCTATCTCGAGCGAGCCTAGGCATCATTTTTGCATTGAACATTTGACGTTTGGGGGTATTTTTGTGTTGACCGATGCCGGTCAGGCCATCATAATCCCCAAGTGCAGACGAGAAGGTTCGTTCTCGCCCCCATTCTCATTGTTTTCCTCACTCTTCCGGCGACGGTTTCAGCCTCGAAATCGCGTTCGCATCGATCCAGAAAATCCAAATCTCTGAATTCCCGCCATTCGGCCTCCGCCGTTCGGGAGGTTCGACCGGACGGAATGACCACCTTCGAGCCGTTCGGCCCGCCCCGGCCCGCGGGATTCAAGGAGACGGTCGTCCCGAGGGAGGACGTCATCGAGCAGGTTGCCGTCGTCGACGTTCACGACGACGACTCGGAATGCACGCCGCAGGAGATCGCCAGCGGGACCTGCGAGCAGGACGGGGACGACGGGGCAAACCTCGAGGAAGTCCCCGCCGAGAGCCTGAAGAAAAAGCCCAACCCCCTGAATCATCTCCTGAAGGCCGTGCGGGACGTTGGGGATCTTTTCCGCCCGAAGTCGTCCCAGACGAGCCTCTTGCCCGAGGACGGTTACCTGGAGGAGTTGATTTCGATGAACCTTCAGATTCCCGTCGAGGGAGTCACGCGCGACGAGTTGCGGGATTCCTTTCTCGACCCGCGCGGGAGCCGGCGTCACTCGCGGCGCCACCTGGCCCTCGACATCGGTGCTCCGAAGGGCACGCCGGTCGTCGCCGCCGCCGACGGAGAGGTGGTTCGGGCGGCGCGTGAGAAGAGGGGCGGAAACGCCATCTATCTCCGCGATTCCTCCAACCGGTACCTCTTTTACTACTGCCACCTCACGCGGTTCGCTCGCGGCGTCGGCGCCGGGCGGAAGGTCAAAAAAGGCGAGGTCCTCGGCTTCGTCGGAACCACCGGCAACGCGCACGGCGCTCATCTGCACTTTTCGGTGACCCGCCTTCCCGAGGACGTCCCGGACTTCCACCGCGGCCTCGCCGTCAACCCGTACCTCGTCTTCCTCTTCGGGCCCTAAGGCCCGCTCGGCCCGGCTCGCCGGCCCCTTCGGCCGCGGGGCTCGCCACTCGTCCCGGGATTGCGCGAGCCGGCGGGGGTCCTGTCACAGCCAGGGTGCCTGCGCCCCGCGGCCGGGTTCCCTCGGTGCGATGGCGGCTGTGGCGAGAAGGGAATCGGCCCCTGTCTGAGCTGG
>JBOGJO010000300.1:0-1008 GCA_050747885.1 Thermoanaerobaculia bacterium
GGCCCAGGCCGTAAGGAGCGTCGACGGCCAGGCCGAAATTCAGGTCGGCCGTCAGCGGCACGACCAGGTACAGGTTGGGGACGAGGAACTGCTGCGTGTTGTCGATCGACCCGTTCTGCCCCACGCCGGGGTACGGGTCGGCGCCCGTGAAATCGCCCTGGAACCGGCCGAGGACGGCGAACCCGCCCTGTCCCGAGAAATGTTCCTGCCAGGCGATGCCGGCCGGGTTGTAGAAAATCGCGGAGGGATCGTCCGCGATGCCCGCGAAGGCCAGGCCCATGCCCGTGGCTTTCGCGCCCTGCGTCATGACCTGGAACCCGGAGGGAAAGGCCGGCGCAGCAGCGAGTAGCCCGACGAAGACCAGGGTAAGAAAGACGCGCGGCAGGCGGATGCGGTGACGCAATCTCACGGTTCTCCTCCCTCAATTGTTCTCAGCGGATTTGCGAGGACGAAGGCGTCGCTATGCACGTTTGGCGGTCAATCTAGTCCCGGGCCGGGGGAAAGTCAAAGGCGAAGGACCTGGCACCCCCTTACAATCCCTCCAGCGTGTCCCACGAGAGCAAGTTGCCGACCCGCGACGGATCGGTCCTGAAATCCGGATCCCGCGAGGCGCCCGTCTCGATCGGCACGATTCTCGGCGGCCGGTACCGGATCGACGGGGTCCTCGGGTTCGGCGGCATGGGCGTCGTCTACCGCGCCCGGGACCTCAAACTCGACCAGGAGATCGCGTTGAAGCGCGTCCGGCCGGACCGCGTGTCGCCCGAGCGCCGGGAGACCCTGCGCCGAGAGATCATCCTGGCGCGCAAGGTCACCCACGAAAACGTCTGCCGCGTCTACGACCTCGTCGAGATCGAGGGCGAGGAGTTCGTCTCGATGGAGTACCTGCCCGGAAAGACGCTCAAGGAGCTCGAGGAGCGCGAGAAGACGCTGCCTCTCGGACGCGGGCTCTCGATCGCCAAGGGAGTCTGCAACGGCCTCGCCGCGGCGCACCGGATCGGGGTCCTGCAC
>JBOGJO010000301.1:0-2037 GCA_050747885.1 Thermoanaerobaculia bacterium
GGGACATGGCGCTCGAATCGGGAAGCCAGTTCGGGTACAAGAACGGGCAGGTCACGGTCCTCGCGCCGACCGGCACCATCGGGTTCATGATTGATTGCGACACGACCGGCATCGAGCCGGACCTGGCGCTGGTCAAGTACAAAAAGCTCGTCGGCGGAGGCTCGATCAAGATCGTCAACCAGACGGTCCCGCTCGCGCTGCGGCGGCTGGGCTACAGCGACGACGAGGTGAACACGATCGTCTCGTTCGTCGACGAACAGGGCACCATCGAAAACGCTCCGGGCTTCAAGCCGGAGCACCTCCCGATCTTCGATTGCTCGTTCAAGGCGCTCAACGGGACCCGGTCGATCCACTACATGGGCCATGTCCGGATGATGGCGGCGGCTCAGCCGTTCCTCTCCGGGGCGATCAGCAAGACCGTGAACATGCCGACCGACGTTGCTCCCGACGATATCGCCGACACGTACCTCCAGGGGTGGAAGATGGGGTTGAAGGCGATCGCGATCTACCGCGACGGCTGCAAGCGCACGCAGCCGCTGAACACGTCCGCCTCGAAGTCCGACTCGAAGAGCCCGGAGGCGCGGTCGAGCCTCGAATACGTCGGCAAGGCCGTGGCGGCCTCTCCCGCGCCGTTCCGCCGGAAGCTGCCGGACGAGCGCCAGGCGATCACCCACAAGTTCAACGTGGCCGGGCACGAGGGCTACATCACGGTCGGCCTCTACGAGGACGGCCAGCCGGGCGAGATCTTCCTCACGATGTCGAAAGAAGGCTCGACGGTCTCGGGTCTGATGGATTCTTTCGCGACGGCGATCTCGCTCACGATGCAGTACGGAGTGCCGCTCGACGCGCTCGTCGACAAGTTCTCGCACATGAGGTTCGAGCCGTCGGGCTTCACGAAAAACCCCGAGATCCCGATGGCGAAATCCCTCGTCGACTACATCTTCCGCTGGCTCGGCTCGAAGTTTCTCTCGAGCGACGCGAAGGAGCGGATCGGCATCGTTTCGCGCGACAACACGACCGACACCGGGCCGATCCCGGTGACGAAGGCGGTCCTGAAGCCCGTCGCGTCCGGCTCGCCGATGTCGGCCGGGCGCGCTTACGAAGTTCAGGCGGACGCGCCCGCGTGCCACGAGTGCGGATCGATCATGGTGCGCAACGGGGCTTGCTACAAATGCATGAACTGCGGCGCAACGAGCGGATGCAGCTAGAGCTGTCGATCCCCCTCTCCGGTTGGAGATGGGGTGCTTCCTCCTTCCTCGTCAGGGGTCTCCTTCGAAGCGCGGGCGCCGGAAACGGCGCCCGCGGGTTTTCCCGGGCCCAACCTCATCCCGGGTGACGCCACCCTTCTTGAGAGGGGCAGATTGAGGAGCGCGCATGTCTGAATCGATCGTGATCATGGCGTCGGACGGCCTCCTGGAGTTCGAAGAGAAGGACATTCAGGAGATTTCGGTCGTCGAGCGAGGCGTCGAGGTCCTCTTGAAGACCGGGCTCGGATTTCTCCTCGTCGGCCACGAAGCCGCGCAGCTTCTCGAGAGCTTCGCCGGGGGACTGCGAAGCGCGCTCGCGCGCTCGAAAAGGTAGCCGGCATTTCACCGCGGCGTCGCCGCTCGACCGCGGCGCTACAATAGCCCAATGATCGCCGCGTCTCCCCCGCGCTCGATCGCGTTTGCCCGCATCGTCACGGGAGTGATCCTCTTCTGCGAGGGTTTTGGCAAGGTCACGGGCGCGTTCGTCCACGCAGGCTTCGCGAAGTCCGCCGGCGAGATGGCGGCGAAGGGATACCCCTTCTGGCGGCCGTTTCTCGAGCGCGTCGTGCTCGTTCACCCCGCGCCGTTCGCCTGGGCGATCGCTCTGGGCGAGATTGCGATCTCCCTCTCGCTCGTGTCGGGGCTCCTGGTTCGCGTCGCTTGCGCCGGCGGAATCGCGATGATGCTCGCGGTCGGGTTCGGCACCTCGTGGCCGGGAGGCGAGGCCCACTGGTACCAGTTCGTCACCTCGTGGCTGACGCAGGGCGCCTACGCGCTCCTTTTCTTCATC
>JBOGJO010000302.1:0-8588 GCA_050747885.1 Thermoanaerobaculia bacterium
GCCCTCATCCATGCCGCCACCATGGTGACGGCGGGTGTCTACATGGTCGTCCGTTGCAACGTGTTCTTCCGCCTCTCGCCCGACGCGATGAGCTTCGTCGCGATCATCGGCTGCATCACGGCGTTCCTCGCGGCGTCGATGGCGCTCGTGCAGAACGACATCAAAAAGGTGCTGGCCTATTCGACGATCTCGCAGCTCGGTTACATGTTCCTGGGTTGCGGGGTCGGGGCGTTCGTGGGGGGAATTTTCCACGTGTTCACGCACGCGTTCTTCAAAGCGTGCCTGTTCCTCGGTTCCGGCTCGGTCATTCACGCGATGGGGGGCGAGCAGGACATGAGGAAAATGGGCGGATTGAAGCAGTCCCTTCCGACAACGCGGTGGACCTACCTGGCTTCGACGCTCGCTATCGCGGGGATCTTTCCGTTTGCGGGATTCTTTTCGAAGGATGAGATCCTCGGAGAGACGTTTGGCCACCACCGCGTTTTCCTCTGGGGGATCGCGATCGTGGCGGCCGTGATGACGGCGTTCTACATGTTTCGAAGCTACTTCATGACTTTCACGGGCGAATTCCGGGGAACCGAGGATCAGAAGCATCATCTCCACGAGTCTCCGGGCACGATGACGTGGCCGCTGCGGATCCTCGCCGTCGGCGCCGTCGTCGCCGGATTCCTCGGCGTGCCGGAGGTCCTCTCGGCGATCATTCACGTGCCGCACGCGCTGGCCCGCTGGCTGTCGCCGATCTTCCTGCCGATTCCGGGCGAAGCCGTCGAATCGCATCTCTCGCCCGGGACCGAGGTCGCGCTCATGGTCTTCTCGGTGACGGTCGCGGTGGTCGGAATCGCGATTGCGTGGCGTTTTTACACGGGAGATCGGGCGTTCGAACGGCCCCGGCGCCTCGCCGAACGCTTCCCGGCGGCGCACCGGATCCTGTTCAACAAGTATTACGTCGACGAGGCGTACAACACGGTCTTCGTCGAAGGCCTGGCCAAAGGGGGCGGCAGGTTCCTGTGGGACTTCGATGCGCGCGTGATCGACGGCATCGGGGTCAACGGGCTCTTCGCCAGGGTCCCTCTCGGGCTTTCGTGGCTCGCGTCGGTCTTCGATCAGTACGTCGTGGACGGCCTGGTCAACGGCGTGGCGGGCTCTCTCCAGGCGGGCTTCCGCGGCTTGAAGAAAATTCAGACGGGCCGCGTTCAAAATTACGCTTTCGTGATGGGGGGCGGCTTCCTGTTGCTGATCGCCGCCTACCTGATCTGGAGATAGGGGAAGAACAGACATGAATTTCCTTCAGTCCCATATCCTTTCGATCGTCGCCTACATTCCCCTGGCCGGCGCCCTCCTGCTGGTCTTCGCGATCCCGAAGCAGAAGAGCGGCGCGATCCGGGCGTTCGCGACGGCCGTTGCGGGCCTCGACTTCGCGGTTTCGCTGTTCCTCTGGTTCTGGTTCGACCGCGCGAAGGACGGATTTCAGTTCCAGGAAATCGCGAGCTGGATTCCCTCGTTGGGCGTGAAGTACCACTTCGGAATCGACGGGATCTCTCTCCTGCTGATCCTTCTGACGACGCTGCTCGGCGTGATCTCGATCTACTCGTCGTTCACGGCGATCCACGATCGCCAGAAGGAGTACTACGTCTTTCTTCTCCTCCTCCAGACCGGGATGCTCGGGACTTTCATGACCCTGGACTTTTTCCTTTTCTACGTGTTCTGGGAGGTCATGCTCGTTCCGATGTATTTCCTGATCGGGATCTGGGGCGGGCCGCGGCGGCTTTACGCGGCGATCAAGTTCTTCCTGTACACCCTTTCCGGATCCGTCCTCATGTTGCTCGGCATCATCACGGTCTATTTCTACAATACGTCGGGAGTCCTCGGGGTCGCGGGTCTCGGAAACGCGCCGACCTTCGACATTCCGACGCTTACGGCGCTGACTCCCGGGATGCCCGCGCATCTCCAGATTCTGCTTTTCTTCGCGTTCTTCTTCGGCTTCGCGATCAAGGTCCCGATGTTCCCGTTCCACACGTGGCTTCCCGACGCCCACGTCGAGGCGCCCACGGCGGGCTCCGTCATCCTCGCGGGCGTCCTGCTGAAGATGGGCACCTACGGGTTCGTGCGGTTCTCGCTGCCCATGTTTCCGAAGGCGATCACGACGCACTGGGTGCTCATCCTCATGGCGGCCATCTCGATCATCGGGATCATCTACGGCGCGATGGTCTCTCTCGTCCAGAAGGACATGAAGAAGCTCGTCGCGTACTCGTCGGTGTCTCACCTCGGATTCGTGATGCTGGGAATTTTCGCGCTGAACACGGCGGGCCTGCGCGGGGGAATCCTCCAGATGGTCAACCACGGAATTTCCACCGGGGCGCTCTTCTTGCTCGTCGGGATCGTTTACGAGCGGCGGCACACGAGAATGATCGCGGAGTACGGCGGACTCGCAAAGCAGATGCCCGTGTATGCCGTCTTCTTCCTGATCATCGCGCTTTCCTCGATGGGCCTTCCGCTCCTGAACGGCTTCGTGGGCGAATTCGCAATCCTGAACGGCGCGTACCTTCGCAACCCGTGGTGGGCGTTCTGGGCGCTCTGGGGCATCGTCCTCGGCGCGGCCTATCTCCTGTGGCTCTACCAGCGGGTGTTCTTCGGGGAGCTCTCCAACCCGGCGAACGAGAAGCTCAAGGACCTGAACGCGCGCGAGCAGTGGACCCTGATTCCGCTCATCGCGTGCGCGCTGTGGATCGGGATCTACCCGCAGCCGTTCTTCGACATCATGGCGAAGCCCGTGGACAGGATCGTCGCGGCGATCGAAACGGCGTCGGCCCCCTCGCCGCGGACTGCTGCGGTGGCGCGGCTGAAGGTCAAGTAAGGCGAAATGAAAATACATCCGATGGAGTGGCTGCTCCTTTCGCCGGAGCTTTTCCTCTCCGGCGTAGCGGCGCTAATCCTGTGCCTCGCGGTCGTCACGCCGAAGAAACGGGAGAGGATGCTCGCCGGGGTTGCCCTCACGGGCCTCGCGGGGGCCGCCGCGCTCCTGCTTTTCATTCTCTTACGGATTCCGAGCCGCGGCGTTCCGATCCTTTCGGGGATGTTCGTGGTGGACAACTTCTCGATCTTTTTCAAGTTTCTCGTCCTGGGCTCGGCGGCGCTCACCGTTCTGTCGTCGGTCCGCTTCGTCGGAGACGCGCCCTATCCGGCGGGGGAATATTACGGCCTCGTCCTGTTCGCGACTCTCGGCACGATGTTCATGGCCTCGGGCGACAATCTGGCCTCGATCTACGTGTCCCTGGAGCTCATGGCCCTGTCCTCTTACGTCCTGGCGGGGTATTTCAAGGAGCAGGTGAAGTCGATCGAGGCGGCGGCGAAGTACTTCATCCTCGGGGCGTTCTCCTCCGGAGTTCTCCTGTACGGGATCTCGCTCCTTTACGGTTTCTCCGGAAAGCTCGGCCTTCCAGAGCTTGCGGCGTCCTTCCAGACGCTCGCGCCCAGCCGGATCGCGACGATCGGGGCGCTCCTTCTGTTGTTCGGGATCCTGTTCAAGATCGCGGCCGTTCCGTTCCACGTCTGGGCCCCGGACGTGTACGAAGGAGCGCCGACCCCCATTGCGGCGTTCTTCTCGGTCGGGCCGAAGGCGGGATCCTACGCGATCCTGGCGCGGATCTTTTACGTCGCGCTCCCGCACTTCGCCGCGGATTGGAAGCTCATCGTCGCGATCGCCGCGGGCCTCACGCTCGTCGTCGGCAACGTCGCGGCGCTCCTCCAGACGAACGTCAAGAGGCTTCTCGCGTATTCGTCGATCTCGAATGCCGGCTACGCTCTCCTGGGCGTTCTCGGGTTTCGCCAGGGAGGGATCGAAGCGATCGAAATCTACCTGCTGGCGTACACTTTCATGAACTTTGGCGCGTTCGCGCTCGTCATCTTTCTCGAGTCGAAAGGATACGCGGGGGAGTCGATCGACGATTGGAAAGGGTTGGCGCGCCGGAATCCCCTGATCGCCGCCGTCATGCTGATCTTCCTCCTGTCGCTCGCGGGGATCCCGACGACCGGCGGGTTCATCGGAAAGTACTTTCTGTTTTCGGTGGCGATCAAGGCGGGATATCCGGGTCTCGCCGTCCTTGCGGTGCTCGCCTCGGCCGTCTCCCTCTTCTACTACTTTCGGATCGTCATGGCGATGTATCTGACCGAAGGGGAGCCCGCTCCGCTGAAGGGCTCGGTCGGACTCACGCTGACGGTCGCCGCGTGCGCCGTGGCGACGATGGTGATCGGTCTCGCCCCGCAGCCGTTTCTTGCCGCCGTTCGCCGCTGCGTGCTGTGAGCCGGTCGCGGCTTCAGACCGTGGCCGACGCGGCGGTCCTCGGGTTGACGTTTCCGGCGTGCACGGTGGCGGGATACTTTCTGGGGAAGTGGCTCGACGGGCTCGCGGGGACCGCGCCGACGCTGTCCTTTGCGGGCGGGATCCTCGGGGTGGCGGCCGGGTTCTGGAACGTCTTCAAGATCGCCTCGCGCGCGAATGCCGATGACGAATCCGGCCCCCGCTGAGCCGTCCGCCTCGCCCGAGGAGCGCTTCCTTCGCCGGGTGAAACGGACCGCGATCGTCCTCGCGACTCTCGGGGCGTGCGCCGCCGGAGCTTTCCAGGGAGGGGCGGCGGCGGTGTCCTTGACGGCGGGCGCGGCGGTCGTTATATTCAGCTTTTATTTTCTGGAGAGAGTCACCGCGAGGATTCTCGTTCCCAGAATCGGAACGCGGCCCTCGGATTTTGCGGTACCGGCGGTCGGGTTTCTGGCGCTGGCGGCGCTCCTTGCGGGGATATTGAGTTGGAAGGGCTTCGACCTGGTCGCCGGCCTCGCCGGGTTCTCGGTGATCGTGCTGGCGATCGGTGTGGAAGGCCTGCGGAGCTTCGGGAGAGCCTGACGGAAGCATGAGCGAACATTCCTTTTTTTACGAGCCCGTCAACCGGTTCCTGACGTGGGTCCTCGGGCCTCCGCCGGTGGCGAAGCTGTCGCCCCGGATGGCGGCATTCCTTTTTCCGGACGGACCGCGTTACTGGCTTCAGGACACCGTGATCATGTCAGCCCTGCTCCTGCTCGTTCTCGCGGTTGCCCTTCCGCTGGCCCGGCGGCGGTTTCGCAAGAGGAATCCGAACTGGTTCCAGAATCTCAACGAGACGATCGTGCTCGCGGTGCGGTCGCTGATCGACGACGTCATCGGGCACGGCGCCTCGAAGCGCTACCTTCCGCTGCTCGGGACGTTCACGTACTTCATCCTGATCTCGAACCTGATGGGGCAGTTCTTTTTCCTCTCGCCGCCGACGGCTTCCTTTCAAGCGACGCTCGCCCTGGCGGTGACTTCCTTCATCTATTTCAACGTCGAGGGAGTCCGCGCTCAGGGGGCGCTCGGGTACCTGAAGCATTTCGCCGGGCCCGTGTGGTGGCTCGCGATCCTGTTCTTCCCGATCGAGTTGATCGGCACGTTTGCGAGGGTGCTGTCGCTTTCCCTGCGTCTGGCCGGCAACGTCAGCGGCGAGCACATGGCGACGGGGATCTTCTTCGGGATGGCGCCGATTCTCGTGCCCTGGCCGATGATGATCCTTGGGCTCATCGGCGCCCTGCTCCAAACCTTCATTTTCGTCATGCTTTCGATCATTTACATCTATCTCGCGACGGCGCACGAGGAACATTGAGAGTTTTTGAAAGGAGTTTCGTCTGATGTCGAAGAAAGGGATGTTCACGGGGTTGGCGGCGGCGATGCTGATGGCGATGCCGGCGTTTGCCCAGGAAACCGCGGGAGCCGCGGCGACCGGGGGAGTGAAGTGGGGCGCGCTCGCGGCGGCCTTCACGATGGGGATCGCCGCGTTTGCCGGCGCGTTCGGCCAGGGCAAGGCCACGGCCGCGGCGTGCGAAGGAATCGCCCGCAACCCGGGCGCCGGCGGCGCGATCCGTCTGATGGCGATTCTCGGCCTCGCCTTCATCGAATCGCTCGTCATCTACGCCCTCGTCATCGCGTTCCTGATCAAGGGCGCGTGAGCTCCCCGGTTGGGGAACGGGGAAAGTCGTTACATACGCCCCCGCCGCCCGGCGGGGGCGTCCCTTTTTCAGGCCAACCCGTCCACTTTGGCACTGACGAAACGTTTTTCTACGCCGCTTCGTAAATAGAGGTGATCTGGGATTTCGGCTAAACCCCTGAATTTGCTGAAACGCGTGAATCGGGAGACTTCGAAAGGTCCGGGCAGGGGATTTGCAAACTGTTTATTCCAGATTTGGAGGAAAACGTATTGAAGCTTGCAACTGAACCCACGAACGCGTCGACGGGCCGGGGCGTGATTCCGATGCCTCAGGGCGTCACGGCGTGGGATTTCGACTCGAAGACGATGCCGTACGTGGACTCGCTCTATAACACGGCCTACCGGATGACCGGAAACTCGCAGGACGCCGAGGACCTCGTTCAGGAGACGTTCTTCAAGGCGTACAAGTACTACGACAAGTTCGAAGAGGGAACGAACCTCAAGGCCTGGCTTTTCAAAATCTTGAAGAACACCTTCATCAACAACTACCGGAAGAAGAAGCTCGAGCCGAAGAGCGTGGAATTCTCGGAGATCGAGGAGTCGTTCGAGCGGATCGTGCGGCACGATCCCGACGACGCGCCGCTCGACCCCGAAACACAGTACCTGTCCAGCGTGATGGACGAGGGCGTCAAAAAGGCGCTCGAATCTCTCCCGACCGACTATCGGATGGTCGTGCTTCTCGCGGACCTCGAGGACTTCTCGTACAAAGAGATTGCCCAGATCCTCGATTGCCCCGTGGGGACGGTGATGTCCCGTCTGTACCGAGGCCGAAAGCTGCTCGAGAAGGCCCTGATGAGATACGCGAAATCCCACGGTTATCTCCGCGGCGGGGCCCCTGCCCGAACCCGGCTCAAAGTCTCGAAATAAAGGGCTCCCCGGGTTTTCGAAGGAATAGGGATCGAGTTTTTCCGGTTCTTGAGGGAGAATGTTGCGCCCGTGGAGGACGCGAGACTTTCTCTGATGGACTGCGCGAGAACGAGATTTTTCCTGAATGCCTACCTCGACGGCGAGCTCGCGGAATGCGACCGCCGCCAGGTGGCGCAGCATCTTTCGCGGTGCGAGCGCTGCGCCGCGCGCCTCGACTCGTTCCGGCGCGTCCGCGCCATCCTGAAAGACCGGTCGCCTCGCCAAACGGCTCCCGCGGACCTTCGGCGCCGGATCGCCCGCATGCAGCTGCCTTCGAAGCGGAGGGCCTGGCGCCCGGCGGCTGCCGCCGCGGCGCTGTGTCTGCTCGTGATCCCCGTGGTCGCGGATTCGATCTCCCGGTCGCCCGGCGAGCGGGACGTCCTGAAGGAGAAGCCCGTCGAGCGCGTCCTCCACGGGAGGATCTTCTGTCTCCGATGCGCCCTCAGCGGGTCGGCGGACCTGCCTCCGGCCTCGAAGGAAACGCGGCCCCATCTGGCGGCGTTTCGGGACGACGACGGCCAGGTCTGGATCCTGCTCAACCGGGAGGCGTGCCCGGAATCGTATCCGACCGGCGAGGTCGCGATGGCGGGGCGCTATTTCCCGTCGAGCCACGTCGTCGCGGCCGAAAGTATCCGCTGACATCTTGACGCCCGTCACCGCGTCGGCCCCGGCCCGAGTGGACCTGGCCGGCGGCACGCTCGATCTCTGGCCCCTGTACCTTCTTCACGAAGGCTCGACGACCGTCAACGTCGCGATCAATCGCCGCGCGCGCGCGAACGTCTCGGAGCGCGGATCCGGTTTCGAGCTCGTCTCCCATGACCTGGCATTCGAAGGTCTGTTCGCGAGCGCCGGGGCAGCCCGGGCGGCGCCGGAAGCCGCCCTCGCGGCAGGAGCGGCGATCGCGCTCGGGCTCGGCGAGAAAGTGCGAATCGAGACCTGGTCGGAGGTTCCTTTCGGCTCCGGCCTCGGCGGATCATCGGCGCTTCTCGTGGCAATCGTGGCGGCGCTCGCCGCCTTTTCCGAGACCGAGCTGTCGACCGAGCGGATCCGCGAGATCTGTCGCGACACGGAGACCCGCGTTCTGGGGGCTCCGGCCGGAACTCAGGATTCCGAGTCGGCCCTTCGGGGCGGGATCAACGTGATCTCATTCGGCGTGGGCGGACCGGTCATCGAAACCCGTCCGGCGCCCGAGGAGGAATTCTCTCGGCACCTCGTCCTCTTCGACTCGGGGAAGTCCCATTCCTCCGGTCTCAACAACTGGAGGGTTTACAAAGCGCGGATCGACGGCGATCCGGAGGTCCGGGACGCGCTCGACGGTATTCGCGACTGTGCCCGGTCGCTGGCCGAGGCGGTCCGATCTCTCGATTTCGAAGGCATGGGGCTCGCGATGGGGCGCGAGTGGGGATTTCGCAAGCGGCTTTCGAAAGGGGTCACGACGGAGCTGCTCGAGGAGGCGGAGCGGCGTTGCCTCGACGCGGGCGCCTGGGGGGCGAAGGCCTGCGGCGCCGGCGGGGGCGGAACTCTCGCGGTCCTCGCGCCGCCGGCAAAGGCGCCGGCCGTCCGGGAGTCGCTTCGATCTCTTCGCGCCTCCGGGATCTTCGACGCGAGGACCGACAACGACGGGCTGCGGGTTGG
>JBOGJO010000303.1:0-8601 GCA_050747885.1 Thermoanaerobaculia bacterium
GAGTTGAAGAACTCCAGCTCAGACAGGGGCCGATTCCCTCCTCGCGACAGCCGCCTTCGCGCCGACGGAACGGCCGCTCCTGGGCCTCGCTCCTGGAGTGGGGCCCCAACCTCTGAGCGAAGACCCGCGAGGGTGGGGCCAACGCGCCGGCGCAGGCTGGGCACCGAGATCCCGAGGGAAAGCGAACTGCGGCCGAGGGTCGAGGAGCATTTGCCGAGCCGGCGCTGGGGCCGACCCGAGCGGGGCCGAGCGAAGCCCCACGAACCAGCCGTCAGAGTTTCGCGGCGAGATCCGGCGAGACGAGGTACATCAGCTTCCCGGGTGGCGAGGCGTGCGAGCCCGCGAATTTGATCCGCGCGGCCGAAGCCTTTCGCATGGGGATCCGGGTCTCGCTGCTCCCGGTGACGCAGAGCGCGAGGAGAACGCCGAGATGCGGCTGGTGGCCGACGAGAACGACTTCGCCGGGTCTTCGGCCCGAGATCTCCTCGAGCACCTGACCGGGCGAGGCCTCCGGGAGAAGCGACGGAGTCTCCCAAATCGCCGCCTTCGGGAATTCCTTCGCGACGATCGACGCCGTTTCCCGCGCGCGCGCCAGCGGGCTGTGCCAGATGGCCTCGACCTGTTCGAGCCGGGCGAGTACGGCCGCGACCGACTTCGCGGTTTCTCGCCCCTTTCGTGTCAGCACCCGGTCCGCGTCCTTTCCCGACGAAGAGCGGTCTTCGGCCTCGGCATGGCGCAAGAGAAAGAGATTCATCGAGCCTTCCGCAGGCCCTACGAGCTGGGCGGAGGAGGCGGCGGCGGATTCTCTTCATGAAGGTTCGGAATGTAGGGAATCCGGTTGTCGTCGGGCGGCGATGTTGGGGCGTTCGCCATGGGAGGCGCGAAGTCCGGCCTCGGAACGTACGTTGGCTGGGCGGGCGCGGCTTCACTCTTCGCTGGTCCTGACGGTGCTCCGGAAACGGGTATCGCGGAGTTCTCGATCCGCCCATTCAATTTGTCTGACGTGACGGTCGTCATGGGGGCGCTCCATTTCGGCACAAATCGCAAAGACGAGATCGGTTTGGCCCCCGGAAGGGTCGCGACAAACGATGTGACGGCACCGGCGTCGAGAGTAGCCGCCGCGATGCTCGCGCTGGTGGACGCGAGCGTCTTTCCTTTGTCATCCTTGCCCTGGACGAGCAGGGTGATCTCTTCGGCCGCGACGCCGCCGCTGTTGCGAAGGTTCCCCTTGACGGTCACGACTCCGCCGACTGCTTTCTGGTCCCAATCCATGACCTCAACGCGCGCATCCCCGGCGCCACGGTCCCTCTCACCTTCTTCCCCGGCGGCGACGTACGGATGCGTCACGTCATCGTCCCCGACCTTCAACTTCGCTTTCGGTGCGCTCTTCTGCGCGCGCGCGGCCTCGACCGGAGTAGGTGCCTGCGGAACTTCTGAGTCCTCGGTCGCCGCACCTCTCCGGGAACGGGCGGCCTGCGTCGCGGTGCCGTCGATCTCGTCGACGGACACAGAAACGATTGTCCCGTCCTTCAGCATCAGGATCGCTTGCGAGCCCTGGATTCGATAGGGCTTCGAAATTTCCAGCGTCTTACCCCCCCTGAGAACGACGATTTCCGACGAGATAGCGGTGGCCGGCGCGAACGCGAGAACTGCCACCCCGACAATCTGGGAGACTGACCTGACAGAGAACTTCATGCGCCCTCCACAAAAGCCAGACCATTCTACACCCGGGCATCTCCTGCTGAGCTCAGGAGCGCGAATGACTGTGCGATACTTCGCCCATGTGGCGGCGGTGGAGAGGCTCGATTTCTGCCGACGATCGTCAAGTTGTCGAGCAGGTGCGAGCACACCGGTGGAAGACGCCTGCCGAGGGCGAGGAACTCCTTCGTCGGCTTGTTGCGATTCGGGGGCTGACACCGGATCAGGCCGCTGTCTTTCTGATCGATGGCGAAGCGGCAGTTCGGGCCGCGGGACAATCGATCCTTCGATCCCTACCCAAGGACGAAGCCGCCGAGGCGATTCTCACGGCCCTGACCCGCCAGTCCGAACAGGGACGGCGCAAGATCTTCGAAAGCTACGTCGCTCTTTTCGGCGGGAGTCTGGAGATGGAACAACTCGACGTTCTCTGTCGCGATTACCGCCCATCCGTCGTGAGTTCCGTGCTCGACTGGCTTGGCGCTGCTCCAGACCCGAAATTCGCCCGTCTCCTCGATTCGCCGCTGGAATCGGGCTCGGCAGCGCTGCGTCGCCGCTCGATCAACGTCCTCGAGCGCATCAACTCTCCGTCGATCGCCCGCGTCGCTGCACGCGTGGCAGACGACGAAGATGAAGAAGTTCGCGCCGGTGCAATCCGGATTCTGGCGCGTTATCCGAGCGGTGAGCACGTACCAGCGCTTCTCAAGGCGCTCGGCGATTCCTCTCCGAAGATTCAGGAGACCGCGGCCGCGGGCCTGAAACCGCTCCTGGCATCGGGCGACCTTGCTTGGCCCTCGCTCGTCATGCCGCTTTTGTCCGACGTCAATTCTCGGGTTCGAGGCGTCGCAGCCCGTTTGCTGCAGCAGCAGGATCCCGATCGGGTGGTTCAGGCTTTCATCGCCTCCTTCAAAAACGTGTTCGGCGCGGCTCGCGACCGCGGAGTTGCCGGTTCGCGCGAACTTGGCCCCCGGTTCATGATGGCGCTGGCAGCGCGCGCCCGCGAGTCCGACACCGAAGCCGCAAATCTCGCTGCATCTATCGCCGTCACACTGCGCTCGCCCGAAATCGTTCCCCTGCTGATTTACCTTCTCACACAGCCCGACTGGTGGTTGCGACACCGCGCCGCGGAAGCTCTCGCGGAAATCCGGGACGAAAGGGCTCTGCCAGCCCTGATCCAACTCCTCGATGATCCCGACTCCAATCTGTCGGCGGCGGCAGCCCTCGGGACCTGGGGCAGTCCCAAAGGCCTCGGCGGATTGCTCGAAGCGTACAAGAAAGGAGCGATGGACCTGCGGCTGGAGATCCTCGAAGCTTTTTCGAAGATTCCGGATTCACGCGTGCCAGCGCTGCTCCAGAACATCGTCAAGGTCGATCCCGAACCGGTCGTCCGCGAAAAAGCAATCCGCCTAGGGCAGACATTTCACGGACACGCTACCGTCGACACCGCTGCGGCGTGGGAGCAGAAATTCGAGCCGATCGATCTTGCGAGCAAGTCCAACCTGAGCCTGGAGGATCTGCTGCGCCACGCCCGGGCGATGGATGCCTCGGACCTGCACATCGCCGTTAACGGCGTTCCCCATCTTCGCATTCACGGAGCGATGACTCCCCTTCACGTCCAGCCGCTCGATTCAGAAGCGGTCCAGAAGATGATCGACCCCATTCTGACGGATGCGATGCGCTCTTCGCTCGCGGGGACGCGCCACGCGGATTTCTGCTACAAGGCCGGGGCGCTGGGACGCTTCCGGACAAACGTCTTTCACCAGCGAAAGGGCGTCGACGCTGTCTTTCGGTTGATACCCGCCGAAGTCCCGAGCCTCGAAGAAATCGGTCTCCCGGAGTCGGTCTGGGAACTCGCCGATTATTCGCAGGGTCTCATCCTTGTTACCGGCTCCGCCGGGTCCGGAAAGACGACCACGCTCGCGGCGATGGTCGAACGGATCAATCGCACACAAACCTGTCACATCCTGACGATCGAAGACCCGATCGAATACTTGCACCGATCGAAAGAATGCCTGATCACGCAGCGGGAGATTCCAGCGCATAGCGAGTCTTTCGCGAAGGCCCTGCGCCAGGCCTTCCGAGAGGACCCGGACGTCATCATGGTGGGGGAAATGCGCGATCTCGAGACGATTTCGTTGGCGATCACGGCCGCAGAAACCGGCCACCTCGTGCTCGCTACCCTCCACACCTCCACTGCTGCGCTGACGGTCGATCGCGTCATCGACGCTTTTCCGCCGGGCCAGCAGAACCAGATCCGCCAGATGCTCGCGGATTCCCTGAAGGGAGTTATCGCGCAAACGCTGCTTCCGCGCCGCGACGGAAAGGGCCGCGTCGCGGCGTTTGAAATCCTCCGGAACACTCCGAACATTTCGGGGCTCATTCGGGAGGCCAAGGGACATCAGATTCCCTCTGCGATCCAGACGGGATCCGCCTCGGGAATGCAGACGATGGACGGTGCCATGCTGCGCCTTGTCGAAGATGGTCTCGCGGATCCTCGGACCGCTTACGATCACGCGATCCGAAAGGACCTATTCGAGCCGTTTCTCGACGCGGAAGGGGGAGCCGCGTGACCGACAGGCCCGGCTCTCCGCTGAACCAAATCGACCGCTTTCTGAACGTGATCGTCAAGCGGGGCGGCTCGGATCTGCATCTGGCGGTCGGCTCGCCTCCGGTCATCCGAATCGACGGCGAGCTGGAAAGAATCCGCTATCGCAACCTGTCGGAAGGTGATTTTTACAATATGATGTCAGCCGTAACGCCTCCGGACCAATGGTCGCGCTACCAGCAAACGGGTGACATCGATTTCGCTTACCAGATGGGACACGAGGCTCGATTTCGCGCCAATTTGCTGAAACAGGAGCACGGCTCGGGCGCGGTCTTCCGGTTGATCCCCTCTAAGGTTCCGACGGTCGAGGAGCTCAACCTTCCGACGGTCGTCGGAAGTCTCGCCTACGCTTCAGGAGGCCTGGTGCTTGTGACCGGCCCGACCGGATCGGGAAAATCCACGACCCTTGCTTCAATCCTCGATCGAATTAACAAGAAATTTGCGCGGCATGTCATCACAATCGAGGATCCGATCGAATTCGTTTACGTCAACGACCGGGCGATCTTCACACAACGGGAGATCGGCAGCGACGTTCCGGACTTCGCAACGGGAGTGAAGGCCGCCCTGCGCGAGGATCCCGACGCGCTTCTGATCGGTGAGATGCGCGACCTCGAAACGATCCGCATGGCCCTCTCTGCCGCAGAGACGGGCCTTCTCGTGTTCGCGACTCTTCACACCAACTCCGCAGCGAAGGCCATTGACCGAATCATCGACGCTTTCCCTACCGAAGAACAGGATCAGGTCCGGGCAGTTCTCTCGGAGTCCCTCAAGGCCGTCATCGCTCAGCAGCTGCTGAAAAGAATCGGTGGAGGCAGAGTCGCGGCTTTCGAGATCCTGATCGGATCGGCCGCGCTCTCCAACTCCATTCGTGAAGGAAAGACATCGCTCATCAACGCTCAGATCCAGACCGGGCGGAGCCGGGGAATGATCTCGATGGACCAGTCGCTCCAGGACCTGGTGAAAGCGGGATTCGTTTCGCATGAACAGGCCCTCGAGCGTTCGCTCGACAAGGACACGTTCAAGGCTTTTCTCGCCGGGGTCAAGTCGAGGACTCCCGCCCCCGCGGGCTCGACGGTCTAGCGGAGCCGAAGCCTCCGGATCCATCCGGGCACGAATTCCTCCGACGCGTCGAGCGCCGCCAGATACGCCGGGAGAAGACGCCGAGGCGTCTCGATCGGCGTTCCAGGCCCCCTCAGCACGATCGTCTCCGGGTGATCCTGGAGGATTCGAACCTGCTTCCTCTCCAGGTCGTCGACGAGGTAGTGGACCCACAAATCCGGATTCGAATACAGATGCCCCGGGGGGACGCGTCCGGAGCGGACGAAGAGGTTCTGGTCGGCGCCGTACAGGAAAAGCGGCGCCGGCGGCAGCGCGGACAGACGCGCGAGCGCCGCCTCATCCGGCTTCGAGCTCCAGAAGCTCATCTCTCCCGCGGACGTGTCGGTCGCCAGGAACGCCGCGTTGAGTAGGACCGAAACGCCGACGGCGACCGCGCCCGCGACAGCCGGCAGCGCCTCCCGCCGGCCGTCTCCGCTGCCAGCCGGCGCCGCCCCACCCCTGACTCCTCCTCGAGGTGCTCCTTCGGCCACGACCTCTCCCGCCGCGACTGCCAGGAGAGGAACCGCCGCGACGAGGTGAACCATCTCGAAGTGGGGGAAGGCCGGCATCGCGAATGCCAGGGTGAGTCCCGGGAGCAGAAACGCCGGGCCGCGCCCTTCCCGATGCCGCCTCGCGAAAACGATCCAGGCGAGGAGCGGAAGCGCTCCGACGAGAACCGCAGGAGCCTGGGCGGGCTGAATTCCGAGCGACGTCCGGCCGCGATAGAACGCGAGGGGAACTTCGATCGTCCAGCGCAAAAAGTCTGCGCCCTCGCCGGCCGCCAGAAAGGCCAGGAGACAGGCGGCCGGGACCGCGCCGGCGCGCAGAATAAACGAGAGCAGCCGCCGCCGTTCCTGGAGAGCGATGCCGATGGACGCGAGGAGAAACGCGAAAACCGCGGGCTGTTTGATCGCGAGAGCGACACCGAAGAGCCACCCGGCGAGACGGACGCCCGCGTCGCCGCCCCGCCGGAGAGCGGCGTAGATCGGAACCGCCAGAACGGCGAGAAACACTTCCGGGTAAATGGCATTGCCATCCCAGGCGAAAAACGTCAGCACGAAAACGAGCTGCGCCGCGGTCTGGGCCCCGATGCCCCAGCCGTACCGGGCCCCGTGCCGCCGAAGCGTCGCCAGAATCGCGGCGACCGGCAAGAACCCCGCGACGCGAAGCGTCGTCTCGTTGAGCCCGACGGTTCGAGACACTGCGGCGACGGCCCCGATCAGGAGCGGCGCATGAACAATCTTGATGTCGCGATACAACAGCCACCCCCGCCCGAAGAGGTAGGACGGCACGAGGACTTCCGGCCACGCGCGAAAGGGGATTCGGAGGCTCAGGGCGGCCGCCAGTGCGGCCACGACTCCCAGTGCCGCCAGGGAGACGGCCCCTCGCGGCATCCGGATCCCGCGAACGCCGCTCAAACGATCAGCCCACGGTACCAGTGCCAGAGGGGCGACGCATAGAAATAAGCCGCGATGCCGGCAAGTCCCAGAAAGACCCCGAACGGAAGGCGCGTCTTCCAGTCGCCGCCGCGAAGCATCAGGGCCACGCCCACGACGCTGCCCGCGAGGGACGCGAACAGCACTGTGAAAAGGACGCCGACGGGGCCCGTGAACGCTCCGATCGCGCCGAGCATCTTGACGTCCCCCAGGCCCATTCCCTCGCGGTGCGTCAGCTTTTCGTAAGACACGGCCACCAGCCAGAGGACGCCGGCGCCCGCGGCCAACCCCGCCACGGAAGACCGCCACGGCAAGCGGCCGGAAAAGACGGAAAACGCGATCCCGGCCGCCGCGAGCGGAAGCGTGATCGCATCCGGAAGGATCTGGAAATCCAGATCGATCAGGATCAGCACGAGACACGCCGAGAAAAAGACTGCGGCCGCCGCGAAATCCGAGGCCGATTCCGCGCGGATCGCCGCGAAGGTCCAGAGGATCGCGTTTCCAAGCTCGACGGCCGGATATCTCGCGGAAATCCGCGCCCGGCAGTCGCGGCACTTCCCGCCGAGAAGCAGCCAGGAAAGAACCGGAACGTTGTCCCTCGCCCGGATCGGAGCGCCGCAGGCCGGGCACTTCGAGCGGGGCGACACGATCGACCGTCCCCGCGGGATGCGATAGACGCAGACGTTCAAGAAGCTCCCGACGAGTAGGCCCGAGATCGCGGCGAAGGGGACGAGAAGAGAATTCATTGGCCCCGGGTTCCGGAAGCCCTCGCGCGAAGCGGGGGCTCTCCCGAGAGCAGTCCCGCGGCCAGAACGAGAAGGCCGGCGCCGGACAGGGCCGCCCCGGCATAAAACGGCCACGGCCGATACGCCCAGACGAGCCGGTGCTGCCCCTCGGGAACGAGAACGGCGGAAAACACTCCGTTCGCCTTCTCGATCGGCGCGCTTCGGCCGTCGATCGACGCCCGCCACCAGCGGTCCCACGACATCGGAAGGTAGAGCCACGCGCCGCGGGACAGCGTGACCGAGTAAATGATTTTCTCCGGCGTGTTCGTCAGCCGCGAGGCGAGAGCGATGTCCTTTCCTGCTCCCGCGCGACCGGTGCCGAGCCGGCTCGGCGAAGCGAGCGTCAGAACGCGGCGAAAATCGACCGCGCCCGACGAGATCGCCGCCAGCGCGGCGAGCGAATCGCGATCGGTTCGGTCCTCGAAGAAAAACGTCGCTCCCGCGAAAGGCTCCGGCACGAGCACACGCGCCATCTTCGGACCGCGCGGAAAGCGAATTTCGCCGCACCCGGAAATGGACGCGACCGGGAGAAAATTGCGCAGGCTGGTCAGGGATTGCATGAAGATCTGCTGGGAGAGATCGGGCAATGCTCCGGCCGTTCGCGCCTTCGAAACGCCGAAGAGGAGGTTCGTGTAGCCGGAAAGGGAGTCCACCTGTCTTCGGACGCGCCCGGCCTCGTCGGGGAGCGCCGCGCTGGCCCATTCCGAGAGGATCTCGTCCTGCGAGGTCAGGACTTTCCCCCGGGAAGGAAGCGGCCGCGAGAGGAGAGTCGAGAGGCTCACGGACCGGCCCAGGGGCAGCGTCGCCGAGACGAGATGCGCAGCCGCGAAGACGGCCGCCAGGCCCGCGGCGGCGCCGCCGAGGTCCGCGGAATCGGCGAGCGCCAGGAGCGCCAGGCACAGGCCCAGCCCCGCGGCCGTCGCGCGCTCCGCCGGAGCACGGCTCAGAAGAAAGACGCCGGCTACCGAGGTTAGGGCTGCCG
>JBOGJO010000304.1:0-1513 GCA_050747885.1 Thermoanaerobaculia bacterium
ACCAGCTGTTCTAAAGGCTGCCATGTGGAGAGGGGAATCCAGCGCCGCTCCATCACCCCCTCTCCGACTTGGAGAGGGGGACGGGGGGTGAGATTTCACCCTCATCCGGCGCGTGTACGCGCCGCCCCCTCCCATCGAGGGAGAGGGAATTCGGATGCGGGCTCTATGTGAACGCAAAGATCGCCCTCACTCCGATGTAGCTCAACACCACGAACACGGCGACGGACACGTATTCCATCCACCGCTGCGAGCGGGGCGAAACCGTGATGCCCCAGACGATGCAGAACGACCAGATGCCGTTGGCCAGATGAAACGTCGCGGAAAGGATCCCCAGAATCGAGAACGCGAGCAGCCAGCGGTTCGCGACGATTCCCGCGACCTGCGCGAACAGGTCGAGGTCCTCGTGGTTCACGACGTGCACGAAGCGCGTCGTCCACAGGTGGAACAGGATGTAGGCGAAGAGGATCACGCCGGAAACCCGCTGAAGGCTGTACAGCCAGTTGCGCCGGTAGGGCTTCTCGTTGGGCGCGCCCGTCGCGGTGATGAACAGGCCGTAGATGCCGTGGAAGAGGATCGGCACGAAGATCACGGAGATTTCGAGCGCGAGCGAAAACGGCATCGCCTGAAGCTTGTGCGCGACTTCGTTGTAGTGGTCCGCGCCCTTCAGAGCGGCGTAGTTTTCGTAGAGGTGGAAGGCGAGGAACCCTCCGATCGGAACGATGCCCGCGAGCGAATGCAGACGATGAAGCCAGAAGTTGCGCTCGTCGCGGGGGGCTAGCACGGGAACCTCACCCCGGGCGCGCAGCCTGACCTCACCCCGGCCTCGCGGCCACCCCTCCCGCGTTTACCAGCTGTTCTAAAGGCTGCCATGTGGAGACGGGAAGCAAACGCCGCTCGTTGACCCCCTCTCCACCTGGAGAGGGGGTAGGGGGTGAGGTTCACACCTTCAGAATCGCGCACAGCTCTTTCACCGCATCGGCCGACTTCTGGAGGCCCGCCTTTTCCTCGGCCGTCAACTCGATCTGGATCACTTCCTCGGCCCCGCCGCGCCCGAGCTTGACCGGCACGCCGATGAAGAGGTCTTTGTACCCGTATTCGCCGTTCAGGCTCACCGCGCACGGAAGGATCTTCTTCTTGTCGCGCAGAATCGCGTCGACCATCTCGACGACGGCGGAGGAAGGCGCATAGTAGGCGGATCCGGATTTCAGGTAATTCACGATCTCGATGCCGCCGTTTCTCGTCCGGTCGACGATCTGCGCGACTTTTTCGGGCGGCAGCAGCTCCGTGATCGGAATTCCCGCGACCGTCGAATAGCGCGGCAGCGGCACCATGCTGTCGCCGTGGCCGCCGAGGACGAACGCGTGCGTGTTCTCGACCGACACGTTCAAGGCCTCCGCGATGAACCAGCGCATGCGCGCCGAATCGAGGATTCCGGCCATGCCGATGACCCGCTCCCGTGGGAGGCCCGTGACCCGCTTGACGACCTCGCACATCGCGTCGAGCGGGTTCGAGA
>JBOGJO010000305.1:0-18743 GCA_050747885.1 Thermoanaerobaculia bacterium
GCCTTCGACTCCCCCTTCGACGCCCTCGGTGGGAGCCTCGATCGGCTCCGGGGCGGCCAGCGGCTGCGGGATCACGTCGGGAATCACGGTCGGCGAAACGACCTTTTGGGGCGTCGTCGGAGTGACCTTCGGGGTGACCTTCGGGGCCGCTTTTGGCGCTGCAGGAGGCGGCGGTGGAGGAGGGGGAGCAGCCGCGTAGAACTGGACAGGAATCGGGGGTTCGGGGACCTCTTCCACGAACCAGAGCGACGCGGCGACGACCGAACCGAGCACGATTCCGTGAACGAGCACGGAAATCAGCAGGGTCATCGGCTTTCGTCCCGAGCCTTTCTGATGGATCGATTCGATGAGCTGTTTTTCAAACATGGCTATTTCCCCGCGTCCGCTGCTTTTTCGGCGGCGGCCTGCGCCTGCTTCGCCTTTTGGAGCTCGATCGCCTTGTTCCGGTACTCGTCGGCCTTCGCGATGTCTTCTTCGGCCTTCGTCGGGTCCGATTTCTGGTCCAGCTTGGCCTGTTCCCGGTACAGGAGATTAATGAAGGCGAGGGCTTCGGGATAGTTCGGATCGAGCGCGAGGGATTTATTCATCGCCTCGATTCCCTGGGTGACCACGGCCTGCCGCTGCTCATCGGTCAGCTCCGGATAGTTATGGGCCTTGTCCCACGCCTGGGCCCCGATCGTCTCGTACGTTTCCTTTTTTGGTCCCGTGATCTTCATGGACTTTTCCATCATTTCCACGCCATGAGGAAAATCAGCCTTCTGAAAGTAGAGGCTCGCCATGGTTTCCATCGCCTTGGCGTCCTGAGGATGCTTTTGGCTGTAGTCCTGAAAGAAAGCCAGGGCGTCGTCGAGCCGCCCCGAGTTGAGGTACATCGTGACGAGGAATTCCGGGGCCTTCTTGTCTTGGGGGAAGGCGACGACGTATTTCTGAAGGTAATCGATCGCCCGCTGAGAATACTCGATGTCTTTCGGGTGCTTCGATCCCGGCTGGTAAAGGCCCATGTAGGCCAGGCCGATATTCTTGAAGAGTTTCTTCTCTCCCGGGTCCAGTTGCAGGGCACGGTTGTATTTTGCGAGAGCCGTGTCGTACTTGCCGACCTTGAAGAACTCGTTGCCCTGGCGGATTTCGGCGCGGGATTGAAATTTGTCGCAACCCGCCGAGGCGAGAAGCGTGGCAAGAAGCAGCAACGGGAGCAGCGACTTTCCCGCCGGTCGACCTTTCGATGAGTTCAATTTCATTCGCGACTCTCTCCTGCTCCTACGATTCCGGGGCAACGAAGCCCCCGGAAACCACCAGTTTAATGCCTTCTTCGACCGAGAAGCCAGGATCCAGCAATTCCTCCTCCGGAACCACGACCACCATCCCGCTGGTCGGATTGAGCGCGGCCGGAACGAGGACCGACACCCACTTTCGGTCCCGGCCGGCCGGAACTTGCCACCCGGCCCGGGACG
This sequence comes from Thermoanaerobaculia bacterium, assembly GCA_050747885.1. Classification (GTDB taxonomy): domain Bacteria; phylum Acidobacteriota; class Thermoanaerobaculia; order UBA5066; family DATFVB01; genus CAWEYG01. The sequence continues at coordinate 1,452 of JBOGJO010000305.1, forward strand.
TCAGGAACCCGATCGAGTAGATGCCTTTCCGGGGATACTCAATCAGGACCACCCTTTTCAACCCCCCGCCGGCCGGGGAGAGCGCCGAAACCATCTGTTTCGCCGCGGAATAAACAGTCTTGACCAGCGGCGTATTCTCCAGAATTTTCGATACGTAAGCAAGAATTTTTTTGCCGACCATATTCGAGGCGATCGCCCCGACCGACAGGACCAGCAGGAGCGACAGGGCGAGGCCGAGTCCCGGGACATGCCGCCCGAACGCCCGGTCGTCGAAGGGAGCGAGGAGCCCGTCGAAGAAGTTGAAGAGGAATCGAAACACCCAAAATGTGACAATCAAAGGCACGAGGGTCAGGATCCCCGCAACGAACGAGCGCCTTACGGCGGCCATCATCGCTTTTTCCACCGTTCGAGCCGGATTCGCCGGAGTTCCTTCGGCCCGGAGTCGAGCCGAACGCGATACCGCACCTCGAGGATCGTGTCGCTGGACGAATTCGGCCACTCGATCGCCGCGATCTTTCCGGAAAGCACTTCCGGGAGGCCGATCTCCCGGAGCTCTTCCTCGCGGTCGGGGAGCCGATAGAGATCGAGGTGAACGAGCGGTGGCAGGCCGGGGCCGCACTCGTACTCGTGCATCAGGGCGAACGTCGGAGAAGCGACCTCCACGGGGTCGGCGCCGAGCCCTTCCGCGAGGCCTCGAACGAAAGCGGTTTTCCCGGCGCCGAGCGGGCCCGAGAGCGCGACGACGTCGTTTTCACGAAGCTCGCCGGCCAAAAGCCTTCCGATGCTCCGAGTCTGTTCCTCGCGGGTCGATTCGAATTCCAACGGAAACTCCATCGCATGCTGTTCCGGCTACCCGAAGGAGCTCAGGACCCCGGGGATTGCGGAAGCTACCTGCGACGCGAGGATACCTCGGTCGCTCCCTCCGGCGGCCCTCTCTCCCGCAAGGCCGTGGACGAACACCGCCGCCACGGCCGCGTCCACTGCCTCGAAGCCCTGGGCGAGCAGGGAAGCCCCGATGCCCGACAGGACGTCCCCGGAACCGCCCGCCGCGAGCGCAGGAGTGCCCGTCGGGTTCCACCAGGTTCTCCCGCTCGGGTCCGCCGTGAGCGTGCCCGCGCCCTTGAGAACGGCGACCGCGCCGGAGAGCCGCGCGAGCTCTGCGGCGCTTTCCGGCCGCGAGCGCTGAATTTCCGAAGTCGACTTCGAAAGGAGCCGTCCCGCTTCTCCGGGGTGCGGGGTCAGGATCGTCGCGGCTTTGCGGCGCCGAAAGACTTCCGGCCTGCCCGGAAACGCGTTCAGGGCGTCGGCATCGAACAGCGCCGGGATCGCGGATCGCGCGACGACCGCGGAGACCAGACGCACGGTTCCGCGCGAGGTCCCGAGCCCCGGCCCGACGGCGGCGGCGGTGCAGTTTTCCAACAGCGCGAGGAGCGGTCTCTCGGCACGGTCCGACAGGGCGCCGGCCTGTTCCGGGAGGGCCAGCGTCATGGCTTCCGGAAGGGCGGCCGTGAATCGCGGCTCGATCGACTCGGGGCACGCGATCGTCACGAGCCCCGCGCCCGCGCGCAGGGCGCCGAGGGCGCACAGCATCGCGGCACCGGCTTTGCCCCGGCTCCCGGCGACGACGGCCACGTGGCCGAAATCTCCTTTGTTCGCGTCCCGGGGCCTCGGAAGGAAGAGCGGCGCGATCGCTTCGGCCGGGACGACCGCGAATCGGTGCCGCTTCGTCTCGAGGAGCCGGTCCGGAATTCCGATGTCGACCACCGCGATCTCGCCGCACCGTTCGCGCGCAGGGAAGAGAACGTGGCAGCGCTTCAGGGCCGCGACGGCCGCCGTCCAGTCCGCCCGGACGGAAGGGCCCGCGAGTTCTCCGCTGTCTCCCGACACGCCCGAGGGGACATCGACCGCGACGACGGGCCGGTTCGAGGAGTTGATCGTTTCCACGGTTCGCTTCGCCAGACCTGTCAGGGGCCGGGAAAGCCCCGTCCCGAAGAGAGCGTCCACGATTACGTCCATGGAGGAGACCGCGAAGCGAAATTCGTTCCAACCCGATCGCGAAGGCAGCTCCACGGCTTCCAGTCCCGCTTCCGACGCTTTCGAGAGATTGGCTGCCGCGTCGCCGCTCAGACCTGCGGCCGTCCCAAGAAGGAAGATCTTCGGAGAAACGGCCCGGGCCGCCAGCAGACGGGCGGCGGCGAGGCCGTCGCCGCCATTGTTTCCCGGCCCGCAGACGAGCGCGATTCGATTCGCCGCCGGGAAGCGGGAGCAAAGGAGCTCGACGACGCCTTCGGCGGCGCGCTCCATGAGGAGAAGCGACGGGATCTTCTCCCGCCTCTGGGCCGCCCGGTCGACGGCCGCCATCTCGGCCGAAGTCAGGATTCGCATCGCGTCAGGCGAGCTCGGGCCGAGCCGACCGAAACGTACGGAGGGCCCGCCAGGTCTCCCGGGGAAAATCGGGCGTTGCCGAGTCGCGCCCCTCGAGATCCCGGGCGAGGACCTCGAGGTCTTCCTCGCGGTCGACGTCGTAGGTTTCGGGAAAGATTTCGAGCTCGATCGACGCCTTCTTCGCGCGATCGAGGGTTTGTTCGAAAACGGAGGGGGTGGACCATTCGATTCCATCGAACAGCGGCTCGATCTCGCCTCTCCGGGTCAGGATCAAGGCGGCGAATCCTCCGTCTCGCGTCGGCCAGATCGCGTTGGAAGAGGCGAGGAAGGCGCCCAGCCGGGACCACGGCAAAGCCGGGTGATCCGAGCCCAGGACGGCGACTCTCTCGCGGCTCACAAACTCGCGGTCGAACACGCGGGCGATCCTGCGGCCGAGATCTCCTTCGCCCTGGGCCTCGACGCGCCACGGAGAAGAGACCAGCCCGTCCCAGAAGGGGTGCGGCGCGGGATCCGCCGCGAGAACGGGATCGATTCCGCCCGCGATTCCCGCGGCGGCGAGCGCCGTGCAGGCGCGGACGGTGTCTCGAAGAAAGCACTCGGAGAGGGCGGCGGCGTGTTTCGGGCCGATCGATTTTGCGAGCCGCGTCTTGACCCTCCCCGGCACAGGAATCTTGCCGAAGAGAACGAGAGCGGCGGGGGTCAATGCCGGGTCCGGCTCACGAGCCCTTTTTCTTCTCGACGGGGAGGACGGAGATGAAAACGTTCTTCTGGGAGAAGGAGATCGAATTGGAAACGCCGTCCCGGACCGCGACCGAGAGTTTTTGAGCTCCCGGGATCATGATCAGTTGGACATCGTAACCGTAATCCTTCTTTCGCGCCGACTCGTACCGCTTCCCGTCGACCTTGATCTCGACGGGGCGGATCTGGAGGTCCGACTGCTGCCCCTGAGAATCGAGGACGACGAAGTAGATGTACAGCCGGCCGCGGTAGATGTCGCCGTCCGGAATCAGCGTGACGTTCTGGAGCGGAATCGACATCCGGACGGGAACGAGGTAGTTCTCGGTCGAATACGGCTTCGGATCGCCGACGGAGAGCGCGAATCTCAGAGGGTTGTCCGTTCTCGGGTAGTAGAGCGCGGCGGTGACGGCTTCCGCGGTCCGGGTCTCCACGGTTTTTTCGAGATAGCCGGAGCGGTATCGCGCGCGGAGGCCCGGGTGATTCAGGATCTTCACCTCGATCGAATGCGGACGATCCACCGCGCCCCGCGTCGACCGGTAGCCGAGTGAATAGAAGTCCGAGAAGTCGCGCGCGATTTCGTCGAATTCGCGCGTGGCGTTGTTCGTGTTGACGGCGGCGATGCCCCCGGTTTCCCGCGCGAGCATCTGAAGCGGGGCCTGGTAATTCTGCTGCAGGACAAAGCCCGACGGGCGAGCCACGTCGGAGCCGTACTCCGCGCTGACGCCCTCCTCGATCTTGAGGCCCGACGCGTCGATCATGTACAGCGTCACTCCCTGGGCGTTGGCTTCCCGAATAATCGACGCGTACGAGGCGGTGCGGTCGAAGGTGAAGCTTTCCATCGCGGCGGCGGAGGTCTGGAACTTCGTCTGGATCGTGTCGAAAAGTTCCTGCCCGACGTTCTGCGGCAGGCCGTCGGAGATGTAGATCAGGACCTTTCGTCCCTCCACTCCCGCGAGCAAGCTCAGCGTGTTCTTGAGGCCGTCGATGGTGTACCGCAGGTCGTCGTCCATGGAGCGGGCGGACATCTTGGCGATGGAGATCGCCTGGTCCGGGCTTTTCGCGTCGTTGATTTTCTGGAGAGCGTCCATGCGGTCCGACACGAGGGTCGTGCCTCCGCCGGATTCCGACATGACCGATTCGAGCGCGCCCGTGAGAATTCCCTTGTCGGAGGTGAACTTCTGGCGGACTTTGAGCGAACGATTGAATGTCACGACCATCGCCTCGGCGTTCGGGCCGATCGCTTTGTCGAGGAAGGAGAAGAGGGTCTTGAAGATCCGTGTTCGATGCAGGGGATGGATGTTGAGGTTGTCGACGTAGATGATGTACTTCGCCCGCAGGTTCGCGGGGATTTCATCCGCGGCCTTCGCGTCGGCCTTGGGCTCTTCCGAGAGCGAAACCTCGCTGCCGTCGGAGAGGATGGTGCGTCCCCCGGAAACCGCGTAGAAGTTCGTGAGGGGCTGAGGGACGCTGTCTTCGAAAAGCTGAAAATCTTCCTTCCGCAGGCCGGGCACGCGGTTGCCTTTGGAATCCGTGACGACGACCTCGATGTTCGTGACGGCGACCGTCACGTTCTCGGAAAGGGGAGCAAGCTCCGGTGGGCGCGTCGCCGGCTTTTTCTGTGCCAGGGCCGGCGCCGCCGCGAGCAGAATCGACGAGAGGATTCGAGCGATCTTCAAGAGTTCTCCGCCGGCATTCTAACCGTTCCGCCGGATCAGAACGAAAGAATCAAGCCCCCGGAGACTTCGCCGTTGGTCAGGTAATGCCGGTCGTTGCACCGGTCCTGGTGACCGCACGTGTCTTCGCGATTGAGGACGCTCGAATAACCGCGTCCATCGACCCGAAACCCGAAGTGGGGCGTCGCGAAGAATTTGAGGCCGGCGCCGAGGCTCGCGGTGAAGCGGGTGCTGTCGTGGGAAGGCGCCTCCGTGTCGGAGGGCTGCAGGCGGCCGACCCCGGCGCCGATTGTGGCGTAGGGGAGGACGCGCCGATGGCCAAAATTGAAAGTTCCGTAGCCGAGGAGGTAGTCGACCCGAAGATCGCCGAGGCGGTTTCCCCCTGACCCGAAAACGTCGCCGGATTCGTGAGAGATGAAATGCGTATCGGTCCGGGAGCCCTGGACCTCGAATTCGAACATCTCCGTCGCGTTGTACCCCACCCGCAGGCCGTACGTGTTGGCGTCGTCGACGTCGACTGTTTCGTCGAAAAGCGAGTTCGAGCCCCGCGCGAACTGGCCCCCGAAGAACCGGCCGAAGAAGGGGCTGATTTCCACGGTGTTTGCGCGGATCTGAGCCTCCGCGCCTTTCGCGGGGAGGAGAGGGGCGAACGCCAGAAGAGCGATTGCGAGCGATTTCGACCTCATTTTTCGTTCCTCTTCTTCCGGAGGTACTTTTCGATGTGGGCGACCCACTCCTTCTCGATCTGGGGATCGTAGCCGACGAAGGCCTTTTCCACCTCACCCGACGGCTTGAGAATGATGCTCGTGGGAATGCCGTTCGAGGTCATCGTCGCGGCGTCGAGCGGGCTTGCGAAATACGTCGGAAGCGAGAGGTTGTTTTTTTTCAGGAACGGCTCGACTCGCGCGCGGTCGGAGTCCACGTTGATCGCGAGAACGGTGAAATTTCGGTCGCTGTAGCGGTTGTAGAGGTCCTGAAGGAGGGGAAGCTCCATCCGGCACGGGCCGCACCAGGTGGCCCAAAAGTTCAGAAAGACGACGTTGCCCCGAAGCTGAGACAGGCGAATCCCTTCGCCGTCCCGGCCCTGGAGGTCGAGGTCGGGAAAATTCTCGGCGGCGGCGAAGGAGGCCGCGGCGGACGCCACGATCGCCGCCAGGACGACCGCCCTGAGGGTCCTCATCTTTCCCATTCCCATCTCGCCCATCTCGCGCACCCCTTCCCTCGGTCGTGAACAAAACACGCTTCGAGTTTATTTCTTTCCATCCTGGGAAAGATATCGCTCCTTTATAATCGAGTCTCTTGAAACTTGACCGCGGGATTCTCGCGCCGGTCTCTCGGTGGGACGACAAGGTCGATACGTTCGTTCGGGCCTTTGCCGTCAAGCTGGCGGACTTCCTGCCCCGGCTCATTGCCGCGGTCCTCGTCCTTTTCGCGTTCTGGATGCTCCACCGCGCGGCCCGAGGGATCCTGAATCGCTCGTTCAAGGCTCGGACGAACCTCCTGGCGGCGGACATCCTTCGGAAGGTGGTCAAATACGGTCTTCTCGGCCTCGGGCTCCTCATGGCGGCCTCGCAGCTCGGTCTCGACATCATGTCGATGCTCGCCGGCCTCGGAGTCGCCGGCCTTGCGGTCGGACTTGCCGCGAAGGACACGCTGGCGAATTTCATCTCCGGGTTGATCATTCTCTGGGACCGGCCCTTCGAGCTGGGCGACGACGTGGTGATCGGCGACACGCCCGGGTTCGTGCGTCACATCGAATTGCGTTCGACCAGGCTCGAGACCTACGACGGCAACGACGTGATCCTTCCGAACAGCGACGTGGTGAACCGGCGGATCACGAACTTCAGCCGGACGCCGAAGCTGCGAATTCGAATTTCGGTCGGTGTCGCGTACGCCACGGACCTCCAGAAAGCCAGGGCCGCCATGCTGGGGGCGGCGAAAGGGGACGGGCGCCTGCTGGAGCGGCCGGGGCCGGCCGTGGTCGTCTCGGAGCTCGCGGACTCCGCCGTCAACCTCGAGCTCCTGGTCTGGATCCGCGATCCCACGTCCCGCGTGTCCGTCCGAGCGGAGTATCTCGAGCGAGTGAAGAGCGCTCTGGACGCCGCGGGAGTCCAGATCCCCTTTCCACAGCGAGAGGTCCACCTGCTCGAGAGCGCCGGTGCCTGAGGCGAGCCCGGTCGTGGCGACCGTGTACCGGGCGGGACGGGTCGAGTCGGTCCATCGCGGTTTCGGCGCGGTCGCCGATCCCGAGGGAAACGTCCTGGCCGGATTCGGCGACGTCGAGACGCCGGTTTATTGGCGGTCGGCGGCAAAGCCGTTTCAGGCGATGCCGTTCCTCGAGGCGGGCGGCGCGGCGGCGTTTTCTCTGCGGGAGAGCGAGATCGCGCTTGCCTGCGCGTCTCATGTCGGCGAGCCTCTCCATGCCGAGACGGCGCGGGGGATGCTTTCGAAGGGGGGCTTTTCAGAGGCGGACTTGCGGTGCGGGGCTCACGCTCCCGCCCACGAGGCCTCGGCGGCTTCTCTGGCCCGATCCGGGGAGCCGTTCACTCAACTCCACAACAATTGTTCGGGCAAGCACGCGGCGATGCTTCTCGCCTGCCGAATGCTCGGATTCGACCCGAAGACCTACGAGGACCCCGAGCATCCGTTGCAGAAGTTGATTCGCGCGCGGATCGCGTTCTACTCGATGTTTCCGGAGGAGGAAATCGAGGTCGGGATCGACGGCTGCTCGCTCCCGGTGTTCCGCCTGCCGATCTCTCGCCTTGCGACTGCGTACGCGCGATTGCTCGCTCCGACGGCGCTTCCCGGGGAGTCCCGCGACGGCTTCTCCGCCCGGCGCTCGGTGGTTGGCTCGATGACCGGGTGTCCGTTCTTCGTTTCGGGAACGGGCCAGTTCACGACCCGATTTCTGGAGGCGGGCGGGGGCCGGTGGATTGGAAAGGAAGGCGCGGAAGGCGTTTACGCGATCGGGCTGGCGGCGCCCGCCCGAGGCATCGCGTTCAAGATCGACGATGGGGCAGGGCGGGCGCGCCATGCGCTCGCGATCGATCTCATGGCGAAATTCGGCGGGGGGGCTCCTCCGTCGCTTTCACCCGACGCGCGCCCGGAGCTTCGAAACGCGCGCGGAACGAGGGTGGGGGAGATCGTCGCGGGCGTCCCGTCGGAGCCCGGCTCGTGAGCTTTCGAAATCTCGCCGAATTCCTCGAAGACCTGCGCCGGAGCGGCGACCTGCTCACGGTCCGCGAGCGAGTATCGCCGGTTCTGGAGATCGCCGAGATTGCCGACCGAATGGTGAAGTCCGGCGGTCCCGCGATCCTGTTCGAAAACGTGGAGGGCTCGGAATTTCCGGTCGCGATCAATTTGTTCGCGTCGCGACCGCGGATGCTTCGCGCTCTGGGGATCGAATCCTTCCAAAGCTGGGACGCCCGGATCGAGGCCCTCCTGGACCCGGCGCCTCCCGAAGGATTTCTGGGAAAGTTGAAGGCGCTTCCGAAACTCGCGGACCTCGCGTCCATCTTTCCGAAAACCGTCCGAAACGCGCCGTGTCAGGAAGTCGTCGAGGAGGGCGAGGCCGTCGATCTCTCTCGACTCCCTGTCCTTCAGTGCTGGCCGGAGGACGGCGGTCGTTTCATCACCATGCCTCTGGTGATCACGCGAGACGCGGCCTCCGGCCGAACGAACGTGGGAATGTACCGGATGCAGGTGTTCGGGCCGAGCCTGACGGGCATGCACTGGCAGAAGCACAAGGACGGGGCGGGTCAGGCGCGCGGTTACGAGCGCAAGGGCCGCCGGATGGAAGTTGCGGCGGCGATCGGAGCGGATCCGGCGACCGTCTTTTCCGGCATCGCCCCGTTGCCGCCCGGCCTCTCCGAGTTCCTCCTGGCCGGATTCCTCCGGCAGGAGCCCGTCGCCCTGGTTCGGGCAAAGACTGTCGACCTGCTCGTTCCGGCGGAGGCGGAATTCGTCCTGGAAGGGTACGTCGAGCCGGGCGAGCGTCGGCGCGAGGGCCCGTTCGGGGATCACACGGGGTTTTATTCGCTGGACGACGACTTCCCGGTCTTTCACGTGACCGCCGTCACCCGGCGCAAGAACCCGGTTTACCTGACGACGATTGTTGGAAAACCGCCGATGGAAGACGGGTTCATGGGGGAGGCGGTCGAAAGACTGTTCCTGCCCGTCGTGAAGAAAACCATTCCCGAGATCGTGGACATGTACCTTCCCGTCGAAGGGGTCTTTCACAATCTCATGATCGTCTCGATCGACAAGCGTTATCCGGGCCAGGCGCGCAAGGTGATGCATGCCGTCTGGGGGACCGGACAAATGATGTTCACGAAGGTGATCGTCGTCGTCGACTCGGACACCGATGTTCGCAACGTCGCCGAGGTGACATGGAAAGTCCTCAACCACATCGATCCCCAGCGCGACTTCGAGTTCGCCATGGGTCCCATCGACGAGCTCGATCACGCTTCCCGGGAGCCGTGCTACGGTTCCCACGTGGGAATCGACGCCACCCGAAAGCTTCCCGGAGAGGGCTTTGCCCGCCGCTGGCCGGGTGAAATCGTCATGGATCCGGAGACGCGCGCAAAAATCGATCGCATCTGGCCCAGGCTCGGTCTCCCCGGCCCCCGAGGCCCTCAATAAGGCCGGGGAGGGGTACAATGGCCACCATGCGTCCCGGTGCCTGGCGGCTTGGCTTCTCGGTCCTTCTGGCGGCGGCCCTGACCGGGCCTGTCCCTGCCGACGCCTCGACGTTGCCGCCAGAGGTGCAGTCCTTCGCGCGGTATCTCCCGGAATACTTCTCGAAGCTCGAGAACATCCTCGCCACGGAAACCACGACGGAGACGCTTCTCAACGACACCAATGGCAACGGGACGGTGCTTCGCAAGCGGGTCCTCGTTTCGGACTATCAGATCGCACACCTCGGGGAGAACCCCGCGGCCCTCTGGGAGTTTCGGTTCGTTCGCTCCGTGGACGGGCAGACGCTTCCGGACGCCGATCGCAAGATCGAGGACTTCTTCCGCTTGAGACACCCTTCCGCAGCCGCCGAGCGCCGGAGCATCGTGGAGCTTGCGTCGAACGAATCTCTTCCCGGCTGCTACTGGCACAACCTCACGCTCGTGCTGCTGGCGTTCGGGGACGGCCCGAACGAGAATTTCGACTGGACTCCGAAGGACGGCGGTTTTCAGTTTCGGCAGGTGCGCGGCCTTGGAATTCCCGAGGACCTGTTCAATCCGAAGTCTCCGCGCCATTACCCTTCCGGGTCGGTGAACCTGTATCCGGACGGCCATTCCCCGCAGCGGATCGAGCTCGAATTTCGGACCGACGTTCGACGAATTCGAATTCATTTCGAGTTTTCTCCTCCCGGTCCTCCCGATTTCGTCGCTCTTCCCCTCTCGTACGAGGTCGACGGCGACCGCGTGACGATGATGGGCTTCAATCCCGAGAGTCGAGTTCGATTTCAGTATTCCAACATCCGCCGGTTTTCCGTGAGCACCGAAGAAGCTCTGCCGCCGGCCACGAAATGAAGGTTCCCCGGGAGCTTCCTCCCGGGCGAAACGCGTTACAATGAACGGGATGGATGCGATGGCGGCGAGGGGCCGGCTGGAGTCGCTCGAACGGGAAGTCGGCGAACTGAGGCTCGCCCTGGCGCGGACCGGCGGACCTCTCGCGGGTCTCGTCGGAAAATCCGCCCCGATGAAGGAGCTCTTCGGAAATCTTCTGGATTGGGCCGAGCTTGCCTTTCCTGTCCTGGTCTCGGGGGAAACGGGCGCCGGAAAGAGCGCGACCGCGGCGGCGCTTCATGCGCTCTCGCGGCGCCGGGAAATCTTCGTCGTTTCCCCCGCGCCCGGCTCGCCCTGGAGCCTTCCCCGGGTCCCGGGCGGGACGATCGTTCTCGAGGCGCTCGAGCGTTTTCCCATCGAAATTCAGGAGCAGGCTCTCCAGTCCTCGAGGGACACCGGATCTCGGTTCGTCGCAACGTTGACGGGGGAGCCGGAGGCCGGGTTTCAGGAGGGAAAGATCCTTCCCGAGCTGCGCGACATTTCACGGGAGGTGACGCTACCCGCGCTGAGGGCGCGAAAGGACGACATTCCGGCCCTCGCGGAGTTCTTTCTCGAGGAGGTCGAGTCCCAGCAGAGATCCGGAGTCGGCGCGATCGATCCGAAAGCGGTCGACGCCATGCGCGCTCACGAATGGCCGGGCAACGTTCGGGAGCTCCGAAACGTGATCCGGCGCTCGCATGCCCTGACGGCGGGATACTGGATCGGATTGACGGCGATTCAGTCGGTCCTGGGAGGGTCTTCCGCCCGGCCGGAGGGAGAGCCCGCGCCTGCGCAGGGTCGGGAGATCGTTCCGGTCCGCGTTGGCGACTCGATGGCGGACGTGGAACGCCGGGTGCTCCAGCGAACCCTCGAATTTGCGAAAGGGAACAAGAGGAAAGCCGCCGAGATGCTCGAGCTCTCGCTCAAGACGATTTACAACAAGGTGAAGGAATACGGTCTCGAACGGGAGTTCAACCGGAGATTTCGGAAAGTTCCTCGATCCGGCGAGGCCCCGATCCGAAGCGGAAACCGATGAAATCGACCGGCGCGCGGCGCGCGGCCTCTTCGTCGTAGATCGAATCTCCGACGAACACGCAGCGGTCGAGCGGCAGCCCGAGCTTTGACGCGGCGAGCCGGACGACGGCCGGGTCGGGCTTGCCGGCGCCGGCTTCGTCGGCGCCCGCCAGCGCGTCCAGCAGGTCTGTCAGGCCGAACTGTCCCAGAATCGCCTCGGCAAGGCCGTGGTTCGTGTTCGTGGCCAGGCCGATTTTCGCGCCGGAAGCCGCGAGCCGCCGGAGCGTCGATTCCGCGGAGGGATTCACGTCGATCTGGGAAAGATGCTGTCGAAAGAAGCGCCGGTAAGCCTCGTCGATTTCGGCGATCGAGCGTTCCGGCATGTATTTCTCCCGATCCGCCGCGGTCCCGTTGCCGAAGATCGTCAGGAATTCATCTTCCGGGATTCGCGGGTGGCCGAAGTGGTCCAGTGTGTCGTTGTAGACTCCGAACCAGGCCGAGCTCGAAAAAACGAGGACGCCGTCCATGTCGAAGAGAACTCCGCGGCCCGGGCCGCCGCGAAAGCCGATCAATTCTTCTGTGACCCCACCTGATATTGGGCGCCGCCCGCATTGAGACCATCGACGGTGACCCGAATCGTGTGCAGTCCTTTTTCGGCGCTGTCTCCCGCGTGGAAGGAGCGGGAGAACGAGAGGGTTCGGGTCGAAATTCCCTTGCGGCCCGCACTGACCCCCTTTTGCATGAGCAGCGTGATTTTGCCCCGCGGCCCCACGTCGGTCACGTCAACGGTGTAATTCTTCGGCGAGAAAGACGCCGGGATATCGAGGTCGAGGACGCCTTCGACTCCCCGGTCGTCCCGTTCGATCGGGAATCCCTCGTCCGCCGGATTTGCCTCGCCTTTTCCGGGCAGCGGATACAGGGCGAGGTTCCCGACGATCGGCGCAGGCAAGGAGTCGGTCTCGTTGGCTTTGCCCCGGTCTTTTCGGAACCGGACGACGGTGTTCAGGCGGATTGCGACCGGCTTGCCGTCTTCCTTGGCGGCCCCGAAGCCCCAGGTCGAGACGTATCGAAGCGCGGCCTGGTCGAGCAGCGGGGAGGACGAGGCGAGGACCTTCAGACCCGTGACCTTCCCCTCGCTCGTGATCTCCCCCGACAGGACGACGTTTCCTTCGACTTTTCTCTTTTTCGCTTCGGCCGGGTAAGGCGCTCCGGCGACGAGCTTTGCCTTGGCCGGGGTTCTCGTCGTCACCCGGGCGGCCGGTGCCGGGAGCATGAGCAGGAGCGGGAGTGCCATCGGTATTCTCAAGAATCCTCCATCTCAGGGTCAGGAAATCGCGCGCCGAGCATGGTACGAGGAGCGCACGAGCGGACCGGACTCGACGTGCGAAAATCCGAGTGCCAGGGCGGCGGACCGGATTTGTCCGAACTCGTCCGGAGTGTAGTACTTCTCGACCGGAAGGCGCTTTTCGTACGGCTGGAGGTACTGCCCCACCGTCGCGATGTCGCAGCCGTGCGCCCGCAGATCCGCGAGGGTCGAGAGGATCTCCTCGGAGGTCTCGCCCAGACCCGCCATGAGGCCCGACTTCGTCCGGAGCAGGCGGTTCCCGGGTTTTCGCGAGGCCTTCGCGCGCGCGATCAGCTTGAGCGAGCGATCGTAGATCGCGTCCGGTCGAACGCGGCGATAGAGACGCGGAACGGTCTCGATGTTGTGATTCAGGACTTCGGGGTTCTCCTCGAGAACGACCTGGAGAGCTCTCCAGTCGCCGCGGAAGTCGGGGATCAACACTTCGACCGCGCAGCCCGCGTTCTGGCGACGAATCTCCCGGATCGTTCGGGCGAATTGTTCGGCACCCCCGTCGGGGAGATCGTCGCGGTTCACCGAAGTGACCACCGCGTGTTTCAGCCCGAGCCGGGCGACGGCTTCGCCGACGCGCCGCGGCTCGTCCGGATCGACCGCTCCGGGCTTTCCCTTTCCGACCGCGCAGAAGCCGCAATGCCGCGTGCAGACGTCGCCGAGCAGCATGAACGTGGCCGTCCGTTCCCGCGCCCAGCATTCGTGGATGTTCGGGCAACGGGCTTCCTCACAGACCGTGACGAGCTTCAGGCCGCGAATCATCGCGTTGACCTCGGCGAAGTCCTCGCTCGCGGACAGCCGGACTTTGAGCCACTCGGGGCGAGTGAGCCGGGCGGGGCGGGGCGGAAGAACAGGGAGACTGCTCACCTCGCAAGTATATTCGCCGGGCGAGGATTCCGAGACCGCGCCACGGGTGAGCGTCCTGTCCCGTCGGAAAGACGCAGCGGCCCACGCCGTGGCATCGCTCCCGGGCCGCCGCTCGGCCAACTCTGCTCGCGAGATCGTCCCCGGCACGCCGACGCCAGGTCGGGGGAGAGTCTTAGACGTCCGGTTCCTGGCCTGTGATTTTCCGGAAAGCCGAGAAATACCGCTCGCGCGTTCCCTCGACGACTTCCGGCGGAAGCTGCGGCGCGGGAGGCGACTTGTCCCATCCGCTCGCCTCGAGCCAGTCCCGAATGAATTGCTTGTCGAGGGAGGGGGGGGAACTGCCGGGCCGGTACGATTCGGCAGGCCAGAAACGCGACGAGTCGGGGGTGAAGGCTTCGTCGATCCACACGAGCCGCCCCTCGAGGTCCCCGAACTCGATTTTGGAATCCGCCAGCAGGATTCCCTTTTCTTCACACGCCGACTGAACTCGCGCGTAGAGAGAAAGCGTCTTGTCCCTGAGCTCGGAGGCTCGCTGCCGGCCGACCGCATTTGCGAGAACATCGAAGGAAACGTTTTCGTCGTGGCCGGTCTCGGCCTTTGTCGCCGGTGTGAAGATCGGTTCGGGAAGTCGTTCCGCTTCGCGCAGTCCGGGCGGCAGGGGAATGCCGCACACGGATCCGGAGCGGACGTAGTCCTTGAAACCCGATCCCGCCAGATAGCCGCGGGCAACGCATTCGAACGGGATGACGCGGCATTTCCGGACGACCGAGCTTCGGCCCTCGAGCTCGTGACGATGCGGCCGAAGAATCGCCGGAAATCGCGCGGTGTCCGTTTCCAGCAGGTGATTTTCGACGTCGGAGAATTTATGGAACCAGAAATTCGAGAGCTGGTTCAGGATTTTTCCTTTGTCCGGGATGCCGGGAGAAAGCACCACGTCGAAGGCGGACACGCGGTCGGTCGAAACGATCAGAAGAGAACCGCCGAGGTCGTACACGTCACGGACCTTGCCCCGGCGGGCGGGAGCCAGCCCCGAGAGGCGAGTCGAATCGAGCGCCGTTTTCAAGAGGATTGAGTTTAGCAGAGGGGCTTTGTTATTCTGTGACGAATGGGGCTGTTCTCGATTCTCGGCGCTCTCTTCCTCTCGAGCCTTGGGATCTATCCGGCCTCTCCAACCGTGCTGGTGTTTCGGTCGCGCGACTTCGGGGGAAAATCCCGGGAAGGCGTCGTCGTGAAATCGTTTGGCGGCAAGCTGCGGCTCGAAGGTTTCCATCAGACCTTCGTGTTCGACGGGAAGCAATGGTTCTCCGACGGAGATCCTTCCGAAGAAGCCGATGGAGCGGTGGCGTTCATGGCTCCGCTCACACCGCAGGGCGACGTTCGGACCGACAGTCTCGGTCGGCCCATCCTGCTGGAAGACGTGCCGGTCGGAAAGAAGAAGGCGCGGATCGAGTACCGCTACGATTCCAGCGGTCTGTCGGCCGTGAATTTCGTCCTCTCGGATGGCTCGGGCTACCAGTTCCGCCGAGTGGAAATCTCGGCCGCGACGTTCAATCCGGCTGATTTCGAGCGGCCGAAAGAAATCGAGCCGGAGCCGTCCGGCAAGCGGGTCGTCGGGAAGGCTCGGGCGCCCGATTTCGCGGCCGTGGACCGTCTGTTTTCGATCGTCATCGCCCCCTCGGAGCAGCTGGAATTCGAGCGCGCGGGGTCGGTCGGGCCGTTTCAGTCGAGTCGCCGGTGAAGAACGCGCTCCTCGCGGCTGCAGCGGCGGTTCCGCTGGCGGCGATCCTCTCGTGTTCCTCGCCGTCTCCCCAGCCGGTGCGCCGGGCTTCCCCTCCGATGGCTCCGGCGGCCGTCGAGAACGAGCGTGGCGCCGAAAAGGCGGGACGGGAGATGGCGGCCGGTCTCTTTGCTCGGGACCCGCTCACGGCCGACGAGCGGCTCCTGCGGTACGTGGGGCTCGTCGGGCGCACCGCCGCAGGAGCCCTTCCATTGGCGGTTCGCTATCGGTTCGCCGTCACGCAGTCCGACGTCCCGTATTCGCTGGCGTATCCGGGCCGTTTCGTCGTGGTGTCGCGCGGCATGCTCTTCGTCTTGTCCTCGGAGGCCGATCTCGCCGTGACCCTGTCGCGCGAGATTTGCCGCGCGCCGCAAGTCGGCAATGCGGGGGAAGCCTCGGCGGAGTCCTCGGATCCCGCCTTCGAAGTCAAGCTCGACGCTTGCGGGGCGAGGCTCGCGTCGCTGGCGGGCTACGACGTGTCCGGCTTCCTGCACGTGCTCGAGAGCCTCCGGGCGAGGGCCGTCTCCGCTCGGGAAATGTCGGACCTCCAGGGTCGTATTGACGCTTACAAGACCCTTCCGGAGTTCCTCCGCGGCGGAAAAACGCTCGCCGACCGTTTTCGAAGCTCGGCGATTCTGTGAGGTGAAATGGCGACCCTGACGATCGACAGCAAAGAAAAACGACCCGAGACCCACTTCTTTTTTCCGGTCGGGACCTCCCCGAGGGACATGCCCGTGCCCGATTCTTTTCGCAAGAAGATTCCGAAGGCGGAAGGGGAGACGTTCTGGATCGAGCCTCGGGGGGGCGCATCGTGCGTTCACATGTACAGGGCGGGCGCCGGCAGCGCCCTCGCGGCGTTGAGGTCGTCCACGAAGGCCGCGGCGGAGGGCATGAAGAAGCGGGGCGTCGCCCGGGCCCGGTTCGTCTTCTCGAAGGACGCGGCCCCCATTGCCCGCGCGCTGCTTCCGCACCTCGCGCTGTCGGACTATTCGTTCGAAAGATATCGAGGCGCGGGCCGGACGCCCCGGGTCACCCTCGCCGTCGATTTTCCCGGAGCGAGGCTCACCGCCGCTGAGCTGAAAACCGCTTCCGCCATTGCGGAAGCGGCGGCCTGGGCCCGTGACCTGGGCAACACCCCGGCCAACGACCTCGGTTCCCGACAATTCTCGGCGATCGTCGCCGCCGTCGCGCGGCGCGAAGGACTGTCGTTTCGCTCGCTTTCGCGGGCCGAAATCGTCCGCGAGAAAATGGGAGGCGTCCTCGGAGTGTCTTCGGGCAGCTCTCGTCCTCCGGGTTTTCTCATCCTGTCTCATCGCCCGAAAAGCCCGCGGGCGAGAGTCGTTCTCGTCGGAAAAGGGATCACGTTCGATTCCGGCGGCATCTCCATCAAGCCCTCGGCATCCATGGGTGAAATGAAGTTCGACATGATGGGCGCCGCCACGGCGCTCGCGATCGTGCGCGTGGCCCACCGCCTCCGAATCCCGGTCACCGTCACGGCGCTTGCTCCGCTCGCGGAAAACGTGCCGTCCGGGACGTCCTATCGTCCGGGCGACATCCTTCGCATGCGAAACGGCAAAACGGTGGAGGTGGACAACACCGATGCGGAGGGGCGGCTCATCCTGGCGGATGCGCTTTCCTATTCCGAGAAGTTTGCGCCCGACGTGTTGATCGATTTCGCGACGTTGACGGGCGCTGTGGTCGTGGCCCTGGGCAACGAGTGCGCCGGCCTGATGAGCGACAACGAGGCGCTCGCGCGGGATCTCCTGGAAGCCGGCGAAGAAACCGGCGACCGGTTCTGGCGGCTCCCTCTCTGGGGTGAATACCGCGACCTTCTTCGCTCCGACTACGCGGATATGAAGAATTCCGGCGGGCGATGGGGCGGGACAGTTTCGGCGGCCGCGTTTCTGAAAGAGTTCGTGCCCGAGGGAGTCCCCTGGGCTCACT
>JBOGJO010000306.1:0-1873 GCA_050747885.1 Thermoanaerobaculia bacterium
CATCCTGCCCTGTCGGAGGACCCGGGCCGATCCGTGTCCATGACACACCGCCGTCGAGGCTCTTCATGAACCCCAGCGCACTCTCGATGTACAGGAGAGACGGATTCTCCGGATCAACGGCGAGCGAGCCCACCCAGTACTGGCGCGGGTCGATCGAAGCCGCCGGTCCCATGTCCGCCCAATTCAACCCTCCGTTTTCCGACTTCAGAATGTTTCCGACATAGGCCTTCAAGAAAAAGTTCGAGTCGCTCCAGCGGAGATACATCCAGTCAGGCTCCGACGCGGGAATCGCCAGGTCGAGAAAAGTCCCGAAGGGCTGCGCGAGGACTGCCTCCCACGTCACTCCGCCGTCCTCCGTCTTCGAGAGGACCGCCCCCTGATCGCCGGGCAACACGCTGCTCACGAAAACACTCTGGGGGTCGGCCGGATTTACGACCAGCGAGACAACCTCATTGCCTCTGAAGCCGGTGTGAACCCACGTTCGGCCGGAATCTTCGCTTCGCCACACGGCGTCCGCGGAACCCGCGTACACGACACCCGGGTCAGACGGCGCCACCGCCACGACAAACGCCGTGAGCCCCAGATTTCTCCACTGCCCCCGGCCCGCGTGGAGGACCGCCGCGGGCACGGCGACGCAGACGAGCGTGACCCCGATGAACTTTTTCACGGCGTTCCCGCCCCTACGGACGCAACTTTCCGAGACGGCAGCGGCGAAATCGAGATCAGATCGATCCGGAGAACCCCGATCGCCGTGCGCGCATAGAGCGAGCCGCTCTTCGACATGACGAGCTGCAGAACCAGCCCGTCGGGAAGATCGGGGGCCGCCGAAGGCTGCCAGGTGGAGCCGGCGTCGCGGGAGACGAATACCCGCCCGCTTCCCGTCAACGCTGCCGCATACAGGATCGCCGCAAAACGAGGGTCGACCGCGACGATCGCCGGCGGAAGACTCGGGACGAGAATCCAGGTCGCGCCGAGATCCGAGCTTCGCCAGACACCCCTCGATCCCGTCACGAAAACCGTCGAGGCCGGATCGTTTCCGACGACGATCTGGCTCGCGGAAAGATCGTCGATGGCGCCGGTGGCCTGCCAGTTTTCGCCCCCGTCGTCGCTGCGCCAGAGTGACGACGAGAACTGATCCGCCACGTAGACTCGAAGCGGGAAGACCGGATCGGTCGCGATCGCGCCGGCGTACAGGTTGGGCAGGCCGCTCTCGATCTTTCGCCAGGTCGCGCCTCCGTCGATCGACTTGTAGACCCCGGATCCCAGATGCGGATCGTAGGCCGTGCCGTACAGCGTGCCGGAATTTCGGGGATCCGCGGCGAGTCTCGCGAGGAGACCCGTTGCGGCGCCGACCGTCCAGGTCGTTCCCCCGTCGGTCGTCCGCGCGACGGCGCCGCGAAGCGAGTAGGGATTCGACGGATCCTGAAAGGAGTCCGTCACGACGTATGCCGTCTCCGGGTCGTTCGGGTCCGAAACGATCCCGAATCCGGCGAAGACCTCGGAAGAGGGTTGCGTCCAATGAAGGCCGCGGTCGTCCGATCGGAAGACGGGCCCGTCTCGGACCGCCGCCCACAAAAGCCCCGAGTCCGCCGGCGAAACCGCGAAAAACGAGACCGCGACGCCCGGCCCGACCTCTGACCACGACGATCTCCCGGCGGAAGCCGCGGCAGCCGAGAGCAGGACGAAGCTCGCCACAGCGCCGAAACTCGATCTCCTCATGAAAGGAGCTTCGTGCAATCTTCGGGCCGGAAAGGTGTCCACGTCTCTTGTACGGCCCCGGGGCCGGGGACGTCGCTAGGCGAGAGTTTCGAGGAGGTCCCCGAACCCGGACTCGACGAGCGCGCGGCCGGCTTCAAGGTCCGGAGCGATGAAC
>JBOGJO010000307.1:0-5978 GCA_050747885.1 Thermoanaerobaculia bacterium
CCCTTGTTCATCATCGTCGCGGAATCGATCGTGATCTTGGGACCCATCTTCCAGGTCGGGTGGCGCAGGGCATCTTCGATCGAGATCTCGCCGAAGGTCTCGAGCGGCCTCGTTCGGAAAGGTCCTCCCGAGCCGGTCAGGATCAGGCGCCGGACTTCGGAAGGGCGGCCCGCCCGAAGGGCCTGGTGAATGGCGCTGTGCTCCGAATCGATCGGGACGATCTCAGCGCCGCTCTCGCGCGCCGTCCGCGCCATCAGCTCTCCCGCCACGACCATCGTTTCCTTGTTCGCAAGCGCCAGCCTTTTCCCCGCCTGGAGCGCCGCGTGGGCGGACGCCAGCCCCACCGCGCCCACGAGCCCGGCGACCACGGTGTCCGATTCCTCGAAAGTCGCGCACGCCTCGAGTCCCTGCCTCCCGAACAGGATCTCTCCTCGGTAGGACGGAGCCTGCTGCCGCAGGAGAGGGATGTCCTCTTCGAGCTCGACCGACACCAGCCGGGGCCGGAACTTCTCGACCTGTTCCGACAGGAGGCCGATCCTTCGACCGGCCGACAGGGCGGCCACACGGAACCGGTCCGGCAGGGAGGCGACGACATCGAGCGTCGAAACCCCGATGGAACCCGTGGACCCGAGAAGGGAGAGGGTCCTCACGGCGCCATCTTCAGGAGGACGGCGCCGCACAGCACCGGTACGGCGAACAAAAGC
Source organism: Thermoanaerobaculia bacterium (assembly GCA_050747885.1). Taxonomy (GTDB): domain Bacteria; phylum Acidobacteriota; class Thermoanaerobaculia; order UBA5066; family DATFVB01; genus CAWEYG01. Next base: position 705 of record JBOGJO010000307.1, read on the forward strand.
GAGTCGACCCGGTCGTAGAAGCCCCCGTGCCCGGGAAGGAAAACGCCCGAGTCCTTCACGCCCGCCGCTCGCTTGAACATCGACTCCACCAGATCGCCGAGCTGTCCCGCGCTCGATGCGAGACCGCCGACGAGCGCGGCCTCGACGGGCCGGAACTCCGGAAGAAAGACCATCGAAACGATCGGGGCCACGAGAACGGATCCGATCAAACCTCCCACGGCGCCCTCGACTGTCTTCTTCGGCGAGACCTCCGGAGCGAGCTTGTGCTTTCCAAACCTCCGGCCGACGTAGTACGCGAAGGAATCGCACGACCAGATCGTCGCGAAGAGGAAAAAGACGAGACGGGCTCCGAATTTTTCGGAGGCGCCCGGCAGGTAGGCCCGATCGAGCCACATCAAGCCGCAGAACGGCAGGACGACCAGCGCGATTCCGAGGAGCGAGGCCCCCGCTCCGGCAAGGGAGAGGGGCAACGGCGCATCCGAGACGAGCTCGGCGGCGGAAAAGAGCGCCGCCAGGAAGAAGACACCGCCGGCCACGACGACGCCGGACGGCGACACCGCGGGGATCGCCGCGGCGGCCAGCACGCCCGCAGCCGGAAGGAGCACGAGCCACTTCGGAATCGGCAGCCCGGCCGCTTCCGCGAGCCGGCAGAACTCACGCAGCGTCGCGAGGCCGAGGATCGCCACAAGCATCCCGAAGGCCCATGGGGGCGCGAACCAGAGCACCGCCGCCACGATGGGGATCGCGACGCCGGCGGAAATCTCGCGCTGAAGCTTCATCCGCCCGCGGCCGCGCCGTGGCTCTCGAGAACTCCCCCGTAGCGGCGCTCCCGCTTCTGGAATTCCAGGATCGCCTCGTAAAGGTCCTTCTTCCGGAAATCCGGCCACAGGGTCGGGGTCACCCAGATTTCGGCATACGCGATCTGCCACAACAGGAAATTCGAGACGCGCATCTCGCCGGACGTGCGGATGAGAAGGTCGGGATCTGGAATGCCCGCCGTTCCCAGGCGCGATCCGAGCGTCTCCTCGTCGATCTGCTCGGGGGTGAGGCGCCCGGAAGCAACGTCCTGAGCCAGCGACCGGCAGGCGTCGACGATTTCGGTCCGGCCTCCGTAGTTCAGGGCGATGTTGAACGTCATGCCCCGGCACGTGGAGGTCGCCGCCAGGCCGCGCACGAGCTCCTTCTGCACCGACGGATCCAACTCGTTCATGCGGCCCACCACGCGGAACCGGATGTCGTTGTCGATCAGGTTCTGCAGCTCCTTGCGCAGGTATTCCTTGAGCAGGGTCATGAGGGTCACGACCTCGAATCGTGGCCTTTTCCAGTTCTCGACCGAAAACGCGTACAGCGTGAGGGCGTCGATCTCGAGGCGCGCGCTCGTCTCCACCACTTCCCGCACCGACGCGATCCCGGCCCGGTGTCCCTCCACACGGGGCTTTCCCCGTCGCTTCGCCCAGCGGCCGTTTCCGTCCATGATGATCGCGATGTGGCGCGGAAGGCGCTTCGAGTCGAGCGAAGAGAGCAGGTCTTCCTCGACCGAGCCGGGAGAGGCCAGCAGGTGGCGGTCTTTCATGGCGGCTCTATGTTATCGAAAAAGGGATAGAAGACCCTTTCGAGCGTCAGGCCCCGCGGCCGGGCCTTCGGGGCCGCGAGAGCTCGGGAGCGGGCCGCGAAGATCTGTCCGATGAAATCGGGACCGAACCGCCCGCGTCCCACGTCGGCGAGGGCGCCCGCGATCGCGCGCGCCATTCCGCGGAGGAAACCGTCCGCTTCGATCTCGATCGTCAGACGCGGGCCGTCCTCGCGAACGCCGCAGGCCGTAACAGTCCGAATCGTGGTTTCCGTCGGCGTGCCGGACGTCGAGAAAGGAAAGAAGTCGCGCGTTCCGACGATCTCTTTCGCGGCGAGGGCCATGCGCGTCGCGTCGGCGCGTCCGGAAATCGGCGAAACGAACAGGGCATCCCGGGGCGCGAGGACCGCTTCCCGGGAGAAGCGGTACACGTACCGCTTTCCGGCGGCCGACGAGCGGGCGTGAAACTCGGCGGCCGCTTCGTCGAGACGAAGGATGCGGACGTCCCACGGGAGCTTCCGGTTGACCGCGCTGCGCAGCGAAGCGGCGGGCCGGGCGTCCAGGAGAGCCCGGGCGTCGAAATGAACGATCTGCCCGTCGGCATGGACGCCCGCGTCGGTCCTCCCCGATGCGTGAGCGCGGACCGGTTCCCCGAAAACCTCCGACAGGGCGCTTTCGAGAACGGCCTGAACCGTGCGGGGCGCGTTCTCCTGGACCTGCCATCCGTGGAAAAACGTCCCGACGTAGGCGACCGTCGCGCGGTACCTCATCGAGACCGCCTTCTCACCCGGAGCTCCTTTGATTCGCTCCGTCGTTCCACCCTCTGTCTCGACGGAAGAGTGAAGGAGTCCGAAGAATTTCCCGCGTGAGAAGCGCCGCGAACGGCGCGTATTCGAGCAGGAGAACGACCGGAGGGGTGAAAAACGGCGTGGAATCCAGGAGCGCGTACGCGAACGGAACACAGGCCGCGAGGTAAAGGAAGGACGCGGAGCGAAAGAGCGCGGCAAAAGGAAGCATCCAGAGCAGATACCAGGGGTGAAGCACCGGAGAGCACAGAAGGAGGAGCCCGATGCTCGCGCCCGTCGCGCGCACCGGGTCGGCGATTCGGACGGCGATCACGAGAAGACCGGCGGCCAGAACCAGCGCGAGCGCCGCCCGCGCGAAGAATTCGGCGTAGAAATACGGCCAGATCCGCTCCATCCACGGCCTCTGGGGCCGGCGGGATTTCCACTCCGCGTAAAAGGCCTTTGCCCTCTCTGGCAGGTGAATCCGTGAAACGGCCCAGAAACTCGCGGGATAGAGGACCGAGTTGCCTTCCCATCGTGTCGCAAAATTCGCCAGCCCCGACGCCGGCGACGGGCCGGAGCCCTCCCCGACGCGCCACACGAGCCCCCCGACGAGCAGAAGGACTGCAAGAAACGGCAGCTTCCCCCGTCGGAGGCCGGGCAGCAGCGCCGCTCCCGAAACGTATTTCGTGAGGACCGACAGGGCCGCCGCGGCGCCGGAAAGCCCTCGCCGGCCGGACTCGAGAAGGAGAAGCGAGGCGAGAAGAAGCGCGATCCCGACGGAGTCGACGTGCCCCATCCCGGCGCTCTCGACGACGGAAAGGGGAAACGCGGCGTACAGGGCCGACGCGAATTCACCCCCCGGAAACGCGCCGAGGAGCCAGACCACGGACAGGTCGGCGGCGCCGAAGGCGGCCTTCAGGCTGATCTGCGGGAACCCCGACACGGCACCGAGTTTGAATAGGAATTCTGCGACCGGCGGGTAGATCGTCCGGGTGTCCCGGTGAGACATCTCCCGCCAGCCGGAATCGCGCAGGGCCGAGAGCCGGGGGTCGCTCGGGGCCAGCGCATAAGGGGAGCGGCCGCTGGCGGCCACCCGCCCATCCCAGACGTACCGGAGCAGGTCGTCCGAGAGATCGGGAGAGCGGACCAGCAGGGTCGCGCGGAAGATGAGACCGCATGCCAGCGCGGTCCTCCGGGAAGCCCTGCCGGCGAAAATGAAGGCCGCGGGGACCGCGGTCGAAACCAGGGCGAGGTAGACGAGAAGATGGGGCCGAAAATCGGGGAAAAGCGCGACGGAGGCGAAAATCGCCTCCAGTAGAATGGCCGGGAGAAGAAAATGCTTCATGTTTCCGACGTCGCGATCTTAGTCTGTTACTACGCCGTCCTCCTCGGACTCGCGGTCTACGGATCCCACCGCATGCTGCTCGTCCTTCTCTACTACCGGACGCGCGCGCGGGTCCCCGTGCCGGCCGGCAGCCTCTCGCCGCTTCCGAGAGTGACCGTCCAGCTTCCGATGTACAACGAAAAGTACGTCGTCGAGCGGTTGATCGGCGCGGCCGCCGAAATCGATTATCCGAGGGAGCTTCTGGAAATTCAGGTGCTCGACGACTCGACCGACGAAACCGCGGACCTCGCGCGCTCGGCCGTCGAGCGCCACCGGCGCCGGGGCGTGGACATCCGTTACTTCCACCGCACCCATCGGTCCGGGTTCAAGGCGGGCGCGCTCCAGGACGGGCTTCGCGCCGCGACGGGGGAATTCCTGCTCGTTCTGGATGCCGACTTCGTGCCGGCCCCGGGCATCGTTCGCGATTCGATCGACCACTTCGCGGACCCCTCGGTCGGGATGGTGCAGTCGCGATGGGACCATTTGAACCGCGACTTCTCCCTCCTGACGAAGATCCAGTCGATCTACCTCGACGGCCATTTCGTGCTCGAGCACACGGCCCGAAACCGCAGCGGGCGGTTCTTCAATTTCAACGGCACCGCGGGAATCTGGCGCCGCGCGACGATCGAGGAATCGGGCGGCTGGAATGGCGACACTCTCACCGAAGACCTCGATCTTTCTTACCGCGCGCAGCTCGCCGGCTGGAAATTCGTCTACCTGAAAGACCTCGTCTCCCCCGCCGAAGTCCCGGTCGACATCGACGGGTTCAAAGCGCAACAGCACCGGTGGGCAAAAGGCTCGATCCAGACGGGCCGAAAGCTCCTCGGCAGGATCTTCCGAAGCCGGTTTCCCCTCAAGGTCAAGATCGAGTCCTTCTTTCACCTGACGAACAACGTGTCCTACCCGCTCGTCGTCGCGTTGTCGCTGCTCGTCTTTCCGGCGATGGTCATCCGCCACCGGCTCGGATGGACGAGGCTCATCCTCTTCGACGCGCCGCTGTTCTTGATCTCGACGGTCTCGGTGATCGCTTTCTATGCCGTGTCCCAGAGGGAGATCGATTCCCGCTGGCGAAGGCAGCTGCGCTACCTGCCGATGGTGATGGGTCTGGGAATCGGCCTTGCGGTCAACAACGCCCACGCGGTCCTCGAGGCGCTGTTTGGACGCAAGACCGAGTTTCGCCGGACGCCGAAATACTCGATCGTCGACGCGTCTCAAAAGTGGAAGGACAAGTCGTACCGAGCCGGTGTCAACAAGTTCTTCCCGATCGAAGCCGCCTTCGCCCTTTATTTCGCGATCGCGATCGGCCTCGCCGTCCGGCAGCGGATCTACTTCGCGCTGCCCTTCCTGTCGATGTTCTTCTCCGGGTATTTCTACATCGTCCTGCTGGCGCTGGCGCAAAAGTTCGAGCGCCCCGGCCGCGCTCTCGTGGACGCGAGGCCGGCCGAGAGCTAGTGCCCCGAGTCGAAAATAACTTTGGCGTCGCGCCAGCGGCTTGCGGATGAGGTCAAGGCGCGGCGAGGGGACAGATGCCG
>JBOGJO010000308.1:0-21972 GCA_050747885.1 Thermoanaerobaculia bacterium
GAGATGTGGAGGTTGATGGGCCGCACGCCGATCGCGCAGCCCCCCGGGAGGGAGGCTTTCGCGCGCCCGGCCCGCGCCAGGAGCGGTCCGAGGACGAGGACCGAGGCGCGCATCGTCTTGACGATGTCGTACGGAGCTTCCGGCGTGCGGATCTCCGCGGCTTCGATGACCGCCTCGCTGTCGACAAAGGACACCTTCGCGCCGATGTGCGAGAGAAGCTTTGCCATGGTTCGCAGGTCGGCGACTTTCGGGACGTTGCGCAGGGTGACCGGCTCTTTCGTGAGGAGAGCAGCCGCGAAGGCGGGGAGCGCGGCGTTTTTCGCGCCGGAAATCCGAACCGAGCCTTCGAGCCGCGTGGCGCCTTCGATCCGGAACTTTTCCACGGGCGGATTCTATCCCTCGGGAGTTTTCCTGTCCGCGCCGGGCTCGTCCCGATGGGCCCGCCAGGAGGCGACGAGCGATTCGAATCGGGGTTCGCGCCGGAGGCCCTCGAAGTCGGGCTCCTCGAGCGCGCGCACGAGCGTGAAAGCCGGCCGCAGGCGGGCGGCCTCTTCGAGGCAGTCGAGGGCGTTGCCGGATTCTCCCTGGGACGCCCAGGCGCACGCGGCGTAGTAGCGCGTGAAGGGATCGTCGGCGCCGCGGCGAAGACGCTCCTCGAATCCCGCGACGGCGGCCTCGAGGTGGACGCGGGCCTCCGGGCTCCTGCCGAGGCGCAGCTCCGCGCTCCCGCGCCGGGCGTTGATCTCGATGGCCTGCCGGTCCTTGAGCGCGTGGTCGATCTGCCGCAGAAAATCGATTTCTTTTTCGAACTCCGCGACCGCCTCCTCGGGACGTCCCTGAACGGCACGGAGGTGTCCCAGGCGCGTGTGCGCGCCGACGATGAACAGGCCTTCTTTTCCGGAGAAGAACTGTTCCTGGAGCTCGACGGCTCGCAGGGCGGCGGTTTCCGCGGGCTCGAAGTCCCGGAGAAGGATCCGGCAGTGGGCGAGCTGAAGGGCGCTCCAGCCCGCCTGCGGATTGAGCGCCAGGGACTGTTCGAATTCCCGCGCCGCCCCGGCGAAGTCGGCCATCCCGAGAAAGAGAACGCGTCCGAGCGAGGAGTGAACGCCGAAATCGGCGGGGCTCAGGGACTCGGCGCGGCGCAGCGCCTCGAGCGCCTCGGCATCCCGTCCGAGAAAGAGGAGAACCGAGCCGATGCCCCTCCAGGCCTCGGAAGAGTCGGGCAGGAGCTCGGAGGCCTTCCGGAAAGTCTCGAGGGCGCGGGCGCCGAGCTCCGGCACGCCGAGGTATTCGCCCTTGTCGTCATACGCGGACGCCAGGGCCAGGTGCGCCCGGCCGTAGCCCGGGTCGAGCTCGACCGCTCTCTCGAACAGAACGATCGCGCGGTCCAGGGAGTCGAGGCTCGCGGTCCGGATGTTGATGAGTCCCTTGCTGTAAGCCTCGTAAGCGGCAACGACGTGCGTGTCTCCCGGCTCGACGGGCCCCGGTTCCGGCTGATCGAGGTTGAGGCACAGGTCGCGCGACAGTTCGGCGGCGACCTGGTCCTGGAGGGCGAAGAGGTCGCTCATCGGTCCGTCGATCTTGACGGTGCGCATGGCTTCGCCGGTCGACGCTTCGACGAACCGAGCGGTGATGCGAAGGTTGCCGCCGAGCCGCTGGAACCCTCCAACGACGATCCATCGGGCTCCCAGGAGCCGGCCCGCCTGGACGAACGCGTCCTCGCCGACGCCGGCTTGAGGGAGATTGCGCAGGACTTCGGAGACCCTTTCCCGGGCGATGATCGTGACGCCCGGGAGGGCTTTCAGGTCGGCGGAAACCGTCTCGGCGAGGCCGGTTCCCAGCCAGTCGTCGGCGGCGTCGCGCGTGATGTTGGAAAACGTCATGACGCCGACGGAAGGCTTCGCCGGGAAGTCGGGCCGGAACGAGTCCGGAGCCCGGGCGCGCCCGTCCCTCGCGGCCTGGAGGTCGGCCGCCACTTCTCGCATCGTGGGATAGCGCCGCTCCCGGTCCTTCTCGAGCATTCGGGCGACGACGCGCGAGACTTCCGGCGGAGTTCCCGGGGCAGCCTTTTCGAGGGGCGCCGGCTCGGAGCGAAGGATGGCGTCGAGCACCGCGAGCGGAGTGCCTCCCGAAAACGGAGGACGGCGCGCGATGATTTCGTACAGGAGGACTCCCAGGGAGAAGATGTCGCCGCGAGCGTCGAGCGCGAGGCCGCGAAGTCGCTCGGGCGCGAGATAGGCGATCGTTCCCTCCGGGGCGCTTCCCCCGCTGAGGATTTCCGAGAGGCCCTGGGTGGGAGCCTCCAGGTCGACGGGAGCGGTCTCCTTCGCGAGCCCGAAATCGAGCACCTTGACGTGGCGGCTCCGGGACACGATCACGTTGGAGGGCTTCACGTCTCGATGGACGATTCCTTTTTCGTGCGCGGCGGAAAGCGCCTCGGCGAGCTCCACGCCGATCTCGAGAGCGCGGTCGAGCTCGATCGGCGAGGCGGCAGCGAGCTCGCCGAGGGTGGGCCCGTCCACGAGCTCCATGGCGATGTAGGGAACGGGGCCCGATTCGCCCGGAGCTTCGCCGATTTCATAGATCGTGGCGATGTTCGGGTGATTCAACGCCGAGGCCGCGCGAGCCTCGCGAAGGAGCCGTTCCGCGCTCGGGCGCGAGGAGCCTTGCGTCTCCCGGAGGATCTTGAGAGCGACCTCCCGCTCGAGCTTCGTGTCGCGGGCGCGATAGACCTCGCCCATTCCGCCCGACCCGAGAGGGGCGAGAATTTCGTAAGTCCCCAGCCGGGTTCCGGGCGAGAGGGGCATGGCTCGCGGATCTTATCGCGCCGGGCTCGAGCGCCCGAGAACCGCGACGCGCGGGATTCCGGCCAGGTCGGGCACGATCCTTCGGAGGTCCCAGTCTCTCGAGGCGCGCGTCTCGCCGGCGACGTCCTGGCCGAAACCGAATTCGAAGAGGAACACTCCGCCGGGAGCCATCACCCGCGGAAGGTCCGCCAGGAGCCGCCGGATTTCCGAGAGGCCGCCGGCGCCGGCAAACAGCGCGCCGTGGGGCTCGAAATCCCGGACGCTCGCGGGGAGGGCGGCCCGGTCGTCTTTGGACACGTACGGGGGGTTCGAGACGACGAGGTCGAAGCGAGCGTTCCCGAAAGAGGCGAGCCAATCGGAGCCGAGGAGATGGACACGGCCAAGGACTCCGTGCCGGGCCGCGTTTTCGCGGCACAGCGCGAGAGCGGCCGGGGAGACGTCCGTGGCCACGACGTCGGCGCGGGGCAGCTCCCGCGCGAGGGTCACCGCGAGAACGCCGCTGCCGCAGCCGAGGTCGAGGATCCGGCGAGCGTTCGGCGCCTCGCGAAGAGCCTCCTCGACGAGGTGCTCGGTTTCGGGGCGCGGGATCAGCGCCCGGGAGTCGACTCCGAAGGTCCGCCCGAAGAAATCCCATTCTCCGAGAATGTATTGAACCGGCTCGCCCGAGCGGCGGCGCGCCCACAGGCCTCCGAAGACGGCTTCCTGCCCGGAAGACACGGGATCTCCCCGAACGAGGGCCGCGGGCCCGCGGGTCCCCAGGACGTGGGCGAGCAGGATGCGAGCGTCCCGCCTGGCGTCGTCATCCTCCGCCGCGATCGCCTCGAGGAGCCCGCCGACGGTCCGCATCCGAAGCTCAGGCGGACGCGAGCTGCTCTTTGAGCTTTTCCGCGCGGAAATGAGAAGTGAGCGGCTCGATCAACTCGTCGAGACGGCCATCGAGGATTTCCTGGAGACGGTGGGAAGTGACGCCGATCCGGTGGTCCGTCACGCGCGACTGGGGAAAGTTGTACGTTCGAATCTTTTCCGAGCGGTCGCCCGAGCCGACCATTTTCTTGCGCTCGGCGGCGATCGATCCCTGCTGCTTTTCCTGCTCCGCTTCCAGGAGCCTCGCCTTCAGAACGCGCATCGCCTTCGCTTTGTTCTTGATCTGGGACCTTTCGTCCTGGCACTGCACGACGATGCCGGACGGAAGGTGCGTCAGGCGAACCGCCGAGTACGTCGTGTTCACGCCCTGCCCGCCGGGCCCCGAGGCGCAGAAGCGGTCCACGCGAATGTCTTTTTCGCTGATCTCGATGTCGACGTCCTCCGCTTCGGGCAGAACGGCGACGGTCGCCGCCGACGTGTGGATCCGCCCGGACGCCTCGGTCTGCGGGACCCGCTGCACCCGGTGGACGCCGCCTTCGTACTTCAGCCGCGAGTACGCCCCGGACCCTTCCACGATCGCCGTCGCGCTCTTGACGCCCCTCAGGCCCGTCTCTTCGAGGTCGATCATCTCGAACTTCCACCCGCGGCTTTCCGCGTAGCGCTGGTACATTCGGAGGAGATCGCCGGCGAACAGGGACGCTTCTTCGCCTCCCGTTCCCCCCCGGACCTCGAGGATGACGTTCTTTGCGTCGTTCGGGTCCCGCGGAACCAGCAGCAGGCGAAGCTCCTCCTCGAGGGCCGCGAGCTTCGTACGGAGCTCGGCCGATTCCGATTCCGCCATGGCATGCAGCTCCTCGCCGGACCCGGTCGAAGCGAGCAGCTCCTGCGTGCCGTCCCAGTCGGCCTTCGTCTTTCGGTACTCGCGGTACTTTTCGACGATCGGTTGGAATTCGGAAAGCGCCTTCTGAGTGTCGCGAACGGCCGCGTAGTCCTGCGCGACGGTCGGGTCTTCCAGCCGCGACTCGAGGCTGGCGTATTTCTTTTCGATTTCTTCCAGTTTGTCGATCATTTCGATTTTCCCCTGCTTCGTCCGCGCCGGCCGCGCCGCAACTTTCAAGTGTCCCGGGTCGGGACGCCAGTGTCCCGAGTCGGGACGCTAGTGTCCCGTAACGGAAATCGCGTAAGCGTCGTTCGGAGCGCCGTTGGGCCAGATGCGAGGCGACGCGACGCAGGCGATGCCGAAGCATCGTCGAGGAGCGGCAACAAAGCAGATGGCCCGGCGCCGCCCGAACCCTTTGGGCGCCAGCGCAATGCGGGCGATCTCGGCGTTGCGGCTCGGGTCCGATCGCGACGGCATCTGTCCCCTCGCCGCGCCTTGACCTCGCCCGCAAGCCGCCGGCGCGACGCTCACGGGACTTCCGTTACGGGACACTAGAGGACGGCGGCCTGAGGGGTGGCGGAAGCGAGGTCAAACGTCAACGCCTCCCGCAGGGCGGCGATCGCGACTTCGATCTGATCGGCGGAAGGTTCCCGGGTCGTGATCCGCTGGAGCCAGAGGCCCGGCGTGATGAGGAATCGGAAGACGGGGGAGTCGACGTGTTTCGAGGAGAAACGAATGGTTTCGTAGGCGAGGCCGGCGATCAGAGGAATGAAGACGATTCGCGAGGCGAGCTTGACGAGGAACGGGGCCGTCGAGGGGATGAACGAGAAGACGACGATCGAGATCGCGAGAACGAACAGGAGAAACGACGTTCCGCACCGCGGGTGGAGGCGGGACTTTCGGGACGCGTTTTCCACCGTGAGGTCTTCCCCCGCCTCGAACGTGTACACGACCTTGTGCTCCGCGCCGTGGTATTCGAACACGCGGCGGATGTCGGACAGCTTCGAAATGGCCGCGAGATAGCCAAAGAAGAAGAGCACGCGGATTCCCCCGTCGACCGCGTTGAAGCCGAGGGTTCCGAGGCCCGGAGAAAAGCGCGCTTTGACGAGATTCGTCAGGAGCAGCGGCAGGAAAAGGAAGAGACCGAGCCCGAACAGCACGGCCACGGCCAGGCTCGCGGCGATCGCGGCGCGGCTCGCCCGGTCCGCGGACCCCTTCGGGCGGGACGACTCCGGGACCGAATGGTGCGCGGCAAAGGCCAGAGCCCGGAATCCGAGCAGGAGCGACTGGATCAGGATCGTCGATCCGCGCAGGATCGGCCATTTGAGTGGACGAAACTTCGCGGAAGGGGCCTTGACCTCATCGCGGTCGAACGCCAGGGTTCCGTCGGGACGCCGGACGGCCACCGCGTATCCGCGGGCCGAGCGCATCATGACGCCTTCCAGGACCGCCTGGCCGCCGACGAGCATGTCGGGGTTCAGAGCATAGGCGTCGGAAGCCATGGCTCAGGCGTTCGCGCGCTTCTGGTACCGCTTCTGGAAGCGCTCGACGCGTCCCGCGGAGTCCACGAGCTTCTGCTTTCCCGTGAAGAAGGGATGGCATTTGCTGCAGATCTCGAGCCGGAGCTCTTTCTTGGTCGAATGGGTCGTGAACGTCTCGCCGCAGGCGCAGTGGACGAGGACCTCATGGTACTCGGGGTGCAGGTCTTTCTTCATCTCTCCAGCCTCTTTTTCAGTCTCTCCGCCAAAGTCAAAACCATGATAATACCCAAAAAGCCGCCGGTCCTCAAGAACGTTTTTTGACTCCGCGGCATTCCTTCCCCCGCGTCCGGGCCCGAGGGAGCTTAGAATAGCGACGATGTTCAGCCTGAAGATCGAAGTCCCCGGAGAAGAAGCCCGGCGCGTGGCCCTCGACAAGCCCGTCACGACGCTCGGGCGATCCTCGTTCAACGACGTCGTGCTCGCGGACAAGAGCCTTTCCCGGCGGCACGCGCGCATCCTCCGCGAGGGGGACGGCCTGTCGGTCGAAGACCTCGAGTCGCGAAACGGAACGTTTTTCAACGGGGAGAGGCTCACCGGCGCGCGCCCCCTGGGAGAAGGGGATCGCATCACGATTGGAAGCTGCACGCTGACGGTGTCCCGCAACTCGACGACCCAGGTGCAGATCGATCCGGCGCAGCGCTTCGATCCGGGCGATGCGACGGTCTTCCGCGCCGAGGCCTCGTTGCTGCGCGTGCAGCCCCACTACACGGACCCCAGTCTGCCCGCGACCCAACTCGCGCGGCTCGTGGAATCGATGCGGGTCGTCAACGAGATGACCCTCGAGCTCCTCAAGGACGTTCCTCTCAACGACATGATGCAGTTCCTCATGGACCGGGTGTTCGAATGCCTGCGCCCGGACCGGGGCGTGATCCTCCTGAAGAACAAGAACGTGCTCGAGACCGCGATCGCGAAGTCGGCCGAGGGGGAGTCGAGCGAGGAGATCCGTCTGTCCCAGACCCTGGTGTCGACCGTTCTCGAAAAGCGGCAGGGATTGCTCATCATGGACGCCGGGCAGGAGGGCGTGAACATGGCCCAATCGATCCGCCTGTCCGGCATCAAGTCGATCCTCGCGGCTCCGCTCGAAAACGGAGGCGAGGTCGTCGGGCTGATCTACGTCGACAGCCGGTTGGGAAAGAAGACCTACACCGAGGACGATCTGCGCCTCCTGACGTCGCTCGCCAACGTCGCGGCCGCGAAGATCCAGAACGCGGCGCTCTCCCTGGAGGCCGCCGACAAAAAGAGGATGGAGCGCGACTTCAACCTCGCGCGCGAGATCCAGCAGAAACTGCTTCCCGACGAGCCTCCGGAGTACCCGGGCTTCGAGCTCCTGGGCGCGAACGTTCCTTCCAAGGAAGTGTCCGGCGACTACTACGATTTCCGGGTCGGGCCGGACGGAAAGCTCTACGTCGTGATCGCCGACGTGTGCGGAAAGGGAGTGGGGCCGGCGCTGCTGATGGCGTGGCTGCAGGCGACTTTTTCGGCCTGGACCGACGAGTCGATGCCCCTGCCCCTGATGGTGACGCGCCTCTCCGAGAGGCTCGCCGCCCGGACCGCCGAGGGGCGTTTCATCACGGCGTTCTTCCTGCTCTCGGACGGGGTGACCGGGGAAGTCGAGTACGTCAACGCCGGCCACAACCCCCCGCTCTGGGTCCGAGCGAACGGGGACATCGAGCTGCTCCCGACGCACGGCCGCCCGCTCGCCCTGTTTCCGCAGGCGTATCCGTCTTCGAAGATTTTGATGGAGCCCGGCGACCTCCTCATGCTGTACACCGACGGCATCACGGAAGCCGCGGATCCGCAGGACGAGGAGTTCGGCGTGGACCGGCTCCGGAAGTTCGCCGAAAAGAACGCGAAGGGCGGGCTCGAGGCCATCGACACGGAGTTGTTCCGGGAGCTCGACCGTTTTGCGAAAGACGTTCCTTTCGGCGACGACCGAACGATCGTGCTCGTCCGCCGCACCGGCTGAAAACGCGCCTCTCGTTCCCGGCCTTCGGGGTTGACTATTCCGGCGCGCCGACCGGCGTGTCGGCGACGGCTTCGGTCGCCGCCGGCACCTCGCGGCCGCTCAGGCCGAGACGCTTGATGATCTCGTGGAGCGTGGTGGGCCGGGTCTTCAGGAGCTCGGCCGCCTTTTTCTGAACGCCGCCGGCGCGCTTGAGCGCGGAGACCACGAGCCGTCTCTCGAAGGTCTCCACGGCATCGCGGTAGGACAGGCCCTCGGCGGGGATCGCGATTCCGGCCGACGAATCGTCGGGAGCAAAGACTCCTTCGGGCAGCAGGTCGATTCCGATCATCGATCCCGAGCAAAGGACGACGGAACGCTCGATCGCGTTCTCGAGCTCCCGGACGTTTCCCGGCCAGTGGTGGTTGTACAGGGCCTTCAGGGCGTCGGGCTCGATGCCGGTGATGGGCTTGTGGTTTTCATTCGCATACAGGCGCAAGAAATGGTCCATGAGCAGGGGGAGATCTTCCTTGCGCTCCCGAAGCGCCGGCAGGGCAACCCGGATCACGCAGAGGCGGTAATACAGGTCCTCGCGGAAGCGCCCTTCCGCCACGAGCCGTTTCAGGTCGGCGTTGGTCGCGGCGAGGATGCGCACGTCCGATTTCTGGGTCTCGGTCGCGCCGACTCGCATGAACTCCCGCTCCTGGATCACGCGGAGCAGCTTGGACTGCGTGTCCATGGAGATCGTTCCGATTTCGTCGAAGAAGAGCGTCCCGCCGTCGGCGACTTCGAAGAGGCCCTTCTTGTGGGCGATGGCCCCGGTGAAGGCTCCCCGGACGTGGCCGAACAGGTTCGATTCCAGAAGGTCCGCAGGCATCGATCCGGAATTGACCGTCACGAAGGGGCTCGACGCGCGCGCGCTCAGCTGATGGATCGCTTTCGCGACGAGCTCCTTTCCCGTGCCGGATTCGCCCTCGATGAGGATCGTGGACTTCGAAGGGGCGGCCATCCGGATCAGCTCGAAGACCTTCTGCATCGGAGCGGACTTGCCCACGATCCGGTCGAGCCCCCGTCGCTGAGAGAGCTCCGCCTGCAGGCGCTGGTTTTCCTCGGCGAGCCGTCTCTGCTCGCCCCCTTTCCGGACCGTGAGGGCGACTTCTTCGTTCTGGAACGGTTTCGGAATGTAATGGAACGCCCCTTCCCGCATCGCGAGAATCGCGTTTTCGATCGAGGAGTAAGCGGTGATGACGACGACCACGGCCGCCGGGTCCTTTCGGCGGATCTCCCGGAGGACTTCCAGGCCCGGACGGTCGGGGAGCATCAGGTCCAGAAGGACGACGTCGAACGTCTCTTCCTCGAACGCGGAGAGGGCCGCGGCCGCGGTCGCCGTCGCGCGCACTTTGTGTCCTTCTTTTTTGAGCAGCGAAGACAGGACGTCCCGAAGGACTTCCTCATCGTCGACGACGAGAACGTGCATTCGTCGATCCTATCCGGGAAGAGAGACGCGAGCCACGGCTCCGCCCCCCGGCCGGGGTTGGAGAAGGATCCGGCCCCCGTGGCGCTCGACGATCTCGCGCGCGATGGCCAGGCCCAGGCCGGTGCCGCCCGATTGGCGGGTCGTGAAAAACGGCTCGAAAGCCCGCCGGGCCTCTTCCTCGCTCAAACCCTTTCCGCGGTCCGCGACTTCGACGACGCATCCACCCCCGTTTTCTTCGATCGAGAGTGAAATGGGAGCGCCGTCGGGCGAGGCGTCGCGGGCGTTGATGAGAAGATTGACGAACACCTGCTCGAGCTCCCGCGCGTTTCCGAGGGAGGGCCAGGGCCGCTCCAATCCCCGCGCTTCGACGCGGATCTGCCGGGGGGCGAGAGCCGGCTCGCTCGATTCGATCGCGTCCGACAGCACCCGGGAGAGGTCGATCTCTTCGTGCGCGCCGTGCCTCCCGCGCGCGAACTCCAGGAGGTTTCCGACGAGCCGCGACGCGCGAAACGTCTGGCGTTCCATCTTCTTGAGAATGTCGTAACGAGGATCGTCCCGGTCGGTGTCGGCGAGCAGCATCTGCGCATAGGACGAGATGCCGGCCAGGGGCGTGTTCACCTCGTGCGCGACGCCCGCCGCGAGGACTCCCAGGGATGCGAGGCGCTCGCGCTCCGAAACGCCCTTCTCGAGCGCGACCCGTTCGCTGATGTCGTCGAACAAAACGACCCGGGAGCTCGCGGATCCCCGCAGCGGCGAGATCGCCACCCGGTAGATGCGCTCCGCTCCGTCGGCTCCCGGCGCGCGCGTTTCGAAGGCCTGCTCGGCGGCGGCGTCGGCGAACTCGGGCGTTCCGGGAAAAAGCTCCGCAAGGGGCCGGCCCACGAGATCGGATTCGGCGCGGCCGGCGAGCCCTTCGAACGCGGGATTCGCGGAGACGAGCCTCCCGTCCTGCGAGCACACGACGATGCCCGCCGACGAGGAGCGGATGACTTCCTGCTGAAATTCCTGGAGAGTCCGGATCTCCTCCATCCGCCGCTCGAGCGTCCGGTAGAGCTCCGCGTTCTCGAAGGCGAGCGAGGCCTGGGAAAGCACCGTGGTCAGGAGAGCGCGGTCCTCGGTCGAGAGGGGCACCCGGCCCTCCTTGAGCCCGACGGCGAGGGCGCCGGCGATCCGGCCGCCCGATTTGAGCGCGAAGACGTACCGGAAGCCGTCTTCGAAGAGGCGGAGAAACGTGAGGTCCTCCCCGGACGGAAACGTGGCCGACCGGATGCGAAGGCCGTCTTCCCCGGTGAGACGCTCGACGAGCGCCTCACGCGAGAGCCCGGGGGGCAGCGGACGGTCCAGAAGGAAGAACCGGCAGGGCGAGATCTTGAGGGCCTCTCCCACGCTCGAAGCGAGCGCGTCGGCGAGAACGTCCGCCTCGCGGACCCCCCGCCATTCGCGCGAGAAGTCGAGCAGTGCCCTGCGGGCGCGGTAGGTTTCGCCGTATTGAAACCTCTCGATCGCGTTGGAGAAACGCCGCTTGACCGGCACCAGGAGGGAAGCGAGGAACAGGCCCGACCCGAACGCGAGAAAATTCTTGGCGCCGGACGCGAACCCGGTCAGGACGCGATTCAGCAGGGAATTGACCAGGACAAACGACGCCGCTCCGAGGAAGACCGCGACCGTGGTCGCGATGGCTTCGCGGGCGAACACGTCCACGTCCCAGAGGCGCCACTTGAGAATCGCGTAGGAAAAGCCGAGCGGGACGAACACGAGCGGCACGACCCCGACGCAGGAAGCCCACGTGGCCGAATACCCGAAAAGACGCGGCAGAATGTAAAGCAGAATGAACGGAGACAGGCCGAAGCCCGTGCCCAGGGCGACCCACCGCGCCTGACGCTGCGACGAGGCGTCGGCGCCGTTTCTCGCGGCCAGGGCGATGCGCACGACCGACGCCGAACCGTAGGCCGCAAAATACACGAGCCAGAACCGCTCGAGCAGCTCGACGAGAAACGGGAGGCGGGCCCCCGGGATCGGAAGAAGCGAAAAGGAGACGATCGCCTCTCCCGCGAGGTAGAGAAGCGGCGCCGCATAAATCGCCCAGACCCGCCGCCGGACCGGGGTCGGAAACCTCAGGAAAAAGTGCAGCAGCAGCGCCGGCGCGAACGCGCGGAACACGTCCTCGGAAAGCCAGATCGCCTTCCAGAGACCGTCCACCGGTCCCGAGGGGGTCAGCACGTAAATCGCGAACGTGCTCACGCAGAACGACGCGAACAGGTACGTGGTGGCCGCCCGGTCGCGGACGAGGGTGGCGAGGCCGATCAGCAGCGAGAGGATGCCGACAAACGCGAGGAAGAGGTACGGGAGATCGACCCGCGTCTGCGGCGCCCCGAGACTGGCCTCGGCGACCTCGTTGCCTCGCACGACCGCCAGCTTGTGCGGAAAGGGAGGGCGCGAGAGAGTTCGAATCGGGTTCTCCAGAGCGGCGACCGGCTGCCCGTCGACGAGAACGATGCGATCGCCGGATTGGAGCGCCGGCTCGGTCTGGGGGTCGGGCGGCGTGATGACTTCCAGAAAACCTCGAAACGCTCGCGAGTTGAAGTCCGCCTGGGTGAACGATTCGAGCTTTCTCTGGAACGAAAGAAACGAGAGGACGAGCGCCGCGCAAAGAAAAATCGCGAACGCGACTGCCGCGACGGCTCTCCAGCCCCTTTTCATTGAATTTCGTGGAAGAGCAACCGGAGTGCCATCGGGACTGAATTTTGAATCAACTCAAATGATTGAAAATTCGATATTTACTGAGCATCGACCACGTGACCCGGGCGCCATCATTCAAATTCACGGATGGAATTCAATTTTCTGTAGGAAGAAAAGAGCTTTGACCCAGCCCTTTGGATCAGAAGGAGATCGAGACACCGCCCATGAGGCGTTTCCGTGTCGCCGGGCTCTCGTCGCTGTCCGACTCGGGCGCCGTGGGATTGCGGTCGGTTTCGTACGCGAGGACGAGCTTCCAGGCCGTGCCGAAGGGGTCGAACCCGAGGACCGTCAGGTCCTGACCGAGAGACACGCGAAGCATGTCGGAGTAATTCTCGAGATGGCCGGTATCGGTGACGATGACCTGGCGGATTCGGCGGACGCCGCACGAAATTCCCGTTCGCGTCGGGCGAAGGGTGACCGAGGCCTCGCCGCCGTAGTAGTCGCCTTCGTTCTGGAGGACGGCGAAGGCCCGCGTCGTACCCGGCGAAACCTGGCCCAGCACTCGGCCGCGCTCCGCCGTGAGGGAGGCATCGACGACCTCGAACAACCGGCCCGACGCGGACCCGCTGAGCCGTTCCATGCGGTTCCCGTCGAAGAGGTAGAGGCTTCCGAGGTCCAGGAGAAGGTCGCCGTTGAACAGGATGCGGAGAGGCTCGGACGCGTCCTGCGAGCTGGCCTTGATCTGGAGAGTCGATCCCTCGGCCAGGTCCCAGGCGAGCTCGGCGGATTCGGCGGACGCGGCGAGAGAATCCCACCCGGCGGCCGAAACGGTTCGCGCGCCGGGAATCGGGGTCTCGGCGGGCGTCCCCGACACCTGGCGATAGGCCGTGACGAGGAGTGAAGAATCCGGCGAGAGGCGCAGCTTCACGGTCGCGCCCGGAGAAAATGCGCTGCCGCCGCCGCCCGTGCGTGAATGGATCAGGCCTCCGACGGAGACCCGGTCTCCGATCGAGTGATCGGCCGAGGCCGAGAGGTTTGCTTCCAGAACGCTCGAGGTTCCGGCCGGCACCGGCATCTCCGCGACTTCGCGGCGGAGGACGTCGATCGAGGCGCCCGCGTTGGCCTCGTCGCGGGTCCGGGACCAATTCGCGGAGAGCTCGTAGGTATTCGACGTTCCGGACAGGTGCTGGCCGAGAATGGAGGTCGCCTGGTCGAAGCCCGTCTCGACCCGGCGGGCGACCGAAACCGCCAGCTGATCTCCGCCGTCGGTCTTGCGGTTGAACGTCGCCGATTCGCGATCGAGCCTGGGGTCCGCGCCGCCGGTCGCCGAAACGAAGGTTCGTCCCGAGTACGAGAGCGCCACCCCCGATTCCGGCGACCCCGCGACGATCATGCTCGCATCGCTCGCCGTTCCCTGGGACAGGGGGCCGCTGCTCGCTCCTCCCAAAGAGTCGTAGGAACCGCGGAACGCGTATTGGAGCGAAGCCGGCAGCACGCCGAAGAAGTTCAATTCCGTGCGCGTCAACCGCGAGGTGCCCACCCCGAATCCCGTCGAGCTCGTCAGGCCGCCGCTGACCACGCGCCCGAGGGGCAGGTTTCCCGCCGCGGCCGCGGAGTGGGAAGGCTCGGCGGATTCGATGGTGATCTCCCGCAGAACGTCGGCGGGAAGCCGGTCCCGCCATGTCCAGATATCGGCCGTTCGCCGGATTGCTCCGCCGGCCGCCGCGGGGATGAGGTCGATGGCGAGCACGGAAACGGCCGGGTTCCCCTGATGCCACAGACGCACGAGGGACGGGTAAAACCCGGCCTTGTAGGCGATGACGTCATACACGCCGACGGGGATTCCCTCGACGTTGAACGAGCCGTCGGGCGCGGTCCTCGCGCGGTTCAGCGTCGAATCCGAGACGCCGTAAACGAAGACGAGCGCGCCCGGGATGGGCGCCTGGAGGTGTTTGACGATGCCGGCAACCGGAGCATCCGCACCGAACGCGAGCGGGCTCGCGAAAAGCAGAAGCGCGAAGACAAAGCCAGAAGCTCGGCTCATGGCGTACCCCGATTCAAGCAAAGCGTACACTCCGGGCCCCCCGGTGTCAAAGGGCGTCGGTTCGCCTCAGCGCGGCTTTCAGGATGTGGCGCGCGATGGCCGGATTCTCTTTGAGGCGGCGTAAGGAGTAGCCTTTCCAGGACTTTCCATACGGAACATACACGCGGAGCCGATGCCCCCGGGCGAGGATCAGCTTCCGGAGACCGGGAGTCACACCCATGAGCATCTGGAACTCGTAGCTGTCCCGCGGCGACGCCCGCCGCTCGATCGAGTGGAGGGCCTCGAGCACCATCGCCTCATCATGGGTCGCGATCCCGAGCGGGATCCTCGCTGCCAGCATGCGGTCGGTCAGGTACGCATAGTTCCTTCGGATCAGATCCGGGTCGCGGAACGCGATCGCCGGGGGCTCGACGTAAATGCCCTTGCAGATCCGCACGCTCCATTTTTCGGAAATCGCGTCGGCAACGTCGGCCTGCGTCCGGCGAAGATAGGCCTGGAGCACGATTCCGACGTTTTCGAATTCCCGGCGCGCGGCCCGGAACAGGTCGATGGTGGCCTGGGTGAGATGGGAGTCTTCCATGTCGATCCGGACGAAGTTCTTGCAGCGCTGGGCTTCCCGCGCGATCTGCCGGAAATTTTCGAGCGCCAGCTCGGGATCGAATCGCAGGCCCATCGCGGAAAGCTTGACCGAAACGTTCGCGTCGAGTTTTTTCGCGGCGATTTGCCCGAGGGCCTGGCGATACTCTTCGACGAAGAACTTCGTCTCCTCCCGGTTCGCGACGTCTTCGCCCAGCACGTCGAGAGTGGCCGAGGCGCCTCCGGCGTTGAGAGTCTCCACGGCGGCGAGGGCCGACGCGAGGTCTTCGCCCGCGACGTAGCGCGACGCGACCTTTCGGACGATCGGCGAAGGGACCAGCGGCAAAGACGCGGCAATGGCGCGGTCGAACAGGTTCAATCGTTCTCCGGAAGCGCGCGCCCGAACGCGGCGGCCAGCACGCTTCGGGCTCCCTTTTTTCGCAGCTCGCGAGCGCACGCGGCCAGTGTGGTGCCGGACGTGGCGACGTCGTCCACGAGGAGAAGCGAGCCGCCGACGGCCGCGGCCCGAAACGCGCCGCGAACGTTGTCTCCCCGGGCGGCGAGCGGAAGGTTCGCCTGCCGCGCGGTCTCGCGGACTTTCCGGATTGCCGTCCCGAGCATCGGCTTGCCGGAGAGCCTCGAAAACTCGCGGGCGAGCTCGCCCGCGGGAAAAAACCCGTGCGCCCGGCGCTCCTTCCTCGTGGCCGGGACCGGAATCACCGCGTCGTAGTCCGGGAGGTCGCGGCACGCGGCGAGCATCCTCGCGGCCAGGTGCGGAGCCAGAAAGTCCGCTCCGCTGTATTTGAAGGCCTTCACGACGTCGCGCGCAACCCCGGAGTACGGCGCGGCGCACCGGAGGGCGTCGAACGGATGCGGGTGGGCGAGGCATCGACCGCAGACCGGAGCGGGGACCTTCTCGAACGCCGCGGGAGGCAAGGGCAGGTCGCAGCTGCCGCAACGCGTCGCGGCCGGCGCCGGCAGGGCCGCCCAGCACGAGCGGCAGATCCCGCCCTCGAACGCCCGGCTGCGGCCGCCTTCGCAGGAAAAGCAGCCCGGCGGGAAGAGAAAATCCTCCGCTTGCCGGAGGAAGGAAAATCGCGACGGTTTCGTCATGCTGGCGGGCGAGATTGTACCGCGGACGGCGGGCTGCTAGAGTCTTTGCCGTCAGAGGGAAGGAGGACCTGTGGTCCGTCGCACGATCCTCGGAATCGCATTCGCCTGTCTCGGTCTCGCCGTTCCCGTTCTCCACGGGGCCCAGGGAGCCGAGACCTTCGGAATCGGAGCCAGCCTTTCGTCCGTGAACTCGGTCAACCACGGGTTTCACCTCGACCGGTTCGACACGGTGGACTGGAACGCATGGGTTCAATACCAGCTCGAGTCGGACGTCGAGCTGCGGGGAACCTTCGGCAGCATGAAGGTGCGGGGTTACAACGGCGGCCAGTCCGTCACCCTCGGCGACGGGAGCGCGGCGACCCTTCCCGAGCTGCGGGACCGGATTCAGTACGGCCTCGTCACCGTGGCGTACGAATTTCACGAGCGGGCCTGGACGTCGGGGCTGTTCGCGGGCCTGGGGGCTTACGGGATCGATCCGGAGTCCGCCGACCCTGCGTTTGAGACCTTCCGCGACAAAAAAGAAACCGCGTGGGGGCTTCATTTCGGTCTCGACGCCGACGTCCGGGTCTGGCGCGGGATTTCGGTGCTGGGCCGTTTGACGCTCCACATCCCGCAGACGAAACCCCAGAGACGAATCCTGACCGCGGGCGCGGGCCTCCTGTACCGGTTCTGAACCGACTTCGATGGCCAAACGGGATTACTACGACGTCCTGGGGGTTCCCCGAGCCGCCCCGGAAGCGGAGATCAAGAAGGCCTACCGGAAACTCGCGAGGAAACTGCACCCCGACGTGAATCCCGGCGACTCGACGGCCCAGAAGAAGTTCCAGGAGGTCCAGGAAGCCTACGAGGTGCTCCAGGACTCGGAGAAGCGGAAAGCGTACGACCGGTTCGGGCACGCGGGGCCGCGCCCCGAAGAGAGCCCCGAGGGCGTGCATTTCGACTTCGGCGATTTCTCGAGGTCTTCCAGCGGTTCCGGCGGCGGATCCGGCTTCCCCGACTTCGCCAGCCTGTTCGGAGACCTCTTTCGCGGCGGAGGCGGCGAGGGGGGATTCCCGGGTGCCGGCGCGGCGGCCGACGCGCGCGCCTCGATGGAGATTCCGTTTCGGATCTCGATTTTCGGGGGCACCCTGCAGCTGCAGACGACGCGGCGGATCCTGTGCCCGACCTGCCACGGCCGCGGGCAAAAGGGAAAGGCTCCGTGCCCGACGTGTCGAGGCCAGGGCCGGGTGGCGTCGATGGAAAAGCTCAAGGTCAACATTCCGCCGGGCATCCGCGACGGGGGAGCGATCCGGATTCCAGGCAAAGGCGACATGGGGGCCGACGGTTCCTCGGGAGACCTCTATGTGACGATCCGCGTTTCTCCGCATCCGTACTTCGAGCGCCGAAACGGCGACATCCTCGCGGTCCTTCCGATCACGATCCGCGAAGCGTATTCCGGGGCCGACATCGTGGTTCCGACGATTCACGGTCCGATCCGGGCGAAGGTCCCGGCGGGAACGCAGGGAGGGCAGAAATTTCGCCTGCGGGGCAAGGGAGTCCACGATCCCCGGACCGGAACGACGGGAGACCACGTTTACACGGTTCGGATCGCCGTCCCGAAGAAAGTTTCCCCCGCGGGGAGAGAAGCGGCGGCGTTGTTTGATTCGCTCTACGACGGCGATCCGCGCGCGAACCTCGCCGTTTCCCTCGACTGAGCGGCCTTTCGCCCGGGAGACGTCGCGAGCGCGGGTTTCGTGACTTTAGTTCTGGGTCGCCATCTGGCTGATCAGGGCCAGCGCGGCGTTGGTGCCGAGGGTCGGCGTGAGCGCGACGGACCGAACGTCGCCCCAGGCGCCTCCGGCGGCGACCGTGTAGCTCACGCTGCTGTCGTCGGATTGCCAGTACACGGTCGGCTGGTAGCCGCCGCCGACGATCGAGCCGAGAACCGTGGGCGAAGACGGCACCGCGGCGGGCATGGAGAGGGAGGATTGGCCCAGAATCACGATGGAGTGGCGGCCGCCGAGGGGCGTGAGGTTGCCGCGGAAATCCGAGGGAAAGCCGATCCGGACGACCCGAAGGTTGTCGGTCGCGGCGTCTCCGAAGGTCGCCACGACGCCGGAGGAGAACCCGTCCTGCTGAAGGCTCGGGTTTTTGTAGAGCGGGTTCTGAAGAACCGAGGGAACGACGACGCTGCTGCTCCCCGTGAGCTCCGGCAGGTCGTAGATCTGGATCGTGGAGAGGTCGATGCTGCCGTTCTCGAGGAAGATCGGCGCAAAACGCGCGTGCGGCTTCGCGGAAGCCTCCCACCACACGACCGAAATGACCGATCTCGGCGTGTCGATCTCCGCCCCGTTGGAGTCGAGCTCCTGCACGGTCTGGTGCGTGATCAGGATCTGCGGATGATTCGCGAAACTGAAGACGCCCGAAGGAAGCAGCTGCGATTGCGTCCAGATCCCCTTCTGATAGACCGCGAACTCCACGGAGTTGATCAACGACACGCGGTCGTTCCAGACGAGGAACAGCGACTGGGTGAGCGCGTCGTAAGCGATGTCGAACTGGTCCTTGACGCTCTCCGAGCTCGTTCCCGGAATGATTCCGGAAAGCAGCTCGCCCGATTGGGATCGCGATTCCCAGCGGATCACGTAGTCGTCCGGCTGCGCGGCCGTTCCGGACGGATCGAACGTCTTGTAGAGCCCGGATTGCACGTGGTACAGGATTCCGTCCGGCGTGAGCAGAGATTTTTCCTCCGCCGCGGACGGAAGGGCGAGCAACACGGCGGCCGCTGCCGGAAGCAGAACGCGCAGGGCGCGGCGCAGGCTGGCGAGATTCTTCATGCGCGCAGGTTGATCATCCCCACCACGTTGACCTGGTGCAGGAAGCTCTTCAGGGCCGGGAACTCGGGATAGAAATCCGCGAGCGCCTCGAAGTGGAGCTCCGCGTCGTCGCGGCGCCCGATCTCCGAATAAATTTCCCCGAGCAGGTAGTGCGAGTTCTTGACCACGCGCGGCTGGCGAAGCTCCTGGCCGAGCGCGAGGGCGCGAACTCCGCACCGTTCGGCTTCGAAAAAATTCTCCGTCTTCAGGTGGCCGAGGCAGAGGTCGAGGTACGGATAGGCCATTCTCGCCCGCGCGCCGAGGACCTCGAACTGGCTCAGGGCGCGCTCCACCATCGGCAGCCCGACCGAGACTTCGTCGCGGGAGATGTGGATGTAGCCGATGTTGTCCTCCGCGACGGCGATGTCGCGGGTCGCGTCCTGGCCGCACTCCTGAAAGACCGAGATCGCTTCGGAGCACAGGGGCAGGGCGCCGTCGAAATCGCTTTCCGAGAGACTCAAGTCGCCCAGGAGGCTCAACGAAACCCCGCGAAGGAAATCCGAGGGGTCCTCGCACCTTCCGATCGCCATCTGGGCGTAGCTGCGCGCCTTCGGAAACTCGCGGCGAAGCTCGTGCGCGCAGGCCGCCGTGTACGCGGCGAAAGCCCCGAGCTTTCCGAACGGATGCCGCAGGAGGACTTCCTTGAGCTGGGACAGGTCGAAGTCGTTTCGCTCCATCTCCACGAGCGTCGCGACGCGGTTGCAGAGAAAGATGTCCTCGTTTTCCCCTGCTTCCACATTCGCGAGAGGGTGAGGCCTTCGTCGAGGAGCATCAGCGCGCGATCGGAATCGCCCTTCCACAGAGCCTCTCTCGCCGTCCGGCGAATGAACTCGAGGTGCTTGCTGCGCTCGCTCATGGGTGTTTCAATTCGACTGTAGCACTCCTGGGCTCGGAATCAATCGATTTTCTCGGGTTTCCCGTCATTTTCGTCGGCCCGGGCCTTGTCCTGCTGCAGCTTCTTGAAGCGGATGAAATCCCTCACCTCCCGGCGCGCCTCTGCGTCCAGGGACAGGAACTGCTGCCAGGCCGCCGGGTCTTCGTCTCCGGGGGTCGAAGAGTCTCCCTCGTCGAAAAAGGAAGCCATGTCCAGATCGAAAACGGCCAGAATCTTGAACAGCGTGTCGAGCCCGACTTTGTATTCTCCCTTCTCCATCCGGGAGAGGTCCGACTGGAGCACTCCGATTTTTTCCGAAAGCTCCGTCTGCGTGAGGTTTCGTCCCTTTCGAAGGGCGCGAATCCTCGCTCCGACTAAATTCGGGCGCGCGTTCGAAAAATGCTGTTGCGCCATAATCCTTCGCCTAATATAATCCTCCCTCCGTGAAAGTCAAGACGAGAGGAAAGTTTCAGGGGAAAAGGCTTCAGTCCGCGTACCTTCTTTCCGAGCTCGTGAGCCGCGACCTGAGGTCCCGTTACGTCGGGTCGGCGTTCGGGGCGGCCTGGGCGTTTTTCGTTCCTCTCGCCTGGGTCCTCATCTATTCATTCGTTTTCTCGGTCGTTCTGAAGATCCCCTTGACCGGCGAGCCGCCGGGCGTGAATTTTCCGGAATACCTCCTGGCGGGATTTCTCCCCTGGCTCGCGATCCAGGAGGGCATTTCCCGGTCTGCGACGTGCCTTGCCGACAACGCCGCCATGGTCAAGAAGACGGTGTTTCTCAAGGAATCGCTCGTGGCAACGGTCGTTCTCTCGGCGGTCTTCAACGAGATGATCGGCTTCGCGCTCTACGGAGGCTACCTCGCGTGGAGGGGCCATCTCTCGCCCGCCTGGATCCCGGTCGTCGCGGCGCTCGTTTTGGTTCAGGTCGTCATGACGTATGGAATCGGGTGTTTTCTCGCCGGACTGAACGTCTTCCTCCGGGACACCTCCCAGGTCGTTGGCCTGGGCCTGGGAATGCTGTCGTTTCTGACCCCGATCTTCTATTCCGCCGCGATGGTCCCGCCCCGGCTGCGCTGGGTCGTCGAGATCAATCCGTTCGCGCACCTCATCGAGGCGTTCCGGGACGCGTTTTTTCGGCACCGGTTGCCGAGCGCCGGCTCTCTCGCATATCTTGCCGTCTTCGCGATTTCCGCGGCGATTCTCGGCTCGCTTCTCTTCACGAAGACCGAGCCGCATTTCGCCGATCTTTTGTGAAAGACCTCGGCCGAGCGGCCGAACGAGGAGTACCACTGATGAAGGGTCGATTCGGATGGTTTCTGGGGGGCATTCCGGTTCTTGCCGCCGTTCTGGCGGCCGCCGGGTGTTCCTCGTCGTCTCCCGCCCCGAAGGCCGAGGCGGCTCCCGCGGTCCCGGTCGGGTTTCAATACGAGCAGCCCAAGGCCAAGACGGATCCCGACGTCGTGGAGGAGACCGACACTTATTACGTTCGGCGTTACAAGAAATCCGACATGGTTCGCGTGGACGCCACGCACGTTCGGCCGCCCTTCTTCAGCGAGAAATTGAAGCTTCCCATCTATCGGGAGGATGCGAACTACTACTACATCCGGACCGAGAAGTATTCGCCGGAGGAAATCGAGGCTGCGCGAAAGGAACGCGAGGAGAAGGACAAGGAGAAAGAACAGGCGAGGGAGAAGGCCGCGAAAGGGGCGAGCGTGGAAGCCGGGGCCGTCCTGACGGACGCGGATTTCGACTCGATCGTTCCCGCCCGGGCAAAGTCGGGCGTCCGCCTGGTGCGCGCGGGCGGCGGGCTTCCCGAAGGCGGCCAGTGGAGGCAGAACATCGCCGTCGCCGACTTGAACGGCGACGGGTTCCCCGACATCGTCGCCTCTCCCGACCGCGTGAGCTCGGGCGCCACCTTCTATCTCTTCCTCGGAGACGGCCGCGGAAACTTCCGGGAACAGGAGCCGGTGATCGTCGAGGCCGACGGCAAACCCGCGAAAACGAACACGGGATACGGGGGCGTTGCGGTCGCCGACTTCGACGGCGACGGGAAGCCCGACATCGCGGTCGACTCCCACGAAGGCGGAGTCCACGTCTTTCTGCAGCGAAAGGATTTTCATTTCACTCCGATGGACAAGGGGCTGCCGGCGAAGTTTTCCTCGCAAGGGATCGCCGCCTTCGACGTGGACGGGGACGGAAAAATCGACCTTATCGTCTCGCGCGACCAGCCGGAGGACATGGAGCACCAGGTCAAGATCGACTACCACCAGGTCCGCGTGTACCGGAATCACCTTCCGGAAGAGTGGAAGTACGACGAAAAGGCG
>JBOGJO010000309.1:0-3476 GCA_050747885.1 Thermoanaerobaculia bacterium
CGACGTTTCAGGAGCTCGCCGAACGGATTCAGGGCTACATCCGCGACCGGATGCCCGAATGGAAGCTCGAATACGACGGCGTCGAAAACATGACGCTCGCCGTCATGGGATGCATCGTCAACGGTCCCGGCGAATCGAAGGCGGCGAGCATCGGCATCAGCCTGCCCGGGACGGGTGAGGAACCGCGCTGCCCCGTCTATATCGATGGCCAGCACTTCACGACGCTGCAGGGAACCCACGACGAGCTGGCGGAGGAATTCCGGAGGCTCGTCGACGACTACGTGACGACGAAATATCCGCGCAAGACCGTCCCGGCCGGCCGCTGATCGCTCTCCCTCACCGACGCGATTTCTCCCGGTAATACGCGCGAATGACATCGAGCGCCGGCTTGCCCTGCGGCGTGAAATCGCGGTCCGAATCCCTCGGCGCCCGCTTGCCGGAGCCCCGGTAAGGGTTCCACTTCCAGATGAACGTGCCGCCAAACCACGCCTTGTCCCAGAGCCGATCGTAGAGGGCTTCGTACGCTTCCGACTGGATCTGGAGATCCGCGCCTCCGTCGGTCTCCCAGTTCCATGGCTCCTTCACCGCTCCCGCGACGCTTCGGTACCCGATCTCCGTGAACACGACGGGCCGCCCCTCGCGGCCCGACAGCGTTTCGAGGCGGCCCCCGATCCGTTCCCACGAAGCGCGCAGCTCGGCGGGCGTCGGATGCGCCGCGGCGGAGAGGGGGTAATACGCCTGCACCCCGATGAAGTCGAGATCCTTCCAGAACGCAACTCGCTCGGCCTCTTCCCAATTGGCGCAATACGTGAGAGGCCCGTGATACACGGAGCGGATTTTCGCGATCAGTCGTTTCCAGTCCGCCGCGCGCGAGCTCGTTCCGCACAGCTCCGTTCCGACTGCCAGCGCGTCGAAATGCTCGCGCTCGGCCAATTCAGCGTAGTGCAGGATGAATTTCTCGTACGAGCCGAACCACGCCTTCCAATCCGACTCGCTTTCCATCTTCAAATCGCCGACCCAGTCGCGGTGGCCGACCCAGAGGTGCGGTTTCAACAGCGTCCTGATGCCGATCGCGCGGGCCGCGCGCGCCGTTTCGACCAGTCCTTCGTCGCTCTCGCCCCAGTAAACGCGCGCTCCGGTCGCGAGAATCACGTCCGGCGAATGCACGGACCGGCACCATCCAAACGGCGTCTGCGAGATCCAATTCACGCCAACGTCTTTCAGGGGCGCAAGCTCTCCGGCGCCGACCTTGCCGACGGCTTCCCAGCAGACGCCGCGCATCTTGCCGATCTGCCGGGCATCATTCGCGCGTCCGGACACGATCATCAACAGAAAGAGCGTGGCCGCTCGCCGCGTCATCTCGACCCTTCTCCGACGTCCACCTCGGCCCGGCTCCCGGCGCCGAGGCTCAATGCCGAATGTCCGAGCTTGCGTTCACCACGGCGGTGAGCGGCGCCGACGCATAGGAAAAGTGCTGAACGGCGGCGAGGAACCGGCCGTCCGGCGAAACGTCGAACGCCTTCCAGCCTTCTGCGGGAAGCGAGAAGAGGACACTCGCAACCCCGACTTCCAGGGAGGACGTCGTCTTCACCGGCGCCGAAAAGAAACGCTGGTCCGGCGAAGCGTAGTCGATCTCCCGGCCGTCCCGGCTCCATCGAACAAGAGACGCTCCGCCGGTCGAGACTCGGACCCTTTCCGAACTGCCGTCCAGGGCCTCGACGTAGGCCTCCTGCCGCCCGGATTCGCTCGAAAGGTAGACGATGAACTTTCCATCCGGCGACAGATGGCCGACCTCTGCGTGCCGCTTCGACGCGAGGGCCGGAGTCGCCGCGGAGCCCCCCGCGAGGGAAAGCATCCAGAGTCCCCAGGCCTCGCTTCCCGCGTTCTGCGAAAAAAGCAGCCGACGCCCGTCGCGGGTGACATCCAGCGCTTCCTGAAATGTTCCCGGAGGCAGGAGAGGCTCTTCGACGTCGCCGGCAAGGTCCCGGCGGACGAGCTGCGGCAAGTAATCGCGAACGACGGAATAGACGACATGTTTTCCATCGGGTAGCCATACCGGGTCGAATTCCGTGTTGGGAGCCGACGTCAGCCGCGTCTCGACGTCCCGCTCGAGATCGATCATCCACACGTCATAAGTGCCGAGATCCGGGCGCGTCCGATCGAAAAGTGCGCTCCGACCGTCCGGGGAGACGGAGAGACTGATCGTTTCGCCGGCGTTCGCCGATCCGATCTCTCCCAGAGCCTTTCCGGAACGGTCGAACCAGGTCAGTCGGGTCAGGTTGCCCTGCGGCGCGTAGACGAGCGTTCCCGATCGGGAGATCGAAAACGCCGCCCACTTGCTCGTAAAGAAATAGTACACGGCCGGCGCGAGGGAAATGAGAGGGCCGGTCAGTTGCGCGGATGCCGCATCGAATCGCTGCGCGTAAAGGGCCCCGTCGCGCGCAAACGCGAGGTATCCCGGGTCGAAATACTCGAAACGGGAGGAGAGCGGACCCACAAGCCGGGGACCGCCGCCATCGATCGAGGCCTCCATCAATTCGCCGACCCCGTCCGCCCGGACCGAGACATAGAGGAACGACTTCCCATCCGGAAGAAACCGCGGCCACATCAATCGCGTTTCTCCCCGCGCATGGGTCGGACGGAGCAGCGCTATCGGCGAACGCCCCCCATCGGCAGGAACCCGATAGATGGTCCCCTCGAAACTCGAGGCGTAGAGAATCTCGCCCGCGCCCCAGGTGGCGGCCATCCGGCTCTCGGTCGGCACCGGGCAGACCGGAGTGGGAGCTCCGCCGCCCAGGTCGATCCGCTTCAGCTTGTCTTCCGCGAAGAACCCGATCGAGCGGCCGTCCGGGGACCAGAATAGAGACGACGCGCCCTCGGTGCCGGGAACGGGCCGCGCTTCGAGATCCGAGAGCGATCGAATCCAAACTCGCATCGACGGCCGGTTGACCGGAGCGACCTCGCGCGGCGTTCCCGACGAGTCGGCAAGGAAGGCG
Source organism: Thermoanaerobaculia bacterium (assembly GCA_050747885.1). Classification (GTDB taxonomy): domain Bacteria; phylum Acidobacteriota; class Thermoanaerobaculia; order UBA5066; family DATFVB01; genus CAWEYG01. Next base: position 2,997 of record JBOGJO010000309.1, read on the forward strand.
AGCCGAGATCCGTCGGGCGAGAGATCGAAACCCACCGAATCGAACCTCGAAAAGAATCTCGTTCCCGGGGGAGGAGGAATCGAAAAGCGCAAGATCGGCTTCGGCGCGGTCGCGGAACGGTCCCGCATCCATGTGGCCGCGAAAACCGCCGCCGCACCGAGAACTGCCCCGGCGACGATTGAGGGCCAGCGGGAGAGCCCGCGCCTTCGAGACCCCGGCCGCGCGCTCGCCGCGGAAGGCGGGATGCTCAGGTCCGAGAGGTGCTCTCGAAGAGTCGAAAGGTCCCGGGCGAGATCCGCGGTCGCGGAGTAACGACCGGCGGGATCCTTTGCGAGGCATCGTTCGACGATCCACACGAGCGGCGCGGGAGCCTTCGGCGAAACCTCGGCGAGCGATTCCGGTTCTTCCCGGAGAATCGCAGTCATCGTCTCGGCGGCCGTCGGCCTCCGAAACGGCGGCCGTCCCGTGAGGAGCTCGTAC
>JBOGJO010000310.1:0-2096 GCA_050747885.1 Thermoanaerobaculia bacterium
GTTCACTTTCCACTTGCCGACGAAGGGATCGTCGGCCGCCCATGAGGAGCTCGTCATCAGACCCGCGAGCAGCAGAAGCTGAATTGTTCGATTCAACATTGAAGGTGTTACGGGAAACCGCCCGCGGGGTTTCAACCCGGCTCGACCCGACCCGAATCTCAACCGGCCGGCGTCCATTCGTGGGAAGAATCGAGGGGGGCATCTAATCCTCCAGGGATGGAAGGGTCTTCAGGACCTCCCTTGCCCGCGGCGGACTGGGAATCCGCTCGTCCTTCCGGATCGTTCCGTCGCGGAAGACGATCACGCGTTTGGCAAACTGCGCGATGTCCTGCTCATGGGTGACGAGCACGATCGTCAAACCGCGTTCGTTCAGGTCCTGAAAGACCTCCATGATCTCGACCGACGTTCGGCTGTCCAGGTTGCCGGTCGGTTCATCCGCCAGAAGAATGGAGGGGCTATTCACCAGCGCCCGGGCGATGGCGACGCGCTGCTGCTGTCCGCCCGAGAGCTGGGAGGGAAAATGGCCCGCTCGATCGGCAAGTCCGACGAGGGTCAGGGCTTCCTGCGATCTCCGAGCTCGTTCCTGTTTGGGTATCGGCGTGTACAGCGTCGGGAGCTCGACATTCTCGAGGGCGGTCGTCCGCGATAGAAGGTTGAAGCCTTGAAAGACGAAGCCGAGCTTCCGGTTGCGAATCCCCGCGAGCTGCCTTTTGTCGAGACCGGAGACGTCGATTCCCTCGAGGAGATAACGGCCCGCGCTCGGCCGGTCGAGGCAGCCGAGAACGTTCATGAAGGTGGATTTCCCGCTTCCGCTCGCGCCCATCACCGCGACAAACCCGGCTGGCTCGACTGCCACACTCACACCGCGCAGCGCATGGACACGTGTTTCACCCAGGTCGTAATACTTGTGAATCTCTTCGACGCAGAGGACTGCCCCGTCGACGGAAGAAGTCACCGCCGAACGCCAGGCGCGCCGGGCAGCTGGTCCCTGGCTGTCACCGAGCTCGTGACGACATCGTCCCCCGGTGCGATCTTTCCGGCGAGGACTCTCACGATCTCGGTGAAAGTGTGGTCAGTGATCCCGAGCGCGACCCGAACGGGCTCGACGTGGCCGTCGGCAAACCTCTTCCAGACAACGGCACTCTCGGCTCGAGCGGAACCGCCTTCGGACGGACCGTCCTCGGCGATCCCGTACTTTGCGTACGCCGAGCGCACGGCCTCGGGCGCCATTGGAGGTTTGTAACGAAGCGCTGCGTTCGGAATCCTGACGACGTTAATGACATCGGCCACGGGAATCGTGACGTAGCCCGTCATGCCGGGAAAGAGCTTCCTGTCGCGATTTTCGAACTCGATCACCGCGTCGTACGTGACGACGTTTTGCACCGTCGTCGGATTCATCCGGACCTGGCTGAGGACGCCCTTGAACACCTCTTTTGGAAAGGCGTCGACCTTGAAGGTGACCGGCTGTCCCGACCGGATTCGTCCAACGTCGGACTCGTCCACCTTGGCGTAGACGAGCATCTTGGTAAGGTCTTGAGCGATCGTGAAAATCGTGGGTGCCTGAAGCGATGCAGCGACAGTCTGTCCGACATCGACGTTGCGTGCCACGACGACTCCGTCGATCGGGGACCGGATCACCGTGTATTGCAGATTCGTGCGAGCGATCGAGACCGCGGCCTCCTTCTGGTTGACCTGCGCCTTCGCCTGGGCGACGTTCGCCACTGCAGAGTCCCGGGACGCCTTCGCGGATTCATAGTTTGCTTTCGCCAGATCCAGAGCCTGGTCGGTTCCGACGCCCTGGCTTTGCATGGCTCCCGCGCGGCCGAAGTCGGCCTTCGTCTGCACGAGGGTCGCTCGCGCCTTCGTCACGTTGGCCTCGGCGGCGAGGACGTTCGCCCGGGCGTTCTCCACGTCGGAGATTGCCTGCTTGAGCGCGCCCTCGAAGAGTTGCGGGTCAATCAGTGCGAGGACTTCGCCCTTCCGAACCCGTGAGTTGAAGTCGGCATTGAGCTTCGCGATCGTTCCGGAGACCTGGGAGCCCACTTGAACGGTAATGACCGCGTTGACCGTTCCGGTCGCATCGACCGCATCGTGGA
>JBOGJO010000311.1:0-36702 GCA_050747885.1 Thermoanaerobaculia bacterium
GTGCTGTTGGCCTGGGGATCGAGATCGACGAGGAGCGTCGAAAGGCCTTTTTGCGCGAGGGCCGCCGCCAAGTTGATCGCCGTCGTGGTCTTACCGACCCCACCTTTTTGATTGGCGATTGTGATGATCATGAGGCCGAGCCGGACTATAGACTCGCCCTCCCCCGCTGTCAACGAGTCACATCTTGTACTTGCCGAGCTCCTCGGGATCCATTTCTTCGAGCCATTTTTTCAGCCGGTCGGGATTCCGGGGATCCTCGATCTCGATCTTCCGGCTCCTTTCCAGAACCTCTTCTTCCACGAAGATCCCGGCGTCGAACCGCAATGCGAGCGCGAGGGCGTCGGACGGCCGGCTGTCGACCTCGACTTCCTCTCCCCGGTGGGAAAGGAAGATCCGGGCGTAGAACGTGTTGTCCCGCAGGTCGTTGATGACGATCTTCTCGATCCGCGTCTGGAGGTCTTCCAGCATGTGGAACACGAGGTCATGCGTGAGCGGCCGGGCGGTCTCGACGTTTTCGATCTTCAGGGCGATCGCGTTCGCCTCGAAGACCCCGATCCAGATTGGAAGGAAGAATTTCTCCTCCGGATCCTTCAGGACGACCACGGGAGTATTGGAAATCGGATCGAGCAGGAGGCCCTTGATCTCCATTTTTTTCATCGAAGCCATTCCTTCCCCGGGCCTCTCACCCGGACGCGGCGACGGACCCCCTCAATGAGTTCTCGAGGCCTTTCTCGACTCGAATATCGACGAACGCTCCGGCGAGAAACCTGGCCAGGGGCGGCCGTGGAAAATGCACCACTCGGTTGCAGGAGCTCCGGCCCCTCCACAGGCCGGCGCGGCCCTCGCCTTCGACGAGGACCGGCAGAACCGTTCCTTCGAGGCCGCGGTTCTGCTCCTTCTGGATCCTTCGCTGCAGATCCAGGAGACGCGAGAGTCTCTCCTTCGCGACTTGCTTCGGCACTTCTGAATCACTCCCCCACCTGGCCGAAGCCGTGCCCGGGCGCGGCGAGTAAAGGAAGCCGAACAAGCTCGAGAATCGAACTTCCTCGATGAGGCGCAGCGTCGCCTGGAAATCCTCCTCGGTTTCGCCCGGAAAACCGACGATGAAGTCCGACGAGAACGCAACGTCGGCAGCGATCCGGCGAACCTCCTCGACGATCTCCCGGTATCGCGTCGCCGTGTAGCGCCGTTTCATTCGGCTCAAAACGCGGTCCGATCCCGACTGCGCGGGCAGGTGGAAGTAGCGTGCGATTCGGGGCTCCCGGGCCAGCACCTCGGCAAATTCTCGCGTCACGAAGGAGGGATGCGACGTCAGGAAACGCAATCTTCCAATCCCTTCGATCCGCGTCAGCCGCGCGAGGAGGCCCGCCAGCGAGAGCCCCGTCTCAGGGCAGGAGTAGGCGTTCACCGTCTGCCCGAGCAGAGTGATTTCCGACCATCCCTTCTCCGCCAGGCCGATCGCCTCGCGCTCGATTTCGGCGGCTCGACGGCTGCGTTCGCGGCCACGAGTGAACGGCACGACGCAGAAAGTGCAGAATTGGTCGCAGCCCTCAATGACGGTGATCAGGGCTTGTGAGCTCGGTCCCCGGGAGATCGTGTCGAACTGATATGCCGGAGAATCGGACGAAAGCTCGAGGAGAGCCGCCCGGCGTCCTTCTCTGGCGGTTTCGATCGCTTCCGGGAGACGCTCGACGCTGCCCGTCCCGATCACGAAATCCACGAACGGACGCCGCTCGAGAAGGGTCGCCCCCACGCGCTGAGCGACGCAACCCGTCACCCCGATGAGGCGGCCGGGCCTTTCCCGCTTCCACTCGTTCAAGCGCCCCAGCTCGGAATAGAGCTTGCTTTCCGCCTTTTCCCGAACGTCACAAGTATTCAGGAGCAGGATGTCGCTGTCGCGCAGATGCTCCGTGGACTCATACCCGAGAGCCTCGAGAATTCCCGACATCCGTTGGCTGTCGAGCACGTTCATCTGGCAGCCCCAGGTCGAGACGTGAAATTTCGGTTTCGAGGATGTCATTCCCGGAGCCAACCCGGAAAGGCGCCTGCTTTCCGAGCATCGTCCTCCAACTCGTCGGAGGCCTTCTGTGCAGCGGCGAGCTCTTCCTGGGCGCGGGCTGTTTCTTCTTTGCTGTGGTCCCACGCGGGCTTGATGACGTTGTCCCGGTATTGTCCGTCATCCCATGCATAGAAGTCGTTTTCTTCCCGCTTCTCTTCGAGCTGGGCCGATTCGAGGTTCTGCTGGGCCTGCGCGAGCCGGTCCCGAATTCCCTTGGCCTTCTCGCGCCAGAATTTCTCGCCATTTCCGTTGAGGTCGACAGGAGCTCCAAACGTGACCGCCGCTGGCGGCGGGGGGGAGGCCGCAATCGGGGGCGGCGACGACCGTGGTTCCGCGGCCTTCGCCGTTGCGTGTCCCGGCTCCTTCTGGATCATGGCATTGTCGATGACGAGAGTGGGTGGGGGCTTCTTCGTCGTGGTTTTCGGTTCGTCGATCTTCCGCTCCGCTTCAGCGTCGGGAGGCGCTGCGATCGGATGCCCTTTGAACTCGCCCTTGAGCTTGCGAACCGGCTTCTCGTCCGCCTTTTTCGAGGTCTTTCCCGAAGAGGTACCGGGCTCTTCCGCCCTCAGGACTCCTGTTGACAAAATGAAGATGGCAGCAGCGACCGAAATACTTAACCTATTGATATTAAACATGATGCTTGCTCGTGGAAGACTGAGGGGTCCTTCCATATACGTCCTCGAGACGAACGACGTCGTCGAGCTCCGGGCTCGAGGCTTCGGCGATCTGGCAGTCGGTGACACCGATCATTCGGTGACGCGCGCCGTGAGGAATGTGGCAGGCCTCCCCCGCCTGGAGTCGCCGAAGAACCAGATCTCCGTTTTCCTCAATTTGCAGATCGAGATCGCCGCTCAGGACGAGGATCGTCTCGTCTTTTCTTTCGTGGTATTGCAATGAAAGGCGCTCGCCCGCTTTCACGAACAGAATCTTTCCCGCGTACCTCGCGTTCTCGGCATAGATGATCTCGTGTCCCCACGGCTTCTCGACCTTCCGGATCACAATTCCGCCTTCTTCTTCAGCCGAGCCAGGATTTCCGTGACCTCTTCGGCGGTCCGGCATTCGAGCGCCCGCGCCGCGACGTCGGCCAGCCGGCGGGAGTCGAGGCTCCCGAGCACATCCTGCACTTGCGGGATCAGGACCGGGGACATCGAGAGATCCCTCACTCCGAGCCCCACCAAAAGCGCGGCTCCGAGGGGATCCCCCGCCAGCTCGCCGCAAACCGAAACCGCGCGATTCGAATCCCCTCCCGCATCCACCACCCATTTTATCATCCGCAGGACGGCCGGCGAGGCCGGCCGGTAGTACGGGGCCACGACCGGGTCGGTCCGGTCCGCCGCGAGAGTGTATTGCGCGAGATCGTTCGTACCGATCGAGAAGAAGTCGCACTCGCCGGCAAGGGCGCCCGCCGTCAGCGCCGCCGACGGAATCTCGACCATCGCCCCGACGGGAGGAAGTCGTTCGATTTTTTCGTCGAGAGCGAGCTCGCGCAGATGCCTTCGGGCTTCGCGCACTTCGCGGATGTCGGAAACCATCGGAAGGAGAATCCGGAGATCTCCTTTCTTCGACGCCCGCAGGAGAGCTCTCAGCTGATCGCGAAACATCGCGGGATTCGTCAGGCTATAGCGGATTCCCCGCAGCCCCAGGGGCCCCGTCGCCGGAGCGCCGAAATCCTTCTCCCCTCCGAGATCGTAGGTCCGGACGACAACGGGATGGGGCCTGGCCCGGCGAACGAGAGCCTCGTAAACTCGTCGCTGCTCCTCGACTCCGGGCGCTCCTCCCGGGACGTCGAGAGCGAGGAATTCGGATCGAAAGAGGCCGATCCCCTCGGCCCCGCTCGCATCGAGAGCCTCCGCCTCCGCTTCGAGCTCCAGGTTGGCGCGGAGCGCAACCCGAACGCCGTCGGCCGTGCGGGTCGTAGCCGCCCTCGGTGCCGTTTTCCTGAGCCGCTCGGCCACCCTCGAGTGCGCACGCTCGAGACCGCGGCGGATCTGCTCCTTCGTAGGGTTGGGCTCGACGGTTCCCCGGTCTCCATCCACGAGAATCGGACGGTTCTTGGCGACGAGGTCGAGCAGACCTGAAACTCCGACCACGGCTGGCAAACCGAAGGATCGCGCAATGATCGCCGCGTGCGAATGGATTCCTCCCCGCTCGAGCGCGATGCCCGTGTATTGGCTCGGGTTCAACCGGACTGCCTGGGCCGGGGAGAGCTCGTCGGCGACGAGAATCGAGCCCTCCTCCGTCGCAAGCGCCCGGAGGCTCTGTTCGGGAGAACCCGCGAGCTCCGACGCGATCGCACGCGCGACCTCCAAAACATCGTCTCCCCGCGCCGAAAAGACTGGATCGCTCAACCTCGCGAATTCCTGTTTCAACTCTTCGGCCCTCAAGCGCAGCGACCACTCCGCGTTCACCTGCTCGCGCCGAATCCTTCGCTCGATCGGTTTCAGGAAGTCCGGGTCGAGGGCGATCAGCGAATGCGCGGAAAGGATCGCGGAGACTTCCCCGCCGATCGCCGCCGATCTCCCCCCGGCAAGCGACGCGAGCCTCTGTGAGGCCGCCTGCGCCGCGGCGCGGAGGCGACGGCACTCGGCCTCGATCGCGTCGGCCGGAATCGGGACCCGGGCGACCCACCCGTGCGCCGTCCGGAGCACCGCGGCGCGTCCGACCGCAACGCCGGCGGAGACGCTCTGACCGCGGAGCATGGCCTATTCTTCCTCGTCGAACCTTCGCGCGATCAGGTCCTCCACCGCAGTGGACGCCTCGCCCTCGTCCTCTCCCTCGACGATGACCTGAAGAGTCGTCCCGTTCGAGGCGGCGAGCAGGAGAATCCCGAGAATCGATTTTCCATCGACTTCCTCGTCGTCCTTCCGGATCCGCACCGACGATTGGAAACGGCTGGAAGTGTGGACGAGCTTGGCGGCAGCTCGCGCGTGCAGACCGAGTCGATTCCGGATTTCGACGGATTTCGTGATCATTTTTCCTCGACCGGCGCCGCGGCGGTGGTTCGTTCGGTCAGATAGTCGGAAGCCACCTCGATGGCTTTCCGGCCCCTCTCCCGAACCGCGCGGGCCAGGACCGGCAGCGAATCGACGCGGCGGGTCGCGAGGCTCCGCAGGACCATCGGGAGATTGACGCCGGTGACGATTTCCACCGCCCCTTCCTGGAGAAAGGGAAACGCGATATTCGAGGGAGTTCCGCCGAACATGTCCGTCAAAACGAGCACTCCCCCGGTGCCGTTCACCGCGGCGATCGCCTTCTCGATCCGACGCCGCGCGATGTCCGGATCCTCGCTCCAGCCGAGCCCGAGCGCCTCGATCCGTTCCGTTTCCGACGTGATCGCGCCCGCAGCAAGCGCGAGCTGCTGGGCGATATCGCCGTGCGTGAGGATCAGAATGCCGATCATCGTCGACTCCCCGGCGGGCTACCCGCGACTCGCGTCCCGGTGCCGAATTCGAACCGGAAACTTTCGGCGCCGCAACTCGCCGGCGAGCCGCTCCGCGACGTACACGGATCGGTGCCGGCCTCCCGTGCAACCGATGCCGATCGAGAGGTAGCTTTTGTTTTCCTTCTCATACCGCGGCAAAAGATAGCCCACGAAGTCTAGCAGACGTTCGACGAACGGGCCTGTTTCGGGGTCTTTCTCGATGTAGGCCGCCACGTCGGGATCCTCCCCCGTCTTGTCCTTCAACTCGGCGACGAAGTGCGGATTCGCGAGGAACCGCACGTCGAACAGCAGGTCGACGTCGTGCGGCGAGCCGTGCTTGAAGCCAAACGAGGTCACCGAGACGACAAGGCCCCGCTCGCCGGAACCGAATGCGCGCGAAATCAACCCCCGGAGCTCGTGGACGGTCAGGGAGGTCGTGTCGATCACGAGATCGGCGAGGGATCGCACGTCCGAAAGCATCTCCCTCTCTCGGCGCAGCGCCTCGAGGAGCGAGGCGCCCTCGGAAATCGGGTGCGGGCGGCGGGACTCTGAAAACCTTCGAACGAGGGATTCCTCGGACGCGTCCAGAAAGATGAGCCTGGCCCCCGTGACCCTCTCCTTGATCCGGCCGAGCGCCGCGGGAAACTGCGAGGCGAAGCCCGGGTTGCGGATGTCGAGCACGACGCAGACCTTTTGCTTCGGCGCATCCCCGGCCAGGAGCTCGTCGAGCAGCGAATCGAGGAGCGAAAGCGGGAGGTTGTCGATGCAGAAGAAGCCGAGGTCCTCGAAACACCGCTCGACGTAGCTCTTCCCCGATCCGGAGAGGCCGGTGACGATGACGAAACTTTCGAGGCCGCCGCTCAAGATTTGCCGCGGACGAGGGAAGACCGGGCGTTTTTCGCGATTTCCTCGTCCACGCGTTCGGTGAATTCCCGGGCGGCGTCGTACCCCTGGAGCTTGAGGAGCTCGTTGCGCGCGGCGATCTCGATCAGGATGGAGAGGTTTCGTCCCGACGCGACGGGAAGCCGAAGCAGGGGGCGCCTCTCTCCCAGCATTTCGTGGGTTTCCTGCGCGAGACCGATCCGATCGTACTGTTCCCCCGGCTTCCAGCGTTCGAGGGAGATCACGAGCTCGACCGATTGCGACGTGCGAACGGCCGAGACCCCGAAAAGGTGCTTGATGTTGATGATCCCGATTCCCCGAAGCTCCATGTGGTAACGGATCAGGTTCGAAGCGCGTCCGATGAGAAGCCCCGAGGGAAACCGCCGGATCTGGACGGCGTCGTCGGCGACCAGCCGGTGGCCGCGCTGGATCAGGTCCAGGGCGCATTCGCTCTTCCCGATGCCCGACTCGCCGATCAGGAGAACTCCCATCCCGTGAACGTCGAGAAAGACCCCGTGAACCGTGACCTGCGGCGCCAGGGACTCTTCGAGCATTCCCGTGATTCGCTGAATGACCACCGAGGTCGTGAGCTCCGTGATGAAGAGCGGGACCTCGCGGGTCCGGCATTCCTCGAGAAGCTCGGGCGGTGGAGTCAGCCCTTTCGTGACGACGAATCCGGCCACCGGGAGGGCGGTGATCGCCGAGATCCTCGGGTGACGGTCCGTGTCGGGAAGCGTGTCGATGTAGTCGAGCTCGCTCTGCCCCAGAATCTGGATTCGCCCGGGTTTGATGTACGGGAGAAAGCCGGCAATCGCCAGGCCCGGACGCTGAATGCGCCAGCCCGTGAGAGGCCGAGAGAGGCCTCCTTCGCCGGCGACCAGGGTGAGGCCGAGGACGGCCAGCGACGGAGCGCTCCGGAGGGCGTCCGTCGTGAGCTGGCCGGGCTTGGGCTCCGTCATGCGATCGGCATCTTCGCCTCCGCCTCGAGCAGAAGGCGGGAAATCTGTTCGGGAGTCTCGGATGCGAGAACGCCTTCCGCAATTCCCGGCGTCTTGAGGAGGCGGGAGATTCGCGCGAGGGCCTGGAGATGGATTGCCGGGGCCTCGTCCGGGGAAAGAACGAGGAAGATCAGCCGGACGGGCTTTCCGTCGAGGGCGTGGAAATCGATTCCTTCCCGGGACACGCCGACGGCAAGGAGGACGCCGTCCAGGCCCTTGAGCTTACAGTGCGGAATGGCGATCCCGTTTCCGAGGCCCGTGCACCCGAGCTTTTCCCGCTCGATGAGCCGGAGCGCGAGATTGGCGGGATCCTTGATGTCGCCGGATTCCCTCAGCCGATCCGCCATATCGCTCAGGGCCGCGTCGAGGGAGCCGGAATTGACGTCGAGGAAGATTCGGCGCGTTTCGAAAAGGGAGGGGGTCGCCGTTCCCATCACCACTCCGGAGCGATCAGGCCGAAGTTCCCGTCGCGGCGCTTGTACAGGACCGAAACACGATCCGACGAGGCGTCCTGAAACACGATGAACTCGTGGAGAGAGTCTTCGAGCTCGAACGCCGCTTCCTCGGCCGACATCGGTTTGATCGGAATCCGCGTGGTCTTGACGATCCGGCGGTCCTGGGGCGGTGACCGGAATTCCTCCCTCGCGATCACCTCCACTTCCCATTCCGTCGCGGCCTCACGGGCGGACATCTTCCCCTTGTGATCCTTTCGCCGGGCCCGGTCCCTCTTTGCCTGGGACTCGATCTTGTCGAGCACCGAGACGAGCGCCGTCGGAAGGTCGCCGCTTTCCTCCCGGGCCTTCCAGGTTTCGCGCCCGCTGGCGATGATGGCTTCCGCCAGAACGCGATGCTTTTCCCCGGTGACGACGAACCGGGCGTCGTCGATCCGGCCCGTGTGCTTTTCCAATCGGGTCAGCCTCTCCTCGACCCGCTGCTTCTCTCGCGGAGGGACGTCGATGTGTCGGCCGGTGATTTCAAGAGACATGCGCAACTCCTTTCAGCGTCCCGGGTCAGAAGATCGCCTTTCGCTGGCTCGAGGACGCGAGCCTCAACTCTTCGCGATACTTCGCGACAGTCCGGCGGGCGATCTGGATCCCTTCGCTGCGAAGCCTCTGCATGAGCTTCGCGTCGGAAAGCGGCTTCTTGGGATCCTCGTCCGAGATCATTTTCGAGATTTTATTCTTGATCGAGAGGGACGACACGTCCTCTCCATCCGACGAATCGATCCCCGTGTGGAAGAAGTACTTCATGGGGAGGATGCCCCGCGGGGTCTGCATGTATTTGTTCGAGACCACCCGGGAGACCGTCGATTCGTGCATTCCAATGTCATTGGCCACGTCTCTCAGAACGAGCGGCCGGAGGAATTCGATCCCACGGTCCAGGAACTCCCTCTGGTGCGTCACGATCGATTCCGCGACTTTGTAGATGGTCCGCTGACGTTGGTCGAGAGACTTGATGAGCCAGACCGCCGACCGCATGCGCTCCTTGAGGTATTCCTTGGCTTCCGAGCCGAGCGTTCCGTTCTCGTTGTGGAGCATCCGTCGGTAGGAGTTGGAGATCCGCAGACGGGGAAGCCCGTCTTCGTCGAGGAGAACGACATACTCCCCGTCCACCTTCCTCACGACGACGTCGGGCTGGACGTAGACGGTCCGGTCGCTCGAATAGCGCCGGCCCGGTTTCGTCTCCAGGTTCTTCACGATCTCCAGCACGGCCTGCAGGCTCGGCATCGTCACATCGAGCTCTTTGGCCAGCGCCGCGAACTGACGGTTCAGGAACTGGTTCCAGTGAGTCGTGAGGATCTCGTCGAGAAGGGGGTTCTCGATTCCCAGGATTCGGACCTGACGGCGCAGACAATCGGGCAGGTCGAAGGCGCAAATGCCGGGCGGGTCGAACGAGCGAACGAATCCGAGCGCCTCCTCGACGTCTTCGGGAGACGCGGAAACGGCCCCCCCGATCTCCTCCTTCGTCACCTGCAGATAGCCGTCTTCGTCGATGTTGCCAATGATGAATTCGCCGATCTTCCGGATCTCGGGCCGGGCCGCGCTCATTCCCAGTTGCCAGTTGAGGTATTCCGTGAGGTCCGGCTGTTCGGCGAGGGTGTTTTCGAGAGGGATTTCTTCCCTCTGCTCGTATTGCCGCGGGTTGTACCCCGATTCCATGTAGTCCTGAAAATACGATTCGTAGTCGATTTCTTCGAAGGAATCTTTTTGCGGCTCGGGGGCTTCGGGCGCCTCCGCCGCGGAAGCGGCCGCCTCCGGTGTTTCGGACTGCGCCGCGGGCGCCGGAGCGTCCTCCTCCTCGGCGGCGTCCTCGAGGACCGGGTTCTCAATCACTTCCTGGTTGACGGCTTCCGACAATTCGAGGCGGGTCATCTGCAGCATCTTGATCGCCTGCTGCAACGAAGGCGTCATGACGAGCCGCTGAGAAAGTTTGAGATTAAGCTTCTGTTCGAGCGCCATAGCCGATCATCGACTTCCTATGAGAGCGTGAATTCTTCGCCAAGATAGACTTCCCTGACGAGCTCATCACTTGAGAGAGCAAGGGGCGTGCCCGCCCGTAAAATTTTGCCCTCATTGATGATATAAGCCCGATCCACGATTTTCAAGGTTTCCCGGACGTTGTGATCGGTGATCAGGATTCCGATCCTGTCCGCGGCGAGCCGCCGCACAATTCTCTGGATTTCCAGCACCGCGATCGGGTCGATCCCCGCAAACGGCTCGTCGAGAAGCACGAACGAAGGAGACAGCACGAGTGATCGCGCGATCTCCAGGCGGCGGCGTTCGCCCCCGGAAAGCGAGTAGGCGCGGGTTCGGCGAACTTTCCCGAGGCCGAACGTCTCGATGAGCTCGTCGCAGCGCTCGCGCCGTTCGGAGCGCGGGATGTCGAGCGTCTCGAGGATCGCAAGCAGATTCTCCTCCGCCGTCATTTTTCGGAAGACGGAGGGCTCCTGAGGCAGGTAAGACACTCCGCGGCGAGCGCGACGATACATCGGGAGATCGGTGATCTCGTCGCCCCCGAGCCACACCTTTCCCGCATCGGGGGAAACGAGCCCGACGACGAGGTAGAACGTCGTCGTCTTGCCCGCCCCGTTCGGGCCGAGCAGCCCGACGATCTCTCCGCGCGCAACCTCGAGCGAGACGCCTTCGACGACGCGCCGTCCGGAGTAGGCCTTCACGAGATCCTCGGTCCGAAGGCGATCCTGCACTTCGTTCGCGCTCAATTCATCCGCCCTCGCGTCCGCCCGGGAGCGGAGCCCTTCGTCTGATAGATCGACTCGATTTTTTGTCCGTCTTTTGCCTTTGCATCGACCGTACCGGAGTCCTTTCGGAAAGTCAAAACGGCTGCCGCGACGCGGTTTCCGAGCCCGTCGTGGGCGACGGCCGGGTCTCCATACAGCGTCGTGACTCCCGCGAGAGGATCGTCCTCGGCCCGGTCTCCGGTTCCGCGGCGCCCCGTGGCCGAATCCGAGAAGGCGACTCGTCCCGACAGGACCGTCCGATCGAGCTGATCTCGCGAATTGAAGCGACATTCCGCACTGTCTCCGTCCGCGGTCTGGAAGCCCCGGGCCGCGACCACGCGTCCCGCAAAACGCGCCGTCCTCGCCGCGTCCCCGTACCGCATCGTGTCGGCCGTCACCGTCGTGGGCGGCTGCGCTTTTCCATCCGCCGACGCCGCCGAGCGCGAAACCGCGCGGACGTTTCCGTCCGCGGTGGCGCTCCGGTCGCGATCGAAAAGCCGAATCGTGTCGCCGAAGAGCGCGTCGTCTTCCTGCCAGATCGCCGCGGCCCCCGTGAGCGTCGCGGTCTTTGCGGCGTCGTCGAATTCGATTCGGGCAGCCTTCGCCCTCGTCGGTTTCTTCGACGAAGAAAGAAAACCCGGGAGGCTTCCGTTCCCCGAGGAAGGTTTCAGGAAGGCTCGGGCCGAGTCGGAAGCCGTCAGCCGCGAAGCCGCGGAGATCATGTCGATGCGGCGCGCGATCACTTTCCCCCGCGGCGCGGACACTTCGGCGTCGCGGTCCCCCGCTCCCAGAAAAGTCATCCGATTCTCGGACGCCGTGTATCTCGCCGAAGGTGCGTGGGCCACGGCGTCCGGAGTGGTTCCAACGACGTTGCCTTCGAAACGAGCGGAGCCGACCGTGCCGTCGTTCGCAAACGACGCGTCCGCCGAATCGGCCCGGATCGTCTCCGGCACGGCCGCGCCTTTCGGGTCGCGTGAGATCCTCTCCATCCGCGCGTCTCCCTGGGCCTTCGCCGCTCGAAGCCGGCCGGCCGCATACTCGAGACTCACGTCGCGCGCGTCGATCCGCTGAGAGACCGATCCAACGGCGCCGGGCGCGGATTCGATCCTCGCGGGAGACCCCTCGAGCCGAAGGCTCTGGAGCTCGCCCGCCGGCCCGAATTCGAGTCGGGCGGTTTGCGCCGAGAACAGGCGGGGGATTTCCCCCGGCGCTCCCGCCACCGAGCCCTCGACCGAGCCCTCCGCGCTCGCCCGGTCGATGCGATTGGCCGACGTGACGTGCATGAGAAGCGCGTCGGAAGAGAATCGATCGGTTCCCCGGGTCCCTTCGACGTGTCCGTCGAGCTCGATTTCCCCGAGAGTCCTCCGATATGTCCCCCGGTCGGCGCGCAGCGACGAAAACGGCGGGGCCGCGGCGGGAGCCGCCGCCCCCAGGCCCAGGCCTTCGGCGGTGACCGGTCCGGCGAGAACGAGCTCTTTCGTCCGCGCATCGTATTGCGCCGACGCGGCGTGTCCTCGAATCCCGCCTCGGACGATTTCGACCGGTCCCGGAGCCTGGAGCGTTTCGCGAGCCGGGTCGTAGTCGACCGCGGCCGTCCGAAGGTCCATGCCGGATCCGTCGGTCATGACGACCTTGCCCTTCAAGTGCGTGGCCCGGGTCCGGGGATCGTAGTCGGCGCGATCCGACCGGACTTTGAAGGGGGCTCCCTCGTCCGAGAAGAGCGTCAGGGCGACGGTCTCCAGGCCGTACCAGGTGGAAGGCAGCCCGGCACCCTGCGCGAATCCGACCGTACGGTCCGCGTGGATTTGAAACTTCGGCTTTCCCGCGGAGGTCTGGGCGTAGTCGAAGCCGGACAGGACCGTCGTCGGCTGGCCGGCGCCCTCCGGCGCAGCGACCGATCCGACGGGAACCGCCGGTTGGCGGCTCGCGCGGGGAACGCGTCGAAACGAGAACAGCAGGGCGGCCGCAAGCGTCGATGAGCCTGCGAGGAGCCCCCATTGAACCGGCGTCAGCTTCAAGGAGCAGGCTCCCGAACGTCGACGATCTCGATTTCGAGGTTCCCGTATCGGGCGTTTCGCCTTACGTGGTAAGCGACATCCATTTCGGCTGCGGCAAGGCTCTCCCAACGGTCCGAAAGGTTCCAGGCAATCGCGCGGATCTCCCTTCCCCCGGCGGCCAGGATGCCCCGGCACCCTCGTTCGCCGACCCGCCGCAACCCCGAACGGCTCGAGACGCGGCGGGTGAGGAAGACAGGTTGCGCATTCGCCTCTCCGAACGGCTCGAATCGCTCGAGCTCGCCCAGGAATTCCTCCCTGATCTGTGAAAACGAGAGCTCGCCGTCGATCAGGAGCTCGGCCGATCGGTGCTCCTCCGGAACTCTCAACCGGAAGAGCTCCTCCGCGGATTCCCGGAAGGCCTCGAAGTCGCCGGCGCGGATCGTGCCTCCGCAGGCCTGGGCATGGCCTCCGAATTCCACGAATCGGGATCGGATCTCCGAAAGGATCGCGTGAATCGAAACGCCCGGAACGCTTCGGCCGGATCCCACCGCGTTCGAGTCGTCCAACGCGAAGAGAAAGGCCGGCCGATGAAACTCGCGGGCGAGTCGGGATGCCGCAATTCCCAGAACTCCCCTTGGCCAGGTCCGATCGGCTTCGATCAGGACCGCCCGGCTCGCGGGATCGCCCCGCTCGAGGATCCGGGCGCGGGATTCCGAGACGACGCGTCGCTCGTGCTGCTGGCGTTCCACGTTTCGGCTCGTGAGCTCCCGCGCGATCTCCGCCGCCGCCATGGGATCCTTCTCCTCGAAAACCGCCAGGGCAAGGTCCGCGGTGTCGAGGCGTCCGGCCGCGTTGAGCCGGGGGGCGACGCGAAACGCCACGTCCTCCGCCCGGGGCGGACGGCCCGAGAGGCCGGCCTCCTCCAGGAGCGCCCGCAGGCCGGGCGCCCGCGGATCGCCAAGCCCGGCCAGCCCCTCGGCGACGATCCCACGGTTCTCCCCGAGGAGGGGAACGATGTCGCTGATGGTGCCCAGGGCCGCGACCTTGGCGAGCGAGCGCTCGGAAAGCGAAAGTCGCTCGCGCCGGATGATCCCTTGCGCAATCTTGAACGCGACGCCGGCACCGCAGAGATCCTTGAACGGATAACCGCAACCCGGCTGTTTCGGGTTGACGATCGAAGCGCCGTCGGGAAGAACGTCGGCCGGAAGGTGATGATCCGTGATCACCACGTCCACGCCCGCCGCCGTCGCTTCCGCCACCGCAGCCACGGCCGTGATTCCGCAATCGACCGTGACGATCGCTTTCGGCCGGTGCTGCTCGAAGACCCTTCGAAACGTTTCCGGCCGCAGGCCGTACCCGTCTCTCACCCGGTGCGGCAGGAAGGGCACGGAATTCGCTCCGAGGGCTCCGAGAACCGCCCGAAGCTGCGCCACGGCAGTCACACCGTCCACGTCGTAATCGCCGAAGACGACGATTTTCTCGCGCTCCCGAGCGGCGGAGACGAGGACGTCCACCGCCCGCTCCATTCCTTTCATCCGGAAAGGGTCATGCCCTTGCGAGAGACCCGGGGCGAAAAACTGCGACGCGCCCGGGGCGTCAAAAACGCCTCGGGCCAGGAGCAGAGACGCCGAGACCGAGGAGACTCCGGCCCCGCGGGCCAGGGCCGCGCAGGCGTCCGGATCCGTTTTACGAGAAGTCCAGCGGGTCATCCCGCCGCTTCGAACCAGCCCATCGAACGGAACTTTCTGTACCTTCGTTCGAGGATCTCGTCGATCGCGAGCGGCGCGAGCTCGTCGAATGACCGGGCAACCGCCTCGGCGAGCGCCTGGGCGGCGGCCGAAGGGTCGGCGTGCGCTCCGCCCACGGGCTCCGGAATGATTTCGTCGATCAGGCCGAGCGCCTTCAGGTCTCCCGCCGTGATCTTCATCGCCTCTGCCGCCTCACGCTTGCGCGCGGAGTCCTTCCAGAGGATCGCCGCGCACCCTTCCGGCGAAATCACCGAGTACACGGAATGTTCCATCATCATCACGCGATCTCCGACTCCGAGGGCGAGCGCTCCCCCCGAGCCGCCCTCGCCGGTGACCACGACGACGATCGGAACTCGAAGCCGGCTCATTTCGAAGATGTTGGTCGCGATCGCCTCCGCCTGGCCGCGCTCCTCGGCCTCGATCCCCGGGTACGCGCCCGGAGTATCCACCAGCGACAGGACGGGGCGGCCGAACTTCTCCGCCAGCTTCAAGACCCGGAGCGCCTTTCGGAACCCGTCGGGCCGCGGTTGGCCGAAATTTCGGCGAATCTTCTCCTTCGTGTCGCGGCCTTTCTGGTGGCCTACGATCCCGATCGGGCGGTCGGCGAAGAGGCCAAAGCCGGCGACGACGGCCCCGTCGTCGGAGAATCGGCGGTCGCCGTGGATTTCGACGAACCCTGTCGTCAGCGCCTGGATGTAATCGAGTGAATACGGGCGTCGGGGGTGGCGCGCCACGAGCGTCTTCTGCCATGGGGTGAGGTTCGCGTAGATCTCCTCCGTCGTCCGCTCGAGCCGCTCCTGAAGCTTCTGGATCTCCTTGCGGTGCGATCCGTCGTCGGGAAGCGCCTGCAGCTCCTCCAACCGACCTCGAAGACGAAGGATCGGCTCTTCAAACTGCGATTCTTCGCTCTGCATGCCCGACCATGGTAATTCGGAAAGAGGGCGGTTGTCACATGAGGTTGCGGGGATCGACGTCGACGGCGACAGCAACGCCCGAGGGGGCCGGGTCGGGCGCGGCCGCCTCCAGCGCCGCGAGAACCGCGCGCCGGCTCCGCGACCTCAGGAGGACCTGGAACCTCCATTTTCCGGCCAGACGCTCGATCGGCGCCGCGGCCGGACCGGAAACGACGACGCCCTCCCGCTCGGCCGCTGCTCCCGCCGAGGAGCGGGCCGCGTCCTCGGCACGAGGGGCGTCTTCCGAGGAGAAAAGAATCTCCGCAAGCTCCGAGAAGGGCGGGTAAAAAAACGCCTTCCGGAACTCGAGCTCACGTTGAACAAAACCGGCCGAGTCGTGGGTGACCGCGGCTCGCAGAGCGGGACTCTCGGGCTGAAAGGTCTGGACGTGCACCGTGCCGCCGAGGTCTCCTCTCCCGGCCCGTCCCGAGACCTGGGCGACCATCTGAAACGTTTTCTCGGACGCGCGAAAATCGGGGAAGTTCAGGATCGTGTCCGCCGACAGCACGCCGATCGCGGTCACCCGCGGAAAATGGTGCCCCTTCGCCACCATCTGGGTTCCGATGAGAGCTTGAATCCGTCCCCCGGCCATCGAATCGAGAACGCTCGCGGCAACGCCCTTTCGACGCGCCGTGTCGGAATCGAGCACGGCGTATCGGATCGAGGGAAAGAGCTCCGCAAATCTCTCCGCGGCGCGCTCCGTCCCGGAACCGACTGCCTCCAGAAGCGTTCCCCCGCACGACTCGCACCTGACGGGAATCCCGCGCCGGGCGCCGCAATAGTGGCAGATGAGCGCCTGGGAGCGCCGGTGAACCACCTGCGGCACGCTGCACGAGTCGCATCGAAAATCGTTGCCGCACTTCCGGCACAGGAGGACCGGGGCGTAGCCTCGCCTCGGGGCGAGAAGAATCGCCTGCTCGCCGCGCGAAAACACCTCTCGCAGCCGATCGACGAGGGGCCGGGAAAACAGCGGCGTGCCCTTCTCCTGCGGAAGCCAGGGCTCCTTTCGGAGGTCCACGATTTCGACGGCCGGAAGCGCGCGCCTCTCGATCCGCTCGGGCAGCGTCAGCAGGGTGATGCGCCCCTCCCGCGCGGCATGGAGCGTCTCGACCGAAGGCGTTGCGGAGCCGAGCAGGAGCACGGCGCCATTGGCCTGAGCCCGGATCGCGGCCGCATCGCGAGCGTCGTAGCGCGGCGACTCCTCCTGCTTGTACGAACCGTCGTGTTCTTCGTCGATCACGAAAAGCCCGATCGAGGGAATCGGCGCGAAGACCGCCGACCTCGGACCGATGACGATCCGCGCCGACCCGAGACGCATTCTTTCCCACGCCTCGGAGCGCCGGGCCTCCCCGAGCGCGGAGTGCAGAACGACCGCCTCGTCTCCGAACCTCTCCTCGAGAGAGCGAGCGAAGACCGGCGTGAGGGCGATCTCCGGCACGAGCCAGACGGCTCCCCGCCCCGCTTCGAGCGCTTTCGCGATCGCCCTCAGATAGACCTCGGTCTTTCCGCTTCCGGTCACCCCGAAAAGAAGCGCGCCGAGAAATTTCCGTTCGCGGAGGGCGAGCTCGATCCGCCCCAGGGCCGTTTCCTGAGCGGCCGTCAGGGTCACGGGCGCGGAGTTGAGGAGGCCGTCCCGCTCGGGTCGCCGGCTCTGGTCGGTCACGCGAACCGCACCCCCCGCGGCCAGTCGCTTCCAGAGCCCCGGCCCGAATCCCCCGCCGCGAAGCTCTTCGGCGGTGGCGGGCCGGCCCAGATCGGCGAGAAATCGAAATGCCGCCAGACACTTTTTCGAGCGACCCGCGGCCGCTTCGGCCCGTGAAAGATCCCTCGCGTCTGCCGAGTACACCGCCTGGATTCGAGTCTCCCGCCTCGCCGCGGAGCCTCCCGCGCGGATCCAGCCTCGCGCCTCCAGGTCCCGGAGACGATGACGGACCTCGCCGGGCGCGCCGGGAAAGGCGTCGGGGACGCCCCTTCCCTTCTCGAGGAGGGTTTCGAGAATGTCACGGTCCTGTCCCTGCGCAAACGCGATCGCCGCCGCGCCCGCCGACGTCAGCTGGAAGCTCGCGCGTTCACCCGGAGCGAGACGGCTCGGGAGGGCGGCCCGGAGGATTTCTCCCCAGGGGCAGAAGAATCGATCCGCGATTTTCCTTGTGGAGAGCAGCAATTCCTCGGAAAGGGCAGGAGAGGCGTCCAGAGCCTCGGCGAGCGGACGCAGCGAGACCCCGGGGGGAATCTCGGGGTCGCCGGCGACGATCACTCCGGAAAGGAGCCGCTCCCCCACGGCCGCCCGCACGCGGCTGCCCGGACTCGCGCGCGGCTCGAACTCGTCCTGAACCGAATAGACGAAGGTCCGCCTCACCGGGAGAGGGAACGCGACCGAAACGGTCTTCGGCAATCAGATGCGATTGAGCGGCCGCGGATCGGCGGCCTCGTCGTCGTCCGTCACGAAATCGAACCGCCGGCGAAGAGAGTTCCAGCGGTACCGCCGGCTCGCGTCCTCGGAGAGATCGGGCGTCACGATCACGCAGTCCCTGTCGATGGAAATGTCGCCGCCGTCCAGCGAAATCGCCCGCTCGAGGACCTCCGGCTCGCGGAAACCCCCGGTGGAATCGGAACAAAACACCGCCACGGTGAACCAGCGGCCGGTTCCGCTCTTCTGCCGGTCGACGAAAGCCGCCGCGAAGTCGAGGGCGCCGTCGTCGTTGAGGTCTCCGCGAACGAAATACGGATGGTAGACGCCGTACAGCTTCGCGACATCCTCCGCGTCATCGGAGTCCTGCGCGTCCGCGTCCGTTGCCAGCCTCAAGGTCGGGTTCCGGGCGAGGAAAAGAGCGATGCTCCTCTGCTCGCTCCGGGTCCGCGAAAAGGGATCGGGCGACGACTTTCCGGCGCCGGGCGAGGACGCTCCCGAGGCGGGCGATTCCTGCGCCGCCGGCAGCGCTTCCACCGTAACCCGGGACGCCGCCCGCCGGCACGCCGGAAAAACAAAACCTGCCGCGAGAGCGCCCAAAAGCGCCGCGAGCGAAGCCCCTTTCCCGACGCGGCGCGGCGGGCGGGACCTCACGCGATCGCGGCCGCTTCCGCCCGGGCGCTCTCGAATCGCTCGTTCACGGTCTTCCAATTCAGGTTCTCGAGAAACGTCTTCATGTACGAGAGCTTGTCGGTCCCGAAGTCGATCATAAAAGCGTGTTCCCATGCGTCAAGGGCCAGGACCGGAAGCTGTCCGATCATGACCTTGTCGGAGTGCTCCCAGACCTGGTTGTGATGAAGCATACGGTCGTTGGGGTCGTACGTCAAAATCACCCATCCGTTCGTGGCGGTGTTTCCGCACGCGAACAGGTCGAGCTCCCAGTTGGATGCGGAGCCGAAGGATCCCTCGATCGCGCGGCGGAGATCGCCCGACGCTTCCGACTTTCCGCCGGTCTTTCCGAGGTTCTCGAAATACAGCTCGTGCAGGTAAACGCCGTTGTACGCGACGGGTTCGCGCCGTTTGAGCTCGCTGTATTCGCCGTACGAAAAGTTCGTGAGCTCCTGGCGTTTGTCGTAAGGGATCTTCGCGATTCGGTCGCGAATTTCGTTGAGTTTCTTGACGTACCCTTTGTAGAGATCCAGGTGCTGCAGGATCTGTTTTTCGGACAGCCCTTCGAGCTTGCCGACCAGTCCCTCGAAATTCTTCGCCTTCACGTTCGTCATTTTGGTCTCCTTTCGCGGTTCGAACGACAGTTTCATCCGACCGTTTTCGGTGCAAGAAAGGTGCCGGAGCCGGGAGGCGGACCGTGCGATATGCTCCCCCCAAGGAGTCCCATCGATGCCGGAGCGGCTGGAAAAAGACAGTCTCGGGGAGCGGCGGATTCCCGACGAAGCCTACTGGGGAGCTCAGACCTCGCGGGCCGTCGAGAACTATCCCATATCGGGTCTTCGTGCCCATCCCGAAATGATCCTCGCCTACGCGCGAATCAAACGGGCGTGCGCCCTGACGAATCGCGAATTCGGGCGGCTCTCCGAAGAGAAGGCCGGCGCCATCGTCACCGCCTGCCAGGAGATCGAAGCGGGAAAGCTCGCCGATCAATTCGTGGTGGATGTCTACCAGGCCGGCGCCGGAACGTCGTTCCACATGAACGTGAACGAAACCATCGCTGGCCGCGCCGCCGAGATCCTCGGAAAATCGCGCGGCGACCGCAAGGCCGTCAACCCCAACGACGACGTGAACCTGGGCCAGTCGACCAACGACACGTTTCCCACGGCGCTCCACATGGCGGTCCTGGCGATCGGGCGTCGCCTCGCCGCGGAGATCGCGCAGCTCTCGGCTTCCTTCGCTGGCAAGGGGCAGGAATTCAAAGCCGTCGTCAAATCGGGCAGAACGCACCTGATGGACGCGGTGCCCGTTACGCTCGGCCAGGAGTTCCGTGCCTACGGCTCGGCCGTCGACCACCGCGGGCAGGCCCTTTCCGCCTCGCTCGACGGCCTCCTGCCCCTGGCGCTGGGCGGGTCGGCGGCCGGGACCGGCCTGAATACCCCGGAAGGCTTCCGGGAAAGCGCCATCCGGCACCTGGCGGCGATGACCGGCGAGCCGTACCGCCCGATCGAGGATCCCCGGGAGGGCCTCCAGTCGCGGGCCGCCGCGGGACAGGTCTCCGGGAGCCTGCGGGATTTCGCCGTCGAAATGACGCGCATCGCCAACGACCTGAGGCTGCTCGCGTCCGGGCCGTCCACGGGCCTCGATGAGATTCGCCTTCCTGCGGTCCAGCCCGGCTCCTCGATCATGCCCGGAAAGGTCAATCCTTCGCTCGCGGAATGCCTCAACATGATCTGCTTTCAGCTGATCGGCTACGACGCCGCGAACTCTCTCTGTGTCGCCGCGGGACAGCTCGACCTCAACGTCATGATGCCGCTGCTCGCCCTGAACCTGACCCGCGGGCCGCAGCTCCTGGTGAACTTCCTTCCGATTTTCCGGACCCGGTGCGTCGACGGAATTCGCGCGAACGCGGAAAAATGCCTCCACTACCTGGAAGAATCGCCGTCGGTCGTGACCGCCCTGACCCCGAAAATCGGGTACGACCGGGCTGCGGAGGTATTCAAGACGGCCGTCGCCCGCAACGAGCGTGTCCGCAAGGTCCTCCTCGAGGAAAAGATCGTGACCGAGGAGGAATTGAAAGAGGCAATGAGCCCGAGTATTCTTTTGGGACCGCTCGGATAATCGGGCTCCAACAGAAGGAGGGTGGACCGCATGTGGCCACAGGACCTGACGACGAATTTCCTCTTCCTGCTCCGGTGGATCCATTTTCTGGCCGGAATCACGTGGATCGGAATGCTGTACTTCTTCAATCTCGTCAACGTGAACTTCATGAAAGAGCTGGACGCGACGACCAAGGGCAAGGTCGTTCCCAACCTGATGCCGAAGGCTCTTTACTGGTTCCGATGGGGAGCGCTCTGGACGGTCGTCGCGGGGCTCCTCCTGCACCTGAGCACCGTCACCAGCGAATCGCACGGTCTCCCGGCGTTCTTCTGGATCTGGCTCGCCGTGGTCGTCGCGACGTTCACCGTCGGAACATGGCTGTTCACCGCCTTCAAAAAAGACGGACGCATGCTCTGGATCGCCTATCTGGTGTTGATGGTGGTGATGAGCGTCGTCGTCTGGAAAGTCCACGTCTCGGTCAACGCGTCGTGGAAGATCCTCTCGATCGCGCTCGGCGGAGGAATGGGAATCATCATGTTCATGAACGTCTGGATGGTCATCTGGCCGCTTCAGAAAAAGATCATCGCCGCAACGAAGGCCACCGCCGAGACGGGAGCCGCGGCTCCCCCGGAACAGGCGGCATGGGCGCGGCGGGCTTTCCTCGCCTCCCGAGCGAACACCTGGCTGACCCTTCCGATGCTGTTTTTCATGGGCGCGGCCAGCCATTTCCCGATCGGAATCGGAAAGTAGGATCCGTCAAGGGTTGCGAGTCTCGGGTCAGCCGACTCGGGACTCGCAACTAATCTCTTAAGGCCTCCCTGACCATTTTCATGTCCGCCCAGACCTCTTTCTTTCGGGAGGGGTCCCGCAACAGGTAGGCGGGGTGATACGTCGGCATCACCCGGATCGGCCCCAGCGGATGAAATCGCCCGCGCAGCCGTCCGATCGAGACGTCGGTTTCGAGCACCGCCTGGGTGGCGAAAGTTCCCAGCGTGACGACGACGAGCGGCGAGATGAGCCGGATCTGCTCGCGAAGGTAGGGCAGGCAGGCCTCGACCTCGTCCGGCTCGGGATTTCGATTTTCGGGCGGCCGGCATTTGAGGACGTTCGCAATGAAAACGTCGTCCCGGGACAGGCCCATCGCTTCGATGATCTTCGTGAGCAGCTGACCCGCCCGGCCGACGAACGCAAGGCCCTGCGCATCTTCGTCCCCCCCGGGCGCTTCGCCCACGAACATCAGTTTCGCGCCCGGGCTCCCCTGTCCGAACACCAGGTGCGTCCGCGAGGGGGAGAGCTTGCAGCGCGGGCAAAACGCCGCAAAGGCGGCGAGCGCGGTCAGGTCAGGAAACCCGGACGGAACGATGGGACGGAGCGCCCGGTTCGTCGCGACGGCATCGGCGCCGGGCCGGAGAAGAACGGGCGGCTCTGCCGGGGGCAGGAAGGCGGCGTCCGGATTTGCACGCTCGGGCGGACCCGGCGCGGCGCCCACGAAAAGCTCCCGGAAGCCGAGGTCCCGGAAGTAAAGGAGATCGTCTCTCAGGCCCGCTCCGGAATCGTTTTCCAGGAAAGCGTCGAGGAGACGGCGTCCCAGATCTTCTCCGCGACGTCGGCTTTGCTCCGACGGTCGATTTCGATCCGCTTCCCGGCGCTCGACAGCAGCACGACTTCGTTGTCGGGCGACTCGAATCCGATTCCGGGCGCCGAGACGTCGTTCCACACGATCCAGTCGGCCTTCTTGCTCGCGAGCTTTTGTCGCGCCCGCTCCTCCTGTCCGTCGCCCGATTCCGCCGCGAAGGCCACGACGAGGCGATTTCCCTTCCGGGGAGCGAGCGAGGCGAGAAGGTCCTCGCCGGGAGCGAGAGAAAGGCTTCGCGGACCCTCGGAACGATGGATCCGGCGCCCCAGTTTTTCGGGAATGAAATCGGCGACGGCCGCCGCCATCACGAGCACGTCGCAGCTCTCGAACTCCCTCTCGAGCAGGGCCTGGAGATCCGACGAAGATTCGAAACGGTGAACCGTCATTCCCCGGGCGTCGGACGACGTCGGGACCGAGCCCCCTCCGAGCAGCAGCGTGACCCGGGCGCCGCGCGCGCGGGCTTTCTCCGCGAGCTCGAAGCCCATCCTTCCCGACGAGCGGTTCGACACGAACCGGATCGGATCGATCGCCTCCCGTGTGGGCCCGGCACTGACCAGAACGCGGACGCCCTCCAGGTCGTGCTTGCCTTCCACGAGCGAGACGGCGGCCTCGAGCACCTCCGCGGGCTCGGCCATACGGCCCGGCCCGTCGCCGCCGGACGCCAGAAATCCGCTGTTCGGCCCCACGAATCGCGCTCCCCGCGAGCGCAGGACTTCCGCGTTGGCGGCGACCGCCGGGTGGGCCCACATCGCGGATTCCATCGCCGGGGCGATCAGCAGCGGTTTGTGGTGCGCGAGGGCGTACGTCGACAGGAAATCGTCCGCGAACCCGTGCGCGAGCTTCGCGAGGACTTCCGCCGTCGCGGGCGCGACGATCAGGACGTCGGCCCACCGCGCAAGGTCCACGTGGTCGACCGACGAAGCGTGGTCCCCGAAGAGAGATTCGTGAACCGGACGGCGGGAGAGAACCGCGAGCGCGAGGGGAGCGACGAACTCCCGGGCCGTTCGCGTGAGGACGACCTGAACTTCGTCGCCGCGCTCGATGAATCGCCGAACAAGATCGCCGGATTTGTACGCGGCGATGCTGCCGGTGACGCCGAGGACGATTTTCACCAGACGGATTCTACTCGGGGATCTCCGATTCCGTCTCTTCGACCTCTTCGCCCTCGAGCGGGAGATAGCCCCCCTCGGGTCCGAAATCCCAGCGAATCAGGTTGTCGGAGAATTCCTGAGCGGCCATCCGGGTCGGCTTCGACGGCCCGGTTTCGACTTTCGGTCGGGCCCCACGCATCAATTGCTCGGCCCGGCGGGCGAGCAAAACGACCATTCGGAATTTGCTGTCGACACCTTCGGGAAGATTCTGGATCACGGTCAAACCCCCTTAAATGAATTGCTTGCGAATCGCGGCAACCTGTTCCTGAAGTCGCCCGGGACGCAGGCGAGCGGCGGTGACGATGGCGTCGAGACCGCCGAGAGCCCTGTCCAAATCGTCGTTGATAATAGCATAGTCGTAAAGAGAGACTTCCCCGATTTCGCGGGCGGCGTTGGCCAGCCTTTTCTCGATCTGGGCTTCGTCGTCCAGCCCGCGGGCCCTCAGCCGGCGGCCCAGCTCCTCCGCCGAGGGGGGCAGGATGAAGATCGCGATGGCCGTGGGGTACCGTTGCTTGACCTGCCGCACCCCCTGAACGTCGATGTCCAGGATCACGTCCTGGCCCGCCCGAAGCCGCGGCAGGACCTCTTTCCGGGCGGTCCCGTACAGATTTCCGTGGACTTCCGCCCATTCCAGGAATTCGTCCCGTCCGACCATCTCGCGAAAATCCCTCGCGGAAACGAAGTGGTATTCCCGTCCGTCCTCCTCTCCGGCCCTCCGCACCCGTGTCGTGTGAGAGACGGAAAAGTGAAGGTCGCCGTCCCGGTGGCTCAAAAGCCGGGAAATGAGAGTCGTCTTCCCCCCCCCGGAAGGCGAGGACACGATGAACAGGTCGGCCGCGGCGATTTCGCTCATTCCAGGTTCTGGACCTGTTCGCGGATCTTCTCGGTTTCGGTCTTCATGTCGATGACTTCCCTCATGATGAGAAGATCACGGCACTTCGACCCGATCGTGTTGATTTCGCGCTGAAGCTCCTGGGCAAGGAAATCCAGTTTTTTTCCGACGGGGTCGGCCCCGGCTCCGAGAAGGGCCTCGAACTGCCCGAGGTGGGACTCCAGTCGCGTCACTTCCTCGGAAATGTCCGAGCGGTCCACCAGCAGAACGGCCTCCTGCTCCAGCCGGCCCGACTCCAGCGGGATTTCCGCGAAAAGCAGGCTCAGACGCTCCTTCAGAGAGTCGTGCAGCCGCCTCAACACGTCGTTGCGCGACGCGGAAATCCTCGCCAGGCGCTGTCGGAGAAACTCCAGCCTTTCCCTCAAATCCGCGGCGAGGAGCCCTCCTTCCGACACCCGCATCGTCACGAGCTCGTCGATCGCCCGGGAAACGACGGCCGCGATCTTCTCGGCCTCCTCCGGGTCGAGGTTTTCCGGGCTGCCTTCCACCCGCACGACCTGAGGCACCGTCAGAAGGTCGCGCACCTCGATGCGACCGCCGATCGGATATCGCCCGGAAAGGTCCGCGAACCGCTCGAGAAGGGCCTGGAGAAGAGATTCGTTGATGGTGATTTCATGCCGGGAGTCGCGGGCGCGCTGCAGCCGGAGGGTGACGTCGATTTTCCCCCGGGCCACGCGGGAGGCGATCACGCGGCGAACGACCGGCTCCAGTTCGGCGTGCTCCTCTCGCACACGGAGGTTCAGATCGAAAAACCGATGGTTCACCGATCGCACGACCACGTCGACGTTCCAATCGCCCGCCGTTCCATGCGCCCGGCCGAACCCCGTCATGCTGCGAACGGTCACGCCGGCACCCCCGTCTCCTGGCTCGCGTGGTCGAAATACTGCCTCTCGTACAGACGGCGATACAGGCCCTCGCGCGCGAGCAGCTCCGCGTGAGTCCCCTCCTGCACGATGACGCCGGCGTCCAGAACCACGATCCGGTCGGCCCGCCGCACCGTCGAAAGCCTGTGGGCAATGACGAGCGTCGTTTTGCCCGCCATGAGCTTGACGAGAGCGTCGGACACGGCGGCCTCCGACTCGGAATCGAGCTGGGAGGTCGCCTCGTCGAGGATCAGGATCGGCGCATTCTTGAAGAACGCGCGGGCGATCGAAAGGCGCTGCCGTTGGCCGCCCGAGAGTCGGCCGGCGTTCTCCCCGACCGGCGTGTCGTACCCCTCCGACAGGGCCCGAAGGAATTCGTCGGCCCGCGCCGCTTTTCCCGCCGCCACGACCTCCGCTTCCGGGGCGCCCTCCTGCCCGTAAGCGATGTTGGTCCGGGCGGTTCCGTTGAAGAGAACCTGCTCCTGAGTCACCAGCGCGATCTGGGCGCGGAGCGACGCGACCGTTACGGATCGAATGTCGAGCCCGTCGATCGAGATCATCCCGCCGGTCGGGTCGTAGAGCCGCGGGAGAAGATTGACGAGCGTCGTCTTGCCCCCTCCCGAAGGCCCGACGAGGGCAACCGTCCGCCCTCGCGGGATTTCGAGCGTGATTCCCTTCAGCACGTCCTCGTTTCCGTAACGGAACCAGACCCCCTCGAAGCGGATCGCGTCGCGGAAAGCCGCGAGAGCCGACGCGCCGAGCGAGTCCTGAATGTCGTTGGGCCGGTCCATGAGATCGAAGATCCGCTCCGCCGAAGAAATCGCCTGCTGGATCGCGAGATTGGCTTTCGTCACGTTCTTGATCGGGGCATACATCGCGAGAAGCGCGATCAGGAACGAGAGGAGCTCGCCCGCCGTCATCCGGCCCGCGGAAATCTGCCGGGCGGAGTAGATGAAGAGGACGATGAGCCCGGTCCCGGACAGGATCTCCATCAGCGGCGAGGAAATGGCCTGGATGCGGATCGTCTTCAGGTTCACCCGAAAATAGCGCTGGTTCGCGGCTCGGAAACGCCGATCCTCGAACGGCTCCATGCCGTACGTCTTGACGATCCGGTGGCCGCGAATGGTTTCCTCGAGAAGATCGCCGATCTCCCCCATTCTCTCGCGCGAGGAGAACGTCGTCTTGCGCAGGCCCCGGGAAATCTGCACGATCGGCCAGAGAAGGAGCGGAGCGACGATCAACGCGAAAAAAGTCAACGTGGCGTTCAAGGACAGGACGTAGAAGAGCATCACGACGATCGTCAGAACGCCCTGGAAGAGGTCGGCGATTCGGGTCCCGAAAGCCCCCTGGATCAGCTCCACGTCGCCGAGGAGGCGGCTCATCAGGTCGCCGGTCGTCGATTCGGAATAGAAACGAGAGGATTGCGAGAGGAGTCGATGGTACGCGTCGGCCCGCAGGTCCCGGACCATCGAAAGGCCGACGTTGTTGAAGGCGAACTCCGAAAGATACGAAAACGCGTTCTTTGCCACGAGCGCGAGAAGAAGAAACAGGGGAACGGCAATGCGGAGATCCAAACCTCGGCCGACCGCGACGAGCTTGAGATGGCCGTACGCGAGGTCGAGCCACCGCATGGCCCCGTGGGAGCGCGATCCGGCCGGAACCCGTCCCATGAGCTCGGCGGCGGGGCCCCGGGCGGCTCCGGGGGGTGTCAGCACGTCGTCGAACAAGGACTTGAACAGAAACACGAGAGCTCCCGTCGAGAGCGCCACGAGAGCCATGGCGACCAGGGCCGAGGCGGCTCGGCCGCGATACGGACGGAAGTACCCGAGGAGCCTCCTCAGGATTTTCACGCCGGCAGGACCTCGAGAACCGCCTCGGCGGCGTGCGCGGCCGCGTTTCGCGGACCCAGCCGGTCCCAGACCGTCCGCCACGCCTCCCGCATCCTCTCGGAAGCGGCGGGATCGCGGAGAAGCCGGCTCGCCTCGCCGGCGATCCTCTCGGGCGTTGCTTCGTCCTGAAGAAGCTCCGGGGCGATTCGCTCTCCCGCGACGATGTTCGCCATCGCGACGTGGCTCACCCGGACGAGCCTCCGGGCGAGGGCAAAGGTCGCGGGAGAAGTGCGGTACACGACGACCATCGGCGCGCCGCAAAGGGCCCCCTGGAGGGTCGAAGTTCCCGACGCGACGAGGAGCACGTCGCACGAGGCCAGCAGCCCATCGACGTTTCCCGAAAAGAACGAGATGCCTTCGGCCTGCGCCCCGGGAAACAGGCCGTGGTCGAGCCCCGGAGCCGGGACCACGAAGGCCTCGATGGGCGTCGTTCCCGAGAGCAGGCGAACCGCGTCCCGAAGGACCGGCCAGTGGCGCCTCACCTCTGCCGGGCGGCTCCCCGGCATGAGGACCAGCCGCCGTCTCGCCGGGTCACGCGGAATCTGCCCCGAACCGGCGAGCTCCATTTCGACCTCGTCGGCCAGCGGATGGCCGGCGCAGACCGCGTCGATTCCCGCTTCGCGATAAATGTCCGTCTCGAAGGGAAACAGAGTGATCATCCGCCGCACGAACGAACGCATCACCCGCACCCGGCCGCGCCTCCACGCCCAGACCTGGGGAGAGACGTAGTACACGACCGGAATGCCGCGGCGGGCGAGCGCTTTTCCGAGGCGAAAATGAAAGTCCGGAAAATCCACGAGGACCGCGAGACCGGGGTTCTTCTCCTCGGCAGCCCGCAGGAGGCGCCGATGCGAGGTCCAGATCCGGGGCAGCTTTCCGATCACCTCGAAAACTCCCATCACGGAAATCGCTTCGGACTCGACGGCCGTCTCCAGCCCGGCAGCCCTCATCCGCGGGCCGCCCATCCCGAGGAACGAAAGGTCGGCGCGGCGCTGGCGCATTTCACGCATGAGCGCGGCGCCGAGGCGGTCCCCGGAGGATTCGCCCGATGAAATGAGGACGTTCATGGTTCAGGGATGCGGCGGGACCGGGAACATGGCCCACCCGACCGCGATGGCGCCCAGAATCATCGAGAGAAACACGAAAAAGAAGTACCTCCATCTCTCCCGGCGGCCGGAGCGCCAGAGAAGGGCGAAAAAGGCCGCCGTCAGGAGGGCATAGAGGGACATCGCGACGAAATGGTCGGTCGTCACGGTTTGGCCCCGGTAAAAATGTCGTACACGTCGAGCATGAGAAGAAGATTCATCATTCCGGCGGTCAGCAGGAACGCGCATCCGAACTCGAAGGTGGGCACCAGGATGTTTCCCGCCGGATTGTCGAGAAGGAGCCGGGCGCCGATGTTGAGGATTCCCGCGCCGTAGCAGGCAAACGTCGCGAGGATCGTCAGGGGATGGTCCGGCTCCTGAGAGTAGAGCTTGCCATGGTAGCCGATGCCCAGCGCGAAGGCCGCCGTCACGATGACTGCATAAAGAATGGCCGTCGAGCGCCGCCCGAGGTACGCGTGCCCGAGCCCCGGAAAAAGCCAGGCGAGCAGGAGCGCGACGAAGAGGTTCCCTTTTTCGTTGTTCATCGCGCCGCCGAGACCTGCGCTTTTTCGAACGCGCCGGACACGTTCTCCCATGTCGTCCCGAGTTCCTCGGGGATGACGCGGGTCGCGGCCGTCACCGTCATGAAGTTCACGTCGCCTTCCCACCGGGGGACGACGTGGAAATGGTAGTGGCTTTCGATTCCCGCGCCCCCGGCCCTTCCGAAGTTCGCGCCCACGTTGAAGCCCGAAGGGTGGTACAGGCCGTCGAGGATTTTCTGAGAGAGAGCCACCTCGTCGATCAGCTCGGCGAGAGTCTCCGAATCGCTCTCGGAGAGCCGGGCCTGGTGGGCGACCGGAGCCACCAGGAGATGGCCGTTCGCGTACGGGTACCGGTTCAGCATCGTGAACACCCGATCCTTCCGGTCGACCACGAGATTCCCGGGACCGGGCTCTTCGCGGAGCGCTTCGCAGAAGATGCAGGCCCGAGGCTTCTCCGACATGAGATATTTCAGCCGCCAGGGTGCAAAGAGGTCGTCCACCCGCCCCCCGCCGACTCCCGCCTCACCGATTGATGAGTTCCTTGAGCTCTTTGCCCGGCTTGAAATAGGGAATCCGCTTCGCGGGAACGTTCACCTTTTCGCCGGTTTTCGGATTCCGTCCCACACGGGCGCCGCGGGAACGGAGCCGGAAGGACCCGAATCCGCGCAGCTCGATCTTTTCCCCACCCCTCAACGAACGAATGATGGAATCGAAAAACGTTTCGACGGCAGCCTCGGCTTCCTTCTTGTTCAGATCGGCGGCCGCCAGCACTTTCTCGATCAACTCCGCTTTCGTCATTTCGTCCTACTTGGACCCGCTCGAGTCCGCCTTCTTCCGGGAACGCTTCTTCTTCGGAGCGGGAGCTTCCGGCGCCCCGGCAACCTCTGCGACCTTGGGGGCGGCGACAACCTCGGGAGCGGCGGCGACTTCGGGAGCGGCAGGAGCGGCGGCGACCTCGGGCTCGGCAGAAGCGGCGGCCGTTTCGCGAGACGAGAGACCCACTTTCATCTCCTCGTCCTCGATCCGAAGGATCGTCGCGTGGACTTTCTGGCCTTCTTCGTAAAACTCCTGAGGCTTCTGGCCGCGGGAGAGCGGAGTCTCGGAGACGTGCATCAGGCCCTCGACCATCCCGTCGATGTTCACGAAGACGCCGAAATCCGCGATTCGCGTGATCGTTCCCTCGACGACCGATCCGACCTGGTGCTTCTTCTTGAACTCTTCCCACTCGTTCGGGAGAAACTCCTTGATCGAGAGGGAAATCCGGCGGTTCTCAGGGTCGATGTGCGTGATCGTGGCCCGCACCTCGTCGCCCTTCTTGAGGACCTCCGACGGATGCTTGATCCGCTTCGTCCAGGACATGTCGGAGACGTGGATCAGGCCGTCGACGCCCTCCTCGATTTCCACGAAGGCGCCGAAGTCGGTGAGGTTTCGCACTTTTCCTGTGATCTCGGTCCCGACGGCGTACTTCTCCATCACGCCTTCCCACGGGTCGGGCAGCGTGTTCTTCAGCGAAAGAGAAATCCGGCGGGTGTCGGTGTTCACGTCGGAGATGATCGCCTCGACCTGGTCGCCCACCGAGACGACTTTCGACGGGTTCTTCATTTTCTTGGACCAGGACATTTCGGACACGTGGATCAGGCCCTCGATCCCCTGCTCCAGCTCGACGAACGCGCCGTAATCCGTCACGTTCGTGACACGGCCCGACACGCGGGACCCGACCGCATACTTCTCGGGGACCTGCTCCCAAGGATCGGCGGTCAACTGCTTGGTCCCGAGCGAAACCCGCTCGGTTTCCTTGTCGAACTTCAGCACGACGACGTCGATTTCGTCGCCGACTTTCAGAACGTCGGAAGGGTGATTGATCCGGCCCCAGGAAATGTCGGTCACGTGAAGCAGGCCGTCGAGGCCGCCGAGGTCGACGAAGGCGCCGTAGTCGGTCAGGTTCTTGACGGTCCCTCGAAGCACGCGGCCCTCTTCGAGCTGCGCGAGAGTTTCCTTTTTCTTGGACTCCTGCTCGACCTCGATGACCGCTTTGCGCGAGAGCACGATGTTTCCGCGCTTCTTGTCGACCGAGATGACTTTGAAATCGAACTCCTTGCCCCGAAGGAAGTCGAGGTTCTTGACCGGCTTGGTGTCCACGAGCGAACCGGGCAGAAACGCCTTGACCCCGATGTCGACGGCGAGACCGCCTTTGATGCGGTCGATGATGCGGCCCCGGACGTTCGTGCCGTCGCGGTAGGCCTTTTCCACGTCGTCCCAGACGCGCATCTTCTCGGCCTTGTCCTTGGACAGCACGACATAGCCGTTCTGATCCTCCGTGGATTCGAGAAGCACGTCGATCCGGTCATTGACCGCGACCGTCACGCGGCCCTCGTAGTCGGTGAATTCCGAGATCGAAATGACGCCCTCGGACTTGTAACCGATGTCCACGATCACTTCGGACGGGGTCACCTGGATCACCCGCCCGCGGATGATCTGCCCTTCCTGAAGGTTTTTCAGGGTGTTTTCGTACTCGGCGATGAGGCTTTCGTATTCCGCCGGACTCAGCTCGGTGTCAGTATCTGTTTCCATCGAATGGTCTTTGGACTCCTTCAAGCGATCTTTTTCTCCTGGCAGCCGGATTTTCCCAAAACTTGAATCTAACGTGAAACTGTAAGCGAGTCAAGGGCCTACGACTCGAAGGACTTGCAGAGCGATCTCCTCGGGCGTTCTGCCGTCGCTCTCGAGGCGAATGTGCCCCTCCGTCAAGCGGAGCGGCGAATCCGCCCGGGCCGAGTCATCCCGGTCGCGCAGGCGCATCTCCGCCAGGACCTTCTCGTAAGGCTCCGAAAGGCCTCGGGCCTCCAGCTCGGCGTGGCGGCGCCGGGCTCTTTCTTCTTCGGTAGCCGTCAGGAAGAACTTGTAGGGGGTGTCCGGGAAAACCTTCGATCCAATGTCCCTGCCCTCGACCACGCCGCCCTTTTCGCGTCCGATTTCGCGCTGTCGGGCCACGAGCAGGCGGCGCACCCCGGGAATCGCCGACACCGCGGACGCGTAGAGAGAGATCTCGGGCTCCCGGATCTCGAGGGACACGTCGGTCCCGTCGAGCCAGACCGACGTTCCCGAGGGGGACGTCGCCAGGTCGATGCGCGAGCGGCGAGCAAGCGAAGCCACGGCGTCCGGGTCCTCGATCGGGAGGCGGATTCCGTTCCGGCGGGCGAGCAGCCCGACCGCCCGATACATCGCCCCGGTGTCGAGATACGGGAGGCGGAGGCGTTGCGCGAGCATCCGGGCCAGAGTCGATTTTCCCGCCCCCGACGGTCCGTCGATGGCGATGATCCTCGGCCCGTCAGCCACGCCGGGCCGGAGCCTTCTCCCCGGAAGCGAGCTTTCGAATCTCTTCGGGAGTGAGCGCGCGATAAGCGCCGACGCGCAGTTTCTCGTCCCGAACCGGACCGATGGCGACCCGGCGGAGCTTGGAGACCGGATGCCCGATGCGCTCGAACATTTTCCGGATCTGCCGGCTCCGTCCCTCATGGAGAATCACGGTGAGCCAGCTGTTTCCCTCCTGAGGCCTCTTCCCGGTCGTCGTGTGGTGGGTCTCGATCTCGCAGGGTCTCGTCTTCCTGCCGTCGATGACGATGCCCCGGCGAAGCCGCTCGAGGTCCCGCTCGGTGGGCTCGCCCCAGACCTTCACGCGGTAGTTCTTCGCCAGGCCGCGCGACGGGTGCGAGACGGCCTGGGCGAAATCGCCGTCATCGGTCAGGATCAGCAGGCCCTCCGACCCAAAATCCAACCGGCCGACGGGTTTGAGCCCCTTTCGGAGAGCGGGAGGAATCAACTCGAGAACGGTCGGCCGACCTTCCGGGTCCGTCGTGGTCGTGATGCAGCCCTTCGGCTTGTTCAAGAGGACGTACCGGCGCGCCGAATCCCTCGCCTTCATCATCTTTCCATCCACGCGGATGGCATCCCGGGCGAGGTCTGCCTTCTGGCCGAGGGAGGCGCGCGCGCCGTTGACGAGCACGCGGCCCTCCTCGATCCACTCCTCCGCTTCGCGCCTCGAGCACAGGCCCGCGGCCGAGAGGATTTTCTGGAGGCGCTCCTCGCTCATTCGGACGGCCGGCCGACCGGTTCGGAGGCGGTCTCGGCAGGCCCCGGCGACTCGTCGGCAGGACCCGCCGGCTGCCCGTCCGGCTCGGCGGGCTCGGCGGCGAAGTCACTGTCGAGCTCCTCCGGCCGGGGCAGGTCCGCCAGGTCGTTGAGCCCGAAGCGGATGAGGAATTCGCGGGTCGTCCGGTAGAAAAACGGCGTCCCGACGACAGGCTTCTTTCCCGCCGTGGTGATCAGCTTCCTGTCGAAGAGGGTCTTCATCACCCCCGAGGAATTCACGCCCCGGAGATCCGAAATTTCAGGAGCCGTGATGGGCTGGCGGTACGCGATGATTGCGAGGGTCTCGAGCGCGGCGAGCGAGAGACGGCTCCTCTCGCTGATTTCGAAGAATCTCCGGAGCAGGCCGTCGTGCTCGGGACGCGTGACGTAGCGCCATCCTCCCGCCACCTCCTCGAGGGAAACGCCCCGATCCTCGGGCACGGCGCGGTCGGCGAGCGATTGCAGCGCCTCGCGGATCTCCTCCGGCGAGGACTCGAGGAGCTGCGCAAGGTCTTTCTCCGAAACCGGCTTGCCGGAAGCGAAGAGAATCGCCTCGATCGCGGGAACGAGCCGGTTGGCCGCGTCAGTCATGATAGTCGTCCCGGATGCGATCCGCGTCGAACTCCAGGTCGGTTCGAGAAACGTGGACCTCCGCGAACGGGGCCGTCTGGAAGATACGCAGCACGCCGAGCCTCGTGAGCTCCAGAGCTGCGAGAAACGTCGTGATCGCCTCCGCGCGGTAACGGAGCGTCCCGAGCCATTCCAGGAGGGGAAGGGTCCCGTGCTCCTCGGCCCGCGCGAGGAGCTCGATCATCTTGTCCCGAATGGAAAAACGCGGGTGCTCGAGCTCGAGGGTTGCGGGATGGGCCAGACGGTACCGGTCCAGAGCGATTCGGAAAGACCCGACGAGGTCGACGAGCGAGACTTCCAGCGTCGCGAGGCCTTCCTCCGGAGAGAGCTTCGGGGGCTTCTCGGGCCTCGCCCACAGTCCCGCGCGAAGCGTGTCGATTTCGTGGAAGCTTTCCGCGGCCCGTTTGAACTTCTCGTATTCGAGGAGACGGGCGACGAGCTCGCTGCGCGGATCTTCGATCTCGCCGGCCGATTCATCCCGCGGGAGCAGACAGCGCGATTTGATGTGGACCAGGACGGCGGCCAGGTAAATGTAGTCGGCCGCGACGTCGAGGTCGAGCTCCTTCATCAGGTCCAGGTATTCCGTGTACTGCCGGGTGATCTCCACGATCGGGATGTCGGTGATCGACACCTCGTTGATGCGGATCAGGTGAAGGAGAAGGTCGAGAGGGCCGGAGAACGACCCGACTTCGACCGGAGGCAAGGGCGACGCGGACGACGAAGCTTCGTTCAAGAGATTCCCCGCAACACCAGCCCCACGACGAGCTGCAGGGCGGGATTGAGGATCCTGCCGAAGAACCCGGAATAGACGAGCAGCATGATGAAGATGAACATGAGAAACGAATACCGGTGGAAGAACATTTCGAGGGCCAGCCCCCGTCTTCCGAGAAGGGAGAAGAGAATTCCGCTGCCGTCCATGGGCGGGATCGGAATCAAATTGAAGATTCCCAGAACGAGGTTGATCTCGATGAGCTGCACCAGGATGAAGGCCACCGGAGCGAGGACGCCGGCTCCGGGGCTTCCCTGAAACGAGGCCAGCACCGCGTCGGGGGCGGCTTTCCCCACGACGATCAAGAGCACGGCGCTCGCAATCAAAGCGAGGAAATTCGATCCGGGACCGGCGGCCGACACCCAAAAATTCGCGATTCGCGGGTTCGCCGTGTTGCGGAGATTCACGGGAGTGGGCTTCGCGTAGCCGAACGGGGGCTGGTGCATCAGGACGAGGATGAGCGGCAGCAGGACGGTGCCGAAGGGATCGATATGGTGCAAAGGATTCAATGAGATGCGGCCGAGATCGCGGGCCGTCGTATCGCCGAACTTGAGAGCCATCCACGCATGCGCGGACTCGTGAAACGAGATCGCGAAGAGCACCACGGCCACGACGACCGCAATTTGCACGACTTGAAAAGACATCGATCGAATTTAGCAGATCGCGGCGGAATGGTCGAGGCGAGGGCCGCGGCGAGCCGTCAGATTCCGATCGTCGGGTCGTGCCGGGAAGGCGGGCGAATGTATTCCCGGATTCCCGAGCGGAAATCCCTCTCGATCGGACCGAAGACCGACGCCGCAGCCGACGTGTCGGCGACGCTGTCCTGGGAAAGTGATTTCAATTGATCCACCGTCAGGAGGGGTTGCGGCAGAATAAACCGCGGGACCAGGGAATTCGCCCGCGCGAGGAGAGAGCCGAACGCAATCGGAAAATGGACCAGCGGCTTGCGCGGCTTTCCCAGCGCCACGGCGATCTCCCGATTGATCTCGTCCTGCGTGAAGATCCCGGGCCCCCCCACATCGAACGACTTCTTCGAGGCTTCGGCCTTCTCCAGGGAATCGGCAAACAGGCGGGCGACGTCCCGCACGGAGACCGGCATGAATCGGACGGTCCCCGAGCCGATGACCGGGATGAAAACCGGGTTGCGCCGGATGATCCTGGCGAGCAGGCTCACGAATCCGTCCCCGGGCCCGAAAATGATCGACGGGCGGAATATCGTCCAGTCGAGCCTCGACCGTTTCACCGCTTCCTCGCCCATCGCCTTCGTCCGTCCGTACTCCGAGGGAGATGAGGCCGACGATCCCATCGCGGACATTTGCACGTACTTCCCCACTCCCGCGCGCGACGCCGCGACCACCACATTCTCGGTCCCCTGTCGGTGGATCTGGTCGAACGACCGGCCGGCCTTCTCGTGGATGATTCCGACGAGATGAACCACGGCGTCGCATCCCCTCGCGAACGGATCGAGGGAGGCGGGGTCGGTGAGATCCCCCACGACCGGTTCCACGGGCCGGTTGAACCGGGACTGGATGCCCGGCTCACGCACGAGGGCCCGAACCCAATGACCCCGGCGCAGCAGTTCGTTGACGACGTAACCTCCGACGAACCCGGTCGCGCCCGTCACGGCCACTTTCATTCCCGCTCTTCCCCCTTGTCGAAAGGATCTGACGATCCGGTTTCTATCACAGGCCGCCTCCAGGCAAAGAGATCGCTGACGGTCCTCTCGCCGCGGGCGCGCCGCGCGCGGACTTCCTCTCGGGCTCGGCGAAGCTCTTCGACCCCCGCAATCGGGTCGGCAACCCGGAAACCGGGGACCCCCGATTGACGCGATCCGAGCAGGTCGCCGGGCCCGCGGAGCTCGAGGTCCTTTTCGGAGATCACGAATCCGTCCGAACAACGTTCCAGAAAGGACAACCTCTCCCGAGCCTCGGGAGACGCGTGCTCGGAGCACAGCAGGATGCAATGGGACGTCTGCTTTCCCCTGCCGATTCGTCCGCGGAGCTGGTGGAGCTGGGCGAGCCCGAACCGCTCGGCATTCTCGACCAGCATGACGGTCGCCTCGGGCACATCGATGCCGACTTCGATCACCGTCGTCGCGATCATCACGTTCAGCGCTCCCGAGGCGAAACCGGCGATCGACTCCTGCCGCGCCGGCGCCGGCATTTTGCCGTGCAGTACCCCGATTCTCGCGCCGCTGACCGCCGCGGCGACCTCCCGGCGGGTGGCCTCGACGGCGGCGATCTCGGAGCCGGAATCTTCGATCGCGGGGACCACGACATACGCGCGCTCCCCCGCGGCGAGACGCTCCGCCAGAAATCGAAACACCTGGGGCTTTCGTTCCGGACCACGAAGGTAGGTCTTGAGACTTCCGCGGCCGGGCGGTTTCTCCTCCAATCGGGAAACGTCGAGATCGCCGAAGACCGTCCAGGCGAGCGACCGCGGGATCGGAGTCGCCGAGAGGACCAGCACATGAGGCGTTTCCCCCTTCTGGAACAGGCGCGCCCGGTGGGCCACGCCGAACCGGTGCTGCTCGTCGATGATCGCGAGGCCGAGGCCGCGGAACTCCACCGGTTTCTCGATCAGCGCATGGGTGCCCACGAGGAGGTCGATTTCGCCGTCCCGCAGCGCTCGGCGCAGGAGCCGCC
>JBOGJO010000312.1:0-4147 GCA_050747885.1 Thermoanaerobaculia bacterium
CGTCGGTTTTCTCTCCCACAGTTCCTCCTATGGGTTACCCATAGCAACTATGGCAGATCTCCTATGGGAAGGCAATAGGGGTTCGCTCGTATAAAATGCCCATCCCGACGAGGGCCGGGGAAGGAGAACCATCGCAATGAGCGGAGTTCGAGTACTGGTCGGCACGAAAAAGGGTGCGTTCATCCTGTCGTCCGACGGAAAACGGGAGCGGTGGGACGTGAGCGGGCCGCATTTCGCCGGCTGGGAGATCTACCACGTGAAGGGCTCGCCCGCCGATCCGAATCGCATCTTTGCGTCACAGACGAGCGGCTGGTTCGGGCAGATCATCCAGCGATCCGATGATGGCGGAAAGACGTGGCATCAGCCCGGCACTCCTCCGGGTGAGCAGGCCGCTCCGGAAGGAATGCCGAAAGGGGAAAGCAACAAGTTCGTGTACGACGTTTCTTCGGAAACCGGGAAGCCGCTGACGACGCACCAGTGGTACGACGGCACGCCGCATCCCTGGGAATTCAAGCGGGTCTGGCACCTCGAGCCGTCTCTCTCGGACCCGGAGACGGTGTACGCGGGAATCGAAGACGCCGCGCTGTTCCGTTCGAGCGACGGCGGCAAGGCGTGGCACGAGCTCTCGGGACTGCGCGGCCATGGAACCGGATCGAAGTGGCAGCCGGGCGCCGGGGGTATGTGTCTCCACACGATCCTCCTCGACCCGGCGGATCCGAACCGGATCTTCGTCGCGATCTCCGCGGCGGGCGCATTTCGCAGCGACGACGCCGGGAAGACCTGGAAGCCGATCAACAGGGGCCTCCACTCCCAGTACATTCCCGATCCGAACGCGGAAGTCGGCCACTGCGTGCACCGCATCGCCCAGCACCGCTCCCGCCCGAACGTTCTGTTCATGCAGAAGCACTGGGACGTTCTCCGAAGCGATGACGCGGGCGACAACTGGAGAGAGGTGAGCGGCAACCTGCCCACGGATTTTGGGTTCGTCGTGGACGTCCACGCCCACGAGCCCGAGACCGTGTACGTCCTGCCAATCAAGAGCGACGGCGAGCACTTTCCGCCGGAAGGAAAGCTGCGCGTCTACCGGAGCCGCTCGGGAGGCGACGAATGGGAGCCGCTCACGAAGGGCCTCCCGCAGCAGAACTGCTACGTCAACGTGCTGCGCGACGCGATGGCGGTCGATTCGATGGAATCGTGCGGCGTGTATTTCGGAACGACCGGGGGGCAGGTCTACGCTTCCCGCGACGGGGGAGACAGCTGGGCTCCGATCGTTCACGACCTTCCCGCCGTCCTCTCGGTGGAGGTTCAGACTCTTTCATGATCCGTGTCGTGATTCCGCCGCATTTGCGCGAGCTGGCGCACGTGAACGCCGAGCTGGAGCTCGAGGTCCAGGGCCGGGTCACGCAGAGCTCGATTCTCGCC
This sequence comes from Thermoanaerobaculia bacterium, assembly GCA_050747885.1. GTDB lineage: Bacteria > Acidobacteriota > Thermoanaerobaculia > UBA5066 > DATFVB01 > CAWEYG01. The sequence goes on from JBOGJO010000312.1 coordinate 1,423, forward strand.
GCGCTCGAATCGGGGTATCCGATGCTTCGCGGCACGATCCGGGACCACATAACGCAGAAGCGCCGTCCCTTCGTGAGGTTTTTCGCCTGCGGGGAAGACCTCTCCCACGATTCCCCCGACACCCCGCTGCCCGACGCGGTCGTGACCGGGGTCGAGCCGTTCCTGATCGTGGGCGCGATCGCGGGGGGATAGTCTCGCGAGGCGTCGCGGCAAGAATTTGACAGCGCTTCGGCGTGCGATCGGGTAGAAGCGCTCCATGAAAATCGCGAAGCCTGGTGCTCTGCGCTTTGCGCTCTTCGCCGCCTGCGCTCTGGCGACCCTCGCCGCCTCCGGACCCAAACCGGCCGGTCCCGGGGATCCGTTGGCGCTCGAAATCGATCGTTGCTCGGCGCTCCTGAAGAGCGGCGACTCGGGTGGAAGCGCGCCCCTGATCGCCGAAGCCGGGCGTGCGCTTCGGGAAGGGCGGCGCCTTCTCGCTCTGCAGCGGCTGGCTTCCGCGAGGTCCTACCTGGCGGCGTTGCGGTACGTCTCGAGCGTCCCGGCTTCGAAACAGAAGGAAATGCGCGGGCTCGAATCCGAATGGACGCGGATGGGAGGAGTCCTGCGCGACGCCCTCGGGGCGCCGGACCCCCGGGCGCTGAGCGGCGTGTCGAACGCGGCGGCGCGGGCGTTCGGAGAGGCCGCGCTGTCGCAGGTCCGCGTGTATTACGACAGCAGCCTTGAATACGGCCGCAGCACGCTCCCCGAGCAGGGATTTTTCTACCTCGGGCTTGCCGAGGCGCAGAGGGAATTCGTGGCGTTCTGCCGAACTCTCCCCTCGTCCCGCGAGAAAGCGCCCCCGGTGCGCGGCCTGGAGCCCGAGCTGGATTCCCTGGAAGCGGCCCTTCTCGAAGCGTATCGGCCCCCGGCCTCGATCGACCGCCACGGAGAGTTCATCGGCGCGAGCTCGATCCTCAAAGAAGCGCGGGAGCTCGACGCGGCGGGCTATCGCTACGGCGCGCTCCTGCGCTACTTGCAGGCGGCCCTTCGCGTTTCGCTCCTTCGTCAACCGGCGCCCGCGACCGCCCGCGAGGGTCTCGCGGAGCGGCTCGGGGAGCTCGACCGACGGCTCTCGGCGAGCGGAGACGACGAATCCCTCGGAAGGCTGTTCCTCGAGTCCGCTCAAGCCGAGCTCGCGGAAGCGAGTCCCGGCGCCGCGACTCCCGCCGCGGCGGCCATTGCCGGAGACGTTCTCCCTCGCTATTTCGCCGCCCTCGAGCCCGCCGCGCCCGTTTCGCCGAAGCCGGGGCCCCTCGCGACGGTGACGCTGGTTCGATGGCCTTACACTTGAAACCTCTCCGATCCGGCAAGTTTGCTGGCCCAGAGCGTCGTCAACGACTTCAAGGGCAAAGTCCGGTTCGTCTCCGAGAATTATGGAAATTCCGCGCTCGCCAGGCGCTTTGGCGTGACGTTCTATCCCGTGATCTTCGTCGACGACGTCCTGGTCGCGACGCCGAAAGACTTCTTCAACATGGACCCGAAGGCATCCGGGCGATACATACCGTTCAAGACCGCCGGGAGCCATGAGCGTTTTCGAGCCGACCTTTCGCGGATGATCGGGTTGATCCTGGCCGGGAAAAAAGAGTCGGCGCGAGCGCAAGCCGATCCCGGACGGATGGAAACCGCCGCCACCCTGCCCGCGATGACCCTCACGGACCTGGACGGACGGACGATTTCGCGAAACGACCTCGCCGGGCGCGTCGTGCTCGTCGAAATGTGGGCGACGTGGTGCCCCCCGTGCCGCGGAACCCTCGGCTGGCTCGGCGGTTTGAAGCGGAAGTACGGAAACCGGATCGCCGTGTTGGCCCTGGCCGTTCAATCGGAGGAAGCCGCGGTGCGAAAAATTGCCGGGGAGATGAAGCTGCCGTTGACCTGGGCCATGGGCACGCCGGAACGGGTGGGCGTTTTCGGGGACGTGAGCGCTGTCCCGACCCTGTTTCTCTTCGGTCCGGACGGCGAGTCCGCGGGTGCGTTCTACGGCGCGCCTCCCGATCTCCACGAAACGGCCGAGAGCAAGATCGCGACGTTGATCGAGAGATCGCCGGCGGAATGAGCTCCGGCGATCGCGAAGGATCTCTCGAAGCGGACGGATTTTTCGAAACCTATCGCCGCGCCGAGCGTATGGGTTGATGAGTGCCGCCGCCCGACAGAACGCCCGCGCAATTTCTTGATAGCACGTCGACCCTGCGCGCGCGTACCCTTCAAAGCATGAGACGCCAGACTCGTCATGAATTCTTTATGGCGTTAATCCGCCGGGTGCCCGAATGAAGTCGGTCAAAGATCGGCCCGAGCCGGCAGCCTCCAACGGACAGCGCTGGGGAAGGCCTCCCGCGCTCCTCGACCAATGGTCCCGGGTCACCATGGTCCTCTACGACCGGCAGATCATTTTTCTGGATCGTCTCATCACCGACATCCGGGCGTCCACGGGCGCGATCGTCAAGCGCACCGACATCGTGAGGGCGCTCATCGACGGACTCATCGAATCCAACATCGATCTCACGTCCGTGAAGGACGAGAGTGATCTCAAACGTCTGATCGGCCGCCTGGGGCACGTGCCCGCGCGCGAAGAAGAACCCGACCCCGTCGCTCCTCGCTGAACGTCCCGATTCTCCTGAGCGTCGACGGATCGAGCCTCGCGCGGTTGCCCACGCCATCATTCAAGTCGTTCTTGCGCTGAGAGGAAGAG
>JBOGJO010000313.1:0-9028 GCA_050747885.1 Thermoanaerobaculia bacterium
GGGGGACGGGGGGTGAGGTCCAGTGCCCGGGCCGAGATCTTCCGCGGGACCGTCCACAACGTGGAGCACCACCGGGCTCACCTGGCTTCGGCATTCTTCGTGTCGCCGTTCGACCAGGCCGCATGCCTGACCGTCGACGGCTTCGGAGATTTCCTTTCTTCGATGAGCGCGGTCGGGCGCGGAAATCGCCTCGAGAAGATCGACGACGTCATGTTTCCCCATTCTCTCGGAATCTTTTACACGGCCGTGACGCAGTTTCTCGGGTTCCCGAAGTACGGAGACGAGTACAAGGTGATGGGCCTTTCGTCCTATGGAAGTCCTTCGTTTCTTCCGCAGATGCGCCGGATCGTCCGCCTCGAGGACGACGGTCAATTCACGGTCGATCTGTCCTATTTCGTCCATGCGAGCGATGGCGCGACGATGACGTGGGAGAACGGGGAACCGGTCGTCGGGCCGCTCTGGTCGAAGGAATTTCCGGAGCTTCTCGGACCCGCGCGGGAGCCGGGGAGCGAGCTCACCGAGAGGCACCACGATCTCGCCGCGTCCCTTCAGGCCATGTACGAAGAGGCGTTCTTCCACCGCGTGAACTGGCTGCAGAAGAAGACCGGAATGACCGCGCTTTGCCTGGCGGGAGGATGCGCCATGAACTCCGTCGCGAACGGAAAGCTCTTTTCGAAGACGGATTTTCGCGACGTCTTCATCCAGAGCGCCGCCGGCGACGCCGGGACGGCGCTGGGCGCCGCCCTCTCCGTCTGGCACGAAGTCCTGGGGAATCCCCGAAGCTTCGTGATGGAGCACTCGTATTTCGGACCGGATTTTGGAGATGCCGAAATCTGTGAGGCGTTAGGCGTGAGGAGTGAGGAGGGATTGCAGGATTGGGGTCCTCTCACCCTGCCCTCCCCCTCCTCACAGCCTGACGTTTCTCGTTCCGGGAACCCCTCCTCGGCCTTCGGCCACCCCTCCCCAAATTGGGGAGGAGCCGGGGGAGGGGTCGGCACAGCACGGGGTGGCGTGAGCCGGGGCGAGGAATGCCGGGTTCGGCGGTTCGACGACGAGGACGAGCTCTGCCGATGGACGGCCGGCAAAATCGCCGAGGGGAAAATCGTCGGCTGGTACCAGGGCAGAAGCGAATGGGGGCCGCGCGCGCTCGGCAACCGATCGATCGTCGTCGATCCCCGCCGCGCGGAGATGAAGGACGTTCTGAACTCCCGCATCAAGCGCCGCGAGCCGTTCCGCCCGTTCGCGCCGTCGATCCTCGAGGAACGGGTCGGCGAGTACTTCGAGGAGTCGTACCCCGATCCGTTCATGATCAAGGTCTACCCGATCCGGCCGGAGAAGCGGTCTGAAATCCCCGCCGTGACGCACGTGGACGGAAGCGGGCGCCTTCAGACGGTCTCGAAGAAACAGAATCCGCGCTACTGGGGGTTGATCAAGGCGTTCGAGGAAAAGACCGGCGTCCCGGTCGTCCTGAACACGTCGTTCAACGAGAACGAGCCGATCGTGAACACGCCGGCCGAGGCCCTCGCGTGTTTCTTAAGGACGAAGATGGACGTCCTGGTGATGGGGGACTGGGTCGTGAGCCGCGAGGACGGGAAGACGTGAGTCGTGAGTCGTGAGTCGTGAGTCGTGAGTCGCGAGGACGGGAAGACGTGTTTCACGAATTATGAATTTTGAATTATGAATTGGGGATCGCGGATTTGGGAAAGTCATTGCGAGGGAGGCCGACAGGCCGACGGCGGCAATCTGCCCAGGGTTAGCCGGGGACAGATTGCTTCGTCGCAGAGCTCCTCGCAATGACGGGTGCGTGGCTCCTCGCAATGACGGAGTTCGAACCCTCTTTGTTGGCTCGTAAAGGCGTGTTTCACGAATTGTGAATTATGAATTGTAGATTTTGAATGGGGGAGCGCTGACTCGCGACGAGTCGCTCGCCTCGGCGCCGGTCTCCTCGACCCGCAGGGTCCATCTTCCCGCGCTCGACGGGCTGCGGGGTGTGGGAATTCTCGTGGTCATGATCACCCATTTTTCGCGCGTCAACGCCAGTGACGCTTCTGTCTCGGCCGGCTTGCGGTCAGCCGTCGACGTCTCGACGTTCGCGCTGCCCATGTTCTTCGTGCTCTCGGGATTCCTGATCACCGGCATCCTGCTCGAAGCGCGCGAGAAATCTCATTACTTCCGAAACTTCTTCATCCGGCGGGCCCTACGGATCCTTCCTCTCTATTACGGGGTGCTGGCGGTTCTTTTCATCCTTCGCCCGTCCTGGGGCCGCGCGCTCGGCGGCACGTCGAGCCCGATCTGGCTCTGGACTTACGTGGCCAACATCGAGATGGCGAGGCACGGCCACTGCACCTACGCGTTCCTGTGCAATTTCTGGTCGCTGACGGTCGAAGAGCAGTATTACCTTTTCTGGCCGTTCGTCGTCTTTGCGCTCGGTCCGAGGAAGCTTCTGGCCGCCTGCGCGGCTCTCGGCGTCGGCGCCGTCGCCCTACGGGTCGCGTTCGCCTTCGACTGGCACAACGTGGGAGCGGCCTACGTTTTGACGCCGTGCCAGCTCGACCCGCTCTGCGCCGGGGGCGCGCTGGCGATCCTCGTCCGAAAATGGCCGCCCGAGCGTTACCGGGGCCTCGCCCGCATCGCCGTGGCGGGTTCGCTGGCAGTCTTCCTCGTGTTGGGCTGGTATCGGAAATCCGGGATGGGCCGGGAGCTCGTTGTCGGGCGGCCGCTCCTTTCGTGTTTTCTCTTTGGCGGGATCATTCTTCTGTCAATCGGGGAAACCGGATTCCTTCGGACATTTCTCGGAGCCCGGCCGTTGACGTTCCTGGGAAAGTACAGTTACGGCCTGTACGTCTTCCATTCGCCCTTGATTCCTCTGTTCGGCGTCTGTTTTTCGCGAGCGAGGCTCGCGAGCGCTCTCGGCTCTCCTCTCGCGGGCCTTGGAATTTCCGTCCTGCTTTCGATCTCAGCGTGTCTGCTGCTGTCGATCGCGAGCTACGAGGTTTACGAAAAGCGGTTCTTGAGGCTGAAGGTCCGGTTCGAGGTTTGAGGAAAGTCGTTCACGAATCGCGACGGGTTGGGATCAGCCGCTGCCGGGGCAGATTGCTTCGCTGGCGCTCGCAATGACAAAATCGGAAAACGACCTCTGTGGTCTCGCGAAAATTCGACGGAAGTGACGATGGCATCGCTTGAGAACGTGAGGAGCCTCTGACGAGCGAATCGACGGATGTCTCCGCGAGCGAAGGAATTCTCACGCCGTCCTTCGCGACGGCGCCCGTGTACTCGCGGCGCCGCGTACATTTGCCGGCGCTCGATGGAATTCGCGGTTTCGGCGTGCTGGCGGTCCTTGCCATCCATTTCGTCGGCGTGGATCCGGCCGCTGCCGGAGGTCGGGGCAACGCGGGAGCTTTCCTGGATTTTCTGGCCATCGCGCTCGGCATCCCGGTCTTTTTCATCCTTTCCGGATTCCTGATCACCGGGATTCTTCTGGAGTCTCGCGAAAAGCCACGCTATTTTCGGAACTTCTACGGACGCCGCGCACTTCGGATCTTTCCCGCTTATTTCGCGGTTCTCACGGTCGTTTTCGTGATTCACCCCGCCTGGGGCCGGGCGATCGCCGGCAGCTCGAGCCCGCGCTGGCTCTGGACGTACCTGACGAACATCGAGATCGCGCACCGGCATCGCTGGTCGTACGGGTATCTCAGCCATTTCTGGTCCCTTGCCGTGGAGGAGCAGTACTACTTGATCTGGCCCTTGATCGTCCTCGCGTTCCCTCCGAGGCGGCTCCTGCTCGTCTGCGCGGCGCTTGCGATTTCCTCGGTCGCGCTGCGGGTCTTGCTGACGGCCGGGTGGAAGAACCTGATCGGCGCCTACGTCCTGATGCCCTGCCAGCTCGACTCCTTTTGCATCGGTGGCGCGCTCGCGATGCTCGTGCGCAGGGTCCCGCCGCCTCGGCTCCGCAACGTCGCCCGCGCCGCGATTCTCGGTTCTCTCGCGGCCTATTTCGTTCTCGGCTGGTACCGGACGCGCTGGACGTCCCGTCCGCAGGTCGTCGGGCGGCCCGTCCTCTGCGGGTTTCTGTTCGGCGGTTTGCTGATTCTGGCGATGAACGAATCCGGCTTCGTTGCCCGGTTCCTTTCCTTGCGGCCATGGACCTTTGCGGGGAAATACAGCTACGGGCTTTACGTCTATCACTTCACCCTTTTGCCGTTCCTTGCGGTCTGTTTTCCTCGGGCCGCGATCGGGAAGGCCGTCGGCTCCCGCTTCGCCGGCGTCCTCGCCTCGGTCACCCTGTCGACGATTGCCTGCCTGCTCGTCGCGATTGTGAGTTACGAGGGGTTTGAGAAGCGCTTCTTGCGGCTGAAAGCCCGGATCGCGTCATGACGAAGATTGCCGAAGGCCGGAGTTGAGGGTGGGCGAGAAGTCGTTGTCGGACAGCGACGACGAAGCCCTGGCGACGGCGCCGATCACGTCGTCCCGGAAAATCCACCTCCCCGCGCTCAACGGCCTCCGCGGCATCGCGATTCTGTCGGTGCTCGTCGTCCACTTCGCGGGGGTGGATCCGACGGTCTCCGGCGGTCTCGAAAGCGACGTGCCTTTCCTGGACCTGCTGGCTTTCGTCCTCGGAACCCCGGTGTTCTTCGTCCTCTCCGGGTTTCTCCTGACCGGGATTCTCATCCGGGCGCGCGGCAAGCCGCACTATTTTCGGAATTTCTACGCGCGGCGGTCGCTTCGGATCTTTCCGCTCTACTTCGCGGTCCTTGTCGTTCTGTTCCTGGTCGCGCCCGGCTGGGGGCGCTCACTCGGGGCGAGCTCGAGCCCGAGGTGGCTGTGGGTGTTCCTCGAAAACGTCGAGCTCGCGAGGAAGAACAGCTGGACGTTCGGTTTTCTGAACCATTTCTGGTCTCTCTCGGTCGAGGAGCAGTACTACCTCGTATGGCCGTTCCTCGTTCTCGCGGTCCCGCCGAAGAGGCTTCTCCCCGTCTGCGTGGGACTGGCCGGTTTCGCTCTCGTGCTGCGCTTTGCGATCACGGTGGGGTGGACCCATCTCGTCGGCGCCTACGTCCTGATGCCCTGCCAGCTCGACTCCCTTTGCGCGGGGGGCGCGCTCGCCGTCGTGGTGCACGAAGGGAATGCCGACCGGCTCCGGCGGGCCGCCCGGATCGCCGTCGGGGCCGCTCTGGCCGCGTATTTCCTCCTGGGCTGGTATCGCTTGCCGTGGCTTTCGAGGCCAAAGATCGTCGGCAAGCCCTTCCTCGCTTCGCTTCTGTGCGGCGGCGTCCTCCTGCTCGCGATCGGAGAGACGGGATTCTTTCGCCGCGTCTTCGGCTCCGGCCCCCTCACGTTCTTCGGGCGTTACAGCTACGGCTTGTACGCGTTTCACTTCCCCCTGCTGCCGTTTCTCGTGCGGTGGTTCCCGGCGGCACGCATCGGCGGGGCGGTCGGGTCCCCCGTCGGGGGAGTCGCGATTTTCGTCGCCCTGTCCACGGCCGTCTGCCTGGTTCTCTCGATCGCGAGCTATGAGCTCTACGAAAAGAGATTCCTTCGCCTGAAGTCCCGGTTCGGAAGATGAAGGCTCTCTTTCTGAATCAGGCCTATTTTCCGGACGTCGTTTCGACGGCCCAGCATGCCGCGGACCTGGCCGAGGCGATGGCGGCGCGCGGCGACGAGGTTCGGGTCATCGCGTCCCGGCGCGGCTATGCGGACCCTGGCCTCCGGTTCCCGTCGACGTCGCTCGAGAGGGGCGTTCTCGTTTCCCGCGTGTGGGAGCCCGCTCTCGAAAAGCGCGGCTTCTGGCGGCGCGTCGTTCGCTCGCTGGCGTTCTTCGCCGGAGCCGGATTTCGCGCGCTCGCCGGGCCGCGGCCCGATGTCCTCGTCGTGATGACGTCGCCTCCGCTGCTCCCGGTCCTGGGGCGAGCCGTCGCCGCGCTTCGGAGGCGGCCGTACGTGGTCTGGCTGATGGACCTGAATCCGGACGAAGCGATCGCCGCCGGCGCGTTGAGCAGGAACGGAATCGCCGCAAAGGTTCTGCGGCGGCTGACGGCGTTCAGTCTTCGGGGAGCCGCGAGAGTCGTCGTTCTCGATCGATTCATGCGGGAGAAGGTGGAGAGCTACGGCGTCCCCGCGGGAAGAATCGAAGTCCTTCCTCCGTGGTCGCACGACACGGATGTCCGGGACGACGCGGACGGGCGGCGCCGCTTTCGGAAGCAGCACGGGCTCGAGGGGCGCATGGTCGTCATGTATGCCGGAAATCTCAGCCTCTGCCATCCGCTCGACACGCTGATCGAGACGGCGCGGAGATTGAAAGAAGATCCCGTGTACCTCTTTCTCTTCGTGGGGGGCGGGGAGGGGGTTCGGCAGGTCGCCGCTGCCGAATCGGAAGGGCTTTCCAACGTCCGTCGGCTGCCTTATCAACCTCGGGAGGATCTCGCGGCATCGCTTTCGGCTGCCGACGTTCATGTCGTCGTCATGGGAGACGCCTTCGTCGGCATCCTTCACCCGTGCAAGGTGTACAACGTCCTGCGTGTGAATCGGCCCGTGCTCTCCATCGGTCCGGAGTCGAGCCCCGTCGCGGACGCGCTCGAGGCCGCCGGTTTCAGCGCCGTGTGGCGTTCCGTCCGGCACGGCGACGTCGACGGCGCGGCGGCCGCGCTTGAGGAACTGGCGGGAAGGCGCGCGAGCCGGGGCGCTCCGGGCGCGGATTCCACGGAACGCCTTCTTCCGCGTATGATGGCGGTGTTGGATCGGATGGCGCGAAAGGAGACCGAAACACCGTGACTTCCGCGACAAGGGTCCTCGTGACCGGCGCCGGAGGCTTCATCGGCCACCACCTCGCCGGCCACCTCAAGCGGCTGGGCTACTGGGTGCGCGGCGCCGACCTGAAGTTCCCCGAATACGCCCAGACGCCCGCCGACGAATTCTCCATTCTCGACCTGAGACGCTGGGAAAACTGCCTCGAGGCGACGAAAGACGTCGATGAGGTCTATGCGCTGGCCGCGGACATGGGTGGGATGGGGTTCATCTCCGCTTACCACGCGCAGATCCTGCACAACAACTCGCTCATCAACCTCCACACGATCGAGGCAGCGCGGCAAAACGGTGTGAAGCGTTACGTGTATTCCTCCTCGGCGTGCGTCTATCCGGAATACCGGCAGCGGGAAGCGAGTGTCACGCCCCTGAAAGAGGAAGAAGCGATTCCGGCGGACCCGCAGGACGCTTACGGATGGGAAAAGCTCGTCACCGAGCAGCTCTGCAAGCACTACCGCCACGACTACGGCCTCCAGACGCACGTCGTCCGGTTCCACAACATCTACGGCCCGCTCGGCACGTGGGACGGCGGCCGCGAGAAGGCCCCCGCGGCCCTCTGCCGGAAGATCGCCGCCGCGAAGCTTTCCGGATCTCACGAGATCGAGATCTGGGGCGACGGTGAACAGACGCGCTCCTTTTGCTACATCGACGATTGCGTGACCGGGCTCGAGAAACTGATGCGCAGCGATTACGCGGAGCCGCTCAACCTCGGGCAGGATCGCCTGATCTCGATCAACGCGCTCGCGGATTTGATCGCTTCGCTCGCCGGGATCCGAATCGCCCGGAAGCACGTGGAGGGGCCGCAGGGAGTCCGCGGAAGGAATTCCGACAACTCCCGGCTCCGAAACGTTCTGAAGTGGGAGCCCCTCGTCTCACTCGAAGAAGGTCTCGCGAAGACTTATGCATGGATCGAGGAGCGCGTGCAGGAGCGGATGCGCGAAGGCGTGAACGCGTGAGCTTGACCTCTCCTCCGGCCTTCGGCCACCCCCTCCCGCGTCAACTTCCCGTTTTGAAGGCTGCCCGGCGGGAGAGGGGGACGGGGGGTGAGGTCAAGGGCGTGAGCGCGTGAGAGCGTGGGACGTGAGGCACAGAGGCTGCTGTCATTGCGAGGGAGGCCGTAGGCCGACCGTGGCAATCTGCCTGGGCGGCGCCCGGAGCAGATTGCTTCGTCGCAGAGCCTGCCGCGAGCGCAGCGCGGCGGCTCCTCGCAATGACGGGTGCGTTCATAATTTAGAATTCGCCTAGCGGCATGCCCGTCGTCTTCTTCCTTCTCCCCGCGATTCTGGCTGCCGCGATCAGTTTTTCCCTGACGCCGCTCGTGCGGCGCATCGCTCTTCGCGTTGGCGCGGTCGACGAGCCCGGGCCCCGAAAAGTGCACGCCCGGCCCACGCCGCGGCTGGGAGGCCTCGCCGTGGTCGCCTCCGCAATCGTAGTGGCCGCGCTGGTTCAATCGGTGCACAACCCCGGGATCCACAAGATCGACCCTTCCTTGCTGGCCGGTCTCGCGTTCGGGGTGCTGCCGGTGCTCCTGATCTCGATCTGGGACGACATCCGGCCCCTGAGGGTCCTTCCCCGTTTCATCGCACAGTTCGCGGGCGCCGCCGTCGCGCTTCATTTCGGGATCCAGCTCGGGTCGCGAATCCACCTCTTCGCGCTCGACCTGTCGATCGGCTGGCTCTCGGTCCCCCTCTCGCTGTTGTGGATCGTCGGCGTGACGAACGCTTTCAACATCGTCGACGGCCTCGACGGGCTCTCCTCGGGGCTCGCGCTGATCGCCGCCTTTTCGCTCGTCGGAGTCGGGCTCGTGACCGGGCGAATCACGCTGGCGTCCACCTCGATGATCCTCGCCGGGGCCCTGCTCGGGTTCCTTCCTTTCAACCTGTTTCCCGCCCGGATTTTCCTCGGGGACACCGGTTCGACCGCAGTCGGCTTCTGGCTCGCCTGCCTTGCTCTCCGCGGCGGCTCGACGCTCTCGGCGGGAATGGCGATCCTGGTTCCGATCCTCGTCATCGGCGTGCCCCTCACCGAGACCCTCATTTCGATGGTGAGGCGTTTCGTGCGGAGGATGGAGAAGAAGGGGGGAGGCCTGTTCGCGGCGGATCGCGAGCACATTCACCACCGGCTCGTGGCGAGCGGAATCACGCAGCGTCGCGCTGTCAACCTGCTCCACGGCGCGGCCCTGGTCGCGGCGGGCGCGGCGCTCGTCTCCCTGTTCCTGACCACCCAGGCT
>JBOGJO010000314.1:0-1127 GCA_050747885.1 Thermoanaerobaculia bacterium
CCGCCCATCGCGCCCGGCATTTGCCCCCCGCCCGCCGGCTGCACGGCGCCGAGGGGCGTCGTACCCGGCACGGAGTTGCCGAAGGGCGTCGCTCCGAACGGCGTCGACCCGAACGAATCACTCGGACTCGTCGCCGGCGGAGTCCCCGGGTTCAGCCCGCCCGGCACGCCGCCGGGGCCGCTCCCGAGCGGGGATTCTCCGGCGAAGAGCTTGGAAATATCGGAGAGCCCAGGGCTACTCCCGACGACCGCGCCGTTGCTTTGCCCGATAGCGGCGATGGCCCCGATGGACCCGAGTGCACCGGACGAAGACGACCCCATGGAAGAGCCGAGCGAGCCCATTTTGCCCGAAATGTCCGAGTTCTGCGGTGGCGGAGGGAGCTCCACCTTCTCGATCTTCCATTTGCACTTGTAGCCGGGCGTCGCGTCATCCCCGCAGCAGGGCCCCTCCTCCTTCTGGTCGAGGAGCGGATACCCCTCCTTCGCGAGCTTCACCTCGAGCTCGCTCAGCTTGCAGCGCACCACTCCGGTCGCGATGCTCACGCGCTCTGCGTACAGCGAGCTGGCGAACAGGCCCGCTTGCGCCGACAGGATCGACGTCATGCCGAGACCGAGGATCGCGATGGCCACGAGCACCTCGAGCAGCGTGAAACCGGACGGTGCGAGCGCGCGCTTCACAGCGTCCCCTGTGAGCCGAACTCGCTGTCCAGGCGTTGCGCCGTGAGATCGATCTTCCCGCGCTGGATCTTGGCGCGACCGGTGAGCGGGCTCACGAGCACGGACAGCACGTCGTCGCTCCCGGTGCGACCGAGCTGCACGACGGCCCGCTCCGTGCCGCCGCCGGGCCAGAAATACAGGTACGCACGCCCTTTCTCTCTCGGTTTGAGATCGTGTTCCGTTTGAACCATGAGAAAGTGAACGTCGCGCCCGATGTCGCGCCCCTTGCCGGGGTCCTCGTTCGAGACGCCGATCGGAATCGGGTGGAATTTTGCGCGGGGCGCCCGCGGGCCCTTCACGATCCCGTCTGCGTAAGCGAGCGACTTCTTCTCGGCCTCGGTGGCCGGATCGGCTCCCGCCGCTGCGCCCTCGGACGACTTCGAGTCGGAGGTTTCCTTGACGCGCAGCATG
>JBOGJO010000315.1:0-1208 GCA_050747885.1 Thermoanaerobaculia bacterium
GATTCAGCCGGGCCCCTCCCGATACCTCTTCCTTGCGTTCGGAGGTATTTCGGAGGCCATCGAAGATCTGACTCCCTATTCGAATCCTCCGGATCTGGTCCGGCGACGTCTGCGGGCACGACGCCTCTCTCGAGCAGGCTCTGGCGAAGGGCTACCCCTACCCCGGTAGCCGAGTTCGGCGACATCCGCGAATAACGCAGCGGCTAGGTGGCGCAGGCGCGCGGAAATCGAACCCGTCCAGAATCGGACACGAACGTCCCGGAAGCGCACATTCGACAGCCTCGCCACGGTCGGCTTGCCGTTTCAGCTGAGCGGGTTAGGCCACTCCGGACCTGGCACGTGCGTCGCTACGAATGGGCCAGATGCAACTCCCCCCCCAGGATCTCCGCTTCGCGATCCGGAACCTCCGAAAGAACCCCGGATTTGCGGTCGCCGCAGCCCTGACTCTGGCACTCGGCATCGGAGCCAATACAGCGATCTTCAGTCTGATCAATGCCGTGCTCCTCAGGCCCCTCCCCGTGTCAGATCCGAATCAACTGGTCGCCATCCGCGCCGTCTCGGCGCACGACACCGAGACGGAGTTTCCGCTCTCGGTTTTCGAGCGGATCCGGGACGACGGCCGATCTCTCGCCGGAGCATTCGCCTTCGACACGACCCGGCTGAGTGCGAAGATCGACGGGCAGAGTGAGGTCCTCTCGGGAGACTGTGTCTCCGGCACCTTCTTCACGCTCCTCGGCGTGACGCCGACTCGAGGGCGTCCGTTCACGATCGAGGACGATCGCCCCGACGCTCAACCCGTTGCGGTGATCAGCTACTCCTACTGGAAGCGGCGATTCGCCCTGGACCCGGGAACGCTCGGCCAGAGAATCACGCTCAAAGGCGCCCCTTTTGTGATCGTCGGCGTCGCTCCTGAGGGCTTTCTCGGAGTCGAACCCGGTCTCGCTCCGGACCTTTGGGTACCGATGGCTCATTGGCCCGCACTCCGCCTCAACGACCATCTCTCGGTTGGGATCATCGCGCGGCTCGGGCCGAGTGTGACTCCGGAGACGGCTCGCGCCGAGATCGAGACGATCTACCGCAGATCCTGGGATGGACCGAGGGGCCTGGCAGGCTCCCCGAACGTCGAGCTGACCGGCCCCCCTCATATCGAATTGCTTCCAGCCGGCCACGGCCTTTCGGACCTTCGCGATGAATTCGAACAGCCACTG
>JBOGJO010000316.1:0-1429 GCA_050747885.1 Thermoanaerobaculia bacterium
GCTTCATTGAGATGATGCGCTCGCCGGTTTCGAAAGAACTCAAGGTCTTCTCACCGATTCCGGACGAGAGGGCTGCCTCCCGTTGCGAGAGGCCGCGCATGCGGCGCAGTTCGCGGAGTTTCAATACGAGATCCATGGGGTGTTCACCTCCTTTCTTTAAGGTTGATTCGTTGTTCAGACGGCACGGGCGGCGCGCTTTGCCGCGCCGCCCTTTGTCGCAGGTGCGGCCTTGGGAGTCGCGGCGTCGCGTTTCGCGTTCTCGAGCGCCGCCTTGCCGACCGCGACCGCATCGACGCCGGCCAGCTTCAAGAGTTCGCGGTAGAGCGCCTGGAGCGGCTTCTCGACCGGAACGGAGCCCCAGTCGCCGGCGAGGAGGTCGATCATAAGCGCGCGTTTCTCGGCATCCGTCATCGCAGCCAGGCGACCGGCGATAACGCGCTCGCGTTTGGTCGCGAACTCCTCGGACGTACCGTCATAGCCGTGTCGGCGAAATACCCGCTCCAGCCTCCCGCCATAGGAGAGGATGACGATGCGGACGAGAAGATCCGTCCATTCGCGCGGGCTCTGCTTCACCCGGCGCAAATTCGCGGCGAGTTCCCGCGCAACGGCCTCGGCGACAATCCGCTCGTCCCGCGCTTCAGATCGGAACGCTTTGCCGTTGCCCTTGCCATTTCCCGGCTGCGGTTTCCTTTCTTTCGCGAAGGCGTGGCCGGAGGCGACGAGGGCGCTCTTGATCTCTTTCGCCGGATAGAGCTTCCGCATGCGGCCGTTTTTGAGGGCGAAGACGGTCGCGAGCTTCTCGCCGCGGCCGAGGAGTTCCTCGTAGGGGCGGCCCTTCGGATCATCGACGCACATGTGTTCGAGGTCGACGAACTCTTTGCCGAGTTCGTCGCTCTCGCCGAAGGGGAAGGCGTGCTTCAGCTCGTTCTTCGAGAGAAGCACGGTGTAGCCGGAGCCGCGGAGCCGCGCAAGGTGGTTCTCGATCTTGAGGCGGAAGTCCTTGGGGTTCGTGCAGACGGCTTTGGCCCTCACGTCGCCGAAGAGATCAGGATTGTTGCCCGCGAGGTGGGGACACTTGGAACAGGCACCGAGCGGCGAGAGAGTGGCATCTTCCGGATCAAAGACGGCGACCGAGAGTGAGGTCATGAACTCTTCCTCGATGATCCGCTTCGCCACGGCGAGCGGCACTGCCGCGATGATGGGTTTCCCGTCTCTGTCCCTGTTCGCGTCGTAGAGAAAACGGCCGAGCGCTTCTTCCTGCAGCTTCGCGTCCGGGATACGCGCGAGGTACTCGCTGTGGCCGGCAGTGATGAGTCCGGAGGCCAAGGCGTCTTTAACGCGTTTCGGGAGCTTCGCGAGCGGCAGCCGACGCGCGACCTCGCGCGTCTTCCTGCCGAGCGTCTGGGCGATCGCGCCGAGGGACATCCCT
>JBOGJO010000317.1:0-25265 GCA_050747885.1 Thermoanaerobaculia bacterium
ATTCTTGTGGATGTCCATCCGGTGTCCTCCTCGTTCGGGCTAATGGCTTCGACACCACCAGCCTCTCCGAGTTAGGCCCGGATGGGCAACCCCTTCCTACCTGAGAACAACCTGTTGAGAGTTCACAGCTAGGCGAGCGTTTCGAGGAGGTCCCCGAACCCGAACTCGACCAGCGCGCGGCCGGCTTCGAGGTCCGGAGCGATGAACCGGTCGTCGGTCCAGGTGCGGATCTTGCGCCGGACAACCTTCCTCGCCGCCTCGATCGGCGCGGAGCTCTTCAGGGGCTTCAGGAAATCCAGCGCCTGGCATGCCGCGAGGATCTCGATCGCGAGCACGCCCGCGACGTTGTCGGCAACTTGTGAGAATTTGCGCGCCGCGATCGACGACATCGAGACGTGGTCTTCCTTGGCCGCGCCCGTCGGAATCGAGTCGACCGACGCCGGGTGGGACAGCACCTTGCATTCGGAAACGAGCGCGGCCGCGGTTACCTGAGCCATCATGAATCCCGATTGAAGGCCGCCCTCGGGCGTGAGGAAGCCGGGCAATCCGGACAGCGAGGGATTGACGAGCTTTTCCAGCCGCCTCTCGGAGATCGACGCGAGGTCGGTCAGGACGATCGCCGCGAGGTCGAAGGCGGCCGCAACCGGAGCGCCGTGAAAATTTCCGCCGGAAAGGATCTCGCCGGTCCTTGCAAAGACCATGGGATTGTCGGTCGCGGAATTCATCTCGATCGTGAGCGCTCCCTGCGCGTACGCGAGGCCGTCGCGCACCGCCCCGTGAACCTGCGGCATGCAGCGCAAGGCGTAGTTGTCCTGGACCTGGCCGCAATTCCGGTGCGACTCGCGAATCGCGCTCCCGGACATCAGCCACCGGAGATTCTTCCCCGAGGCGAGCGCGCCGGGGTGAGGGCGGGCTTTCAGGATTCGCGTGTCGAACGCGACGTCGCTGCCGCGCGAGGCGTCGAGCGACATCGCGCCCGCGAGGTCCGCCAGTTTCGCGAGCCGCAAAGCGCGGGCCAGGGCGAGGCCCCCGACGGCGCAAGACATCTGCACTCCGTTGATGAGCGCGAGGCCTTCCTTCGCCTCGAGCTCGACCGGCCGCAGCCCGGCGCGCCGAAGGGCGTCCCGCGCCGGCATCCTCCGGCCGCGGAAGAACGCGTCCCCTTCTCCCATCAATCCGAGCGCGAGATGCGCCAGCGGCGCCAGGTCGCCGGACGCGCCCACGGAGCCCTTTTCCGGGACGACCGGCAGGACGTCCTTCGCGAGAAGCGCCAGAAGTGCTTCCACGGTCTTCCGCCGGATCCCGGAGAAGCCTTTCGCGAGGGTGTTCGCCCGCAGAGCGATCATCCCGCGGACTGCGGCGGCCGGGAGAGGGTCTCCGACGCCGGCCGCGTGGCTCCGAACGAGGTTCTTCTGAAGTTTCGACAGGTCCCGCACGGAGATCACCACGTCCGAAAAACGACCGAACCCGGTCGTGATGCCGTACGCGACTTCGCCCTTCCGGGCGATGCGCTCGACGACGCGGCGCGACGCGCCGATCTTTTTCTTCGCGGCCGGCGAGAGCGCCAGCGCGACCCGGCCCCCGGCGACGTCCTCCAGGTCGGCGAGCGTGAAGCTCTCCCCGTCGATTCGAAGGGATTTCATGGCACGCGATCTTAGCGCGATCCGCCGCCCGGTTCGCTGGGTGTCGGGATTCCGGGTACGGGTGTTCCGGGAGGGAGGCGTAACTTTTCGAGCCGGCATCCCGCCGAAATGTCGAGGCGTGTCTCGCGAGAAAAGTTGGCCGAGCGGCGGCCCGGGACGGATTCCACCGACCTGGCCGCTGCGTCCTCCCGACGGAACACCCGGATCCGGAAGACCGCGTCAGCGTCTCGACTTCACGAACGAACTGGAGTATCTTGCGCCGCTTGTGTTGAAGAACATTCAAACGCTGGCGGTGCTCGGGGGACAGTGGGGAGACGAGGGCAAGGGCAAGCTCGTCGATCTGCTCGCCGAACGGTTCGACGCGGTCGCGCGTTACCACGGAGGCCACAACGCCGGCCATACCGTGCGGTTCGGCGAGAAGCATTTCGCGCTCCATCTCCTGCCCGCCGGAATCTTCCGCGGCAAGCAGGCATGGATCGGCGACGGAGTCGTCGTCGATCCGGAAGCCCTCCTCTCCGAGATCGACTCGGTCCAGGCCGCCGGCGTGGAAGTCGAAGGGCTTCTCAAGATTTCCGACCGCGCGCACCTCATCCTCTGTTATCACCGCCTGCTCGACGCGGCCCGGGAGGACGCGGCGGGCAACGCCAGGCTGGGAACGACCCTGCGCGGGATCGGGCCCGCCTATGAAACCCGCGCCGCTCGGTCGGGAATTCGGATGGGATCGCTGAGGCACCTCGACACGCTGCTTCCCAAGATCCAACGACTCGCGCGCGAGCTCGGGTCCCTCGCGCAGGCGCTCGGACTCGCGGCGAAAATCCCTCCCGCGGAGGAGGTCTTCGAATCTCTCTCGCTCCAGGCCAAACGTCTGGTGCCGCTGGTGGCCGACACGGGAGCGATCGCCCGCGCGCACCTCCGCGCCGGCAAATCCCTCCTTGCCGAGGGCGCGCACGGGGCGCTCCTCGACCTGTCCGCCGGGACGTATCCGTTCGTCACGTCTTCCACGTGCGCGAGCTCGGGGCTCGCGGCGGGCCTTCGCATTCCGCCGGCGGCGCTTTCCGACTCGCTCGTCGTCGTGAAGGCTTACACCACGCGGGTCGGCGCGGGTCCCCATCCGACGGAGCTCTCCGGCGAGATCGGCGAATACCTGCGGAAGCGCGGAAACGAGTTCGGGACTTCGACCGGGCGGCCGCGCCGCACCGGATGGCTCGACACCGTCGTCGCCCGAACGGCCGTGGACCTCTCGGGAGCGTCGTTTCTCGCCGTCACGAAGCTCGACGTTCTCGATCGCCTCCCGGAAATCCCCGTCTGCACGGCCTATGAGCTCGACGGCGAGCGCATCTCGGAGTTCCCGGCCGACGTCGAAGACGTCGAAAAACTCGTTCCCGTTTACGAGACGCTTCCGGGATGGCAGGCCGACACGGTGGGAATCACCGATTTCGAGAAGCTGCCGAAGGCCGCAAGAGATTACGTCGGCTTCCTCGAGGGACAATGCGGGGCGACCGCCGTGGCCGTGGCCACGGGGCCGCGCCGCGAAGAGACCGTCCTTCGCGCCGCGGACGTGTTTTGGGATCGTCTGCCTTCGCGCTAAACTCCGATCCGTTCGAGTCGGTAGCTCAGCCGGTAGAGCAACGGCCTTTTAAGCCGTGGGTCGCGGGTTCGAGCCCCGCCCGACTCACCACTTCTCCGGCAACCCGGAAAGAATCTCCGCGAGGGATCGCGAAATCACGCGACGTGAAGCGACGCGCGGTCGAGCTCCTTTCAGGGCTTCAGCCTGACGTCGCGGAACAGCCAGCACAGCCGACGTTGATCGGCGTTGCCGAGGATGGTGTCGGGCACGAAGCAGGGCGCCGCGTCGATCTCGACTCGACGGCCGCCGGAGGCGAGCTTCGCAGGCAGGGGAACTTCGACGGCGAAAGGTCCGTCGCCGTCGATTCCGACCGTGCCGGCGGCCTGGCCGTCGATCCGCACGGTCAGCCCGAGCGGCGCTCCGAGCAACGCGCGGGCGGCGGCGCCCTCGATGCGCAGGCATCGCTCGACACCGGCCGCCTCGAGGTCGAAGCGGAGCCTTGGCCCGACCCAGCCGTCGGGCCAGGGCTGCGTCGACTCGCAGCCTGTCCCCCCGCGACGCCGGGGGCGCACCTCCAAGGGACCCCGGCGTCGACGGGAACCGCCGCCCTGACGGCGCTCGACCACCAGCCGGCACACGAGATCCGGGGCGAAGAGTGCCGCGCCGCACGCGAGGGTCAGAGCGCTGAGGTACCGGCGCTCGGCGCGCCGCCCGACAGCGCGCCGAAGGACGGCCCGGGCGCGGCCCAGGCGATTGAGCCGGTGGATGGCCAACGAGGCGGCCAGTGAGGTGTGACGAAACGTCCAGGGCGCGCCCCAATAGCGCCGGCTGATCCCCACAACCTCCTGGAGGGCGCTTTGTTGTCTCGTCATGGTGATCGACCTGGGATGCAGCCGGTAGGTGGCCAGGATCTGATCGACGGCGTGCGCTCGATAGTGGCGCGTCATGCGGCAGAACAAGTCGTAGTCGAACCAGAACGTTTCCGGGTTCTCGGCGAGCGGACCACCCGCCAACCATGCCGCGCGACTCCAGAAGGAAGCCGGTTGAGGGATTGTGTTTCCCTTCCACACGGCGAGCAAGCGCCGGTGGCTGACGGCGCGGCTCTCATGCTCGTTTCCGAGGAGACGCCCGGCGGCGTCGACGAAAATGCAACGACCGATCACCAGGTGACGGTTCCGTTGCGTGTCGACCTCGAGCGCGGCGCGCTCCAGGGCGCCGGGAAGGTAGGTGTCATCGGAATTCAGGAAACCCAGGATGTCTCCCGTCGCGTGAGCGAAACCGCTGTTGAGCGCCGCGGCCGCTCCGCGGTCGGGCTGCGCTTCCCATCGGGTCAGCCATGGCGCATAGCGCTCGATGATCCGCGGCGAGTCATCGGTGCTGCCGCCATCGATGACGATGTACTCGAGATTCGGATAGCCCTGGAGCAGAACCGACCGCAGCGTCTCCTCCAGGTACTCGCCCTGGTTGTGCGATCCCGTCACGATGCTGATCTTCGGCCAGGGCGATCCGTCGGCGCGTCGCGGCGGCAGCAGCTTCGACGCGGCGGTCCAGGCCCAGCCCGACCGGCCCGGCGGCGGGGCGGGGAGACGATCCAGCGTCGGAACACCCGGCTTCACTCGGTCCCCATCCCTCCGACCGAGATCTGCCGCTGACCCATCGTACGAGGCGCGGGCGAGAGCCGGGCCGGGATCAAGGCCTTGCCCCATGATGCACTTCGGCAAGCTAATCCGCCGCGACTAAACCTGTCATAAATCCTTCGCGAGCGTCCGGCCGACTGAAGCCGAAACGGTGGTCGTTCGCCGGCTCGGAACGTCTCTCCCCGGGTCGCGTTTCGGATCGCGCCCGACTCACCACTTCTCCGAATCCGAAACGGAGCGCGGTCGCGCAAACGGACCGGGATCACGGCGCTTTCGCTTCTTGAATCTTCCTTCGGATCGTCGCAATCCATCCGGTCGTGATGTCGATCTTCGATTTGGCCCGCGTGTTCCTCCCCCATTCCGCCGACACCGAGCGGCGCGAGAATTTCGTACGGGCCGAGACGCGTGCCGGGCGCCAGGCTCAAGAGCCCTTTCTCGTCCTTCCGGCCCGCCTTCCGGGCTCGGCGTCCGCCATCCTCTCGAAGGCCGCGGCGATCGTCTTGTCCCGGGCGGGCAGGGCCGCCAGCGCCTTCGCCCTCTCGGCGGCGACGAAAGCGGCCGTTTCGCCCCGGAGCCACTGCCGCGCCTCTCGGCGCGTTCGGAAGTCCGCTTTTCGAACCTTCTGCCCGAAGGTCCGATACTTCGCCTGCCAGCGGCCGTCGTCTCGCCGGGAGACTTCGCTGTTCTTCAGCATCGCCTCGCCCTTTTTTTCGGCATCCGCCTGGGCCGACCGGTACCGCGCCCAGCGCCGGAGAATGTTCGCCCGGGCGGCGCGGCGCTTGGCGTCGCTCGTCCGGGAGCCTCCGCTGCGGCCCAGAGCGACGGCATGGGGATTCTTCTTGGCCGCCGGCACGGGCGAATCCTATACCAAGCGTTTGGAACGATGGCGGCCCCGTCCGAAATGGAAGCGGAGTACAATATCGCGACGGAATTCAACTGGACCATCGGCATCCATCGCGCATCGAAAGGAGTCGGTATGAGAAAATTCCTTTGCCCCTCCCTCATCGCTCTCGCTCTCGTCGCGGCCATGCCGTCCTTCGGCGGGCCGCTCTCCCCTCTCTCTCCTTCGGGCGCCCAGCTCGAGGCCGTGGCCCCGTGCAGTTTTGTCGATGTCGGCCTCAACTCGGCGTTCGACGGCGCCCTGACGACATCCGACTGCCCGCTGTCGGGGTCCTACGCGGACTACTACCGTTTCTTTGCCTCGGCGGGGACGACCGTCACGGCGAACCTCCATTCGACCGTTCTCGGCAACGTGCTTCTCTCGATCCAGGATTTCAACACCGGCGCCATCATCGCCCACAGCGACGCCGTTCCGAACCCCAACGTGTCATTGAGGGTGACGGCCGACTCGCTGTACCTCGTGCGGATCTGGAGCGCGGACCCGCAGATCCCGACGGGCGCCTACCACCTGAAATTGACGGGCACGAAGAACGCGAACGGTTGCTCCACGGACACGAACGTCTCCACCCTGTGCGTGGACTCCGACCGGTTCAAAATCCAGGTCGCCTGGAGCGCGGTCCATCTGGGAACACAGGGGACGGGGACCGCCGTCTCGATGACTCCCGACACCGGCTCGTTCTGGTTTTTTTCCAGCAGCAACGTCGAGCTCGTCGTGAAGGTCCTCGACGGACGGCCGGTCAACGGACACTTCTGGGTCTTCTTCGGCGCGCTGACGAACGTGGAGTACACCCTGACGGTGACCGACACGTCGACCGGCGCGGTTCGAACGTACACGAGCGCGCAGGACACGCAGGCCAGCGTGTCGGACACGTCGGCTTTCTAACTGCGAGTCTTTAGCGTCCGGGCGCCGCGATTTCCGGGATCATCACGAGAGCCACGCGCGTCTCGAGTGCCTGGACGATCCGCGCGCGGACGCGCTCCGTGCCGGCGCCCTTCTTCACGAGGAACTCCTCCACGTCGCTCATGTTCGTGAACCGCGGCGCGGCGAGATGGACGTTTCCCGCCTCGTGAATCTCCCACAGCGCGAAGGTCTCCACCTCCTCGCCGGGGAAGACGGAATAGTGGATCCAGTAGCCCGTTTTCATCGGACGATTCAAGAGCTATTCTCGTTGATTTGTATGCATGAATCAACCATACTTCACCATATGAGAACGACCCTCATCCTGGACGACTCGCTCGTGGAGAAGGCCCGAAAGCTCTCGGGAGTTCGCGAAAAAACGGCGATCGTGCGTGCCGGCCTCGAAGCGCTCATCGCCCGCGAAAGCGCGCGCCGGCTGGCGGCCCTCGGGGCCAGCGAGCCTCGCCTTGCCGGGACTCGCCGCCGCCGCCCTCGCCGCGTGCCGGCACGGTGATTCTCGCCGATACCTCCGTCTGGGTCGACCACTTTCGAAACGGCAACCGCCGCCTCATGGCGCTGCTCGATGGCGCCGAGATTCTGGGCCATTCCTTCGTCGTCGGCGAGCTCGCTCTCGGAAATCTGCGCCGGCGGTCGGAAATCCTCGGCCTTCTGACAGACCTGCCTCAGGCCAAGCGAGCGGAGGACGGCGAGGTTCTTCACTTCGCCGAAACGGCCGCCCTCCCGGGCAGCGGCCTCGGGTGGGTCGACATTCACTTGCTTTGCTCCGCCGCTCTCGAAACCTGCGGACTCTGGACTCTCGACCGCCGTCTTGCGGCCGCCGCATCGCGCCTCGGCCTGGCCTGACGCGAGCCGGGTCATTCGGTAGATTCCTTCGTGCTAAAATCCCGCCTCCGCGCCGCGTCCCCATAGTCTAGCGGTTAGGACACCGCCCTTTCACGGCGGGGACACGGGTTCGATTCCCGTTGGGGACGCCACTTGCATCGCTTTCGGACACCGCCCTTTCACGGCGGCCGCGGTATCCATCGCCTCGCCTGCCTCGACGGCGTCCCGGAGGAGTTCCGGGGAGAGTTGGGCGCACTTCACCGTCCTGCCAACGTCCGCGTGTCCGAGAGCCTTCGATGCGGGATCGAGAAGGCCAGACCTGGGACGCTATAATCCTCGCATGACCAAGGTGTCAGCTTCCGCGGTCGACCCTAAGACGCTTGACCAGGTCCTCAAGGGAGGTGAGCGCGTCATCATTCAGGATCAGGGTAATGATGTTGCAGCGTTGGTCTCGATCGACGACCTGCGCCTGATCGAGCAAGAGGAAGATCGGCTCGACAACCAGGCCGCGGAATCGGTGCTCAGGGAACCCGGCCCGAACGTTTCATGGGAGCAGATCAAGAAGCGACTGGACTCCCAGTAGCCAGGCCCTTTGAAATACGAGATCGAATTTCGCCCGTCCGCCGACAGGGATTTCTGGAAGCTCGACAAATCGATACGCGACCGCCTTCGGCCCAAAATCGATGCTCTCTCGAACGATCCTCGACCACCCGGATGCCGAAAGCTTGAGGTCTCGGAAGGTCGATACCGAATTCGCGTTGGTGACTACCGAATCGTGTATGAAATTCGAGACGCAGTTCTAGTAATCTTATTGCTCCGAATCGGGCATCGGCGAGAGATCTATCGCTGATTTCGAGCAGAGGCCTTCGCCAGCTTGCTCTCCACAGCTTTGTTCCTCTGCGGGTTGAGCCAGACGCTGATGCAGCCGAATTGAAACGTCAGGAGAAGCGCGAGGAGGATCCGCGCCTTCACTTTTCCTTTTTCGGCTGGGGGGAGCTGCAGTCGTACGCGGTGCCGAGGTCGTCGCCGAACGTGGACCGCACCAGGACCGTGTCCCCCTTGAGCTTTGCCGTCTTGTTCTTCAGCTGGTTCTCGGCGTCGCGGAAGCTGAACGAAACCCACGATTGCACCGCGCCGAGCTCCTTGCACCCCTGAACGTCCTTCTCTTCGTGGGTGACTCGGATTTCTCGCGCTTCGGGCCGCAGGCTGACGCACCCGGTAGCCAGAACGGCGCAGCCCGCCGCGATCCAGATCCTTCCCTTCGCCACTGCGCCTCCAATTCCAACCCGGGAACGTTTCTTGCAAGAGGTCCGCGACAGGTAGCCCACCAAAAACCCGCGAGTGGGGGCGAAGTCGAAAGACGCGATCTTGAGCCTCGCCTCCACTCGCGCGGCCAACTCTTTCAAGTATAAGGCCGGTTCGCGATCCGCACAATCACATTCGATTCGCGGCGGGCCGGGGCCGCTCGAGAAACCACTTTTCCGCGCCGAACACATGGAGGCGCGTCCCGTTGTCTTCGACCCCGACGCCCAGGCGAAGCGGGCCGTCCTCGACGAGAAAAGCGCCGTCCTTCGAGCTCTCCCGGCGCACGTAGTCTCCCCGAATCCGAAAATTCCCTCCGCTCGCGTCGAGGCTTTCGAGACGAAGGAGCCCCGGAGCGAAATCGACGGCTCCCCGGGCGGAAAAGCCATCCAGCGCCAGCAGACCCCGAGTCCAGCGCGGCAGTCCGACGCCGAAAACCGTGTAGAGCGGCCGCGCGTCGCGGCACCGGCTTTCCACCCTTGCGTCCAACCGAAGCCCGGGGCGGGCGGATTCGAGGCGGCCGGACACGATCTCGAAATTGCCCCACCATTCTCGCGCGGCGTCGGAAGGCGCGCGAATGCTTCGAAGCTTCACGGAGCTCCCCGCCGTCTCCGCAACGCCCGATGCGGGACGCCAGGCGCTCATTCGCAGATCCGCGGACACGCTTCCGGTCAGCAGCTCTTTCGGGTAGCGGGCCGTAGCGCCTTCCGCCGCCAGACTCACGCGCGCCTCGCCCTTTCCCGACGCGATCCGAAGGAGCCCTCCGATCTTCCCCTTTCCGCCCGACAGGTGCGGAGAATCGTGCAGAAGCGCGTTGAGAAATTCGAGGCCGCCGAGGTCCCCGCTCCAGTCCGCGCCCGCGCTCACCGAGTTCCAGACCTCCGCGCCCCGGACCCGGCTCGGGTCGAAGGGAGCGATCCGGCACGAGATTCGGGCGCTCATCGACCGCGCCGCGGGCTGGCCGAAAACAAAGAGTAATCCCTCGCGCCATTCCAGGGTCGCGGGGCCGACGGACACCCGGCGTCTGGGCCTGAGCTTCATTCCGCCGGCCAGACGCGCCGTTCCCGAGTAGCGGTACGAGTCGATCCAGATTTCCCGAACGGGCGCGGCCGAGAGCCGGTCGATCTGAACTCCCCAGAGGCCTTTCGCGCTCGCCGCGGGAGGCGTCGGTGGCCGGCCGCGAACGGGCACCGGCGCGAACCCTTCGATCGGAGGCAGGTCCCGGGCCTTCGCGGCAGTGGCCCGGCTCACGTCGAGCCGTTGCCGCAGCCGAAAGGCGAGACCCCGCGCGTCGAGGGCCGTCGCGTGAAAGTTCCTTCGGAGGAGATCGGGCAACGACACTTTCATCCGGCACTCCTCGATTCGAAGCTCCCATTCGACGTTCGGGTCACGGCCGCGGATCCTCAGCCCCCGCACGCGCACGCGGCCCGGCCAGGGCGAGGTCGCCGCGTCGTACTGGAGCAGGAGCTTGTCCGGTCTTCCGTTGACCCACGATCTCAATTTCCCGCCGCGGAGGATCGCGCGCGACCAGACCGTCGTCGCGACTCCCGCGGAAAGGATCAGGCCGGCGAGCAGCGCCGCGCAAAGCGCAGCACGCCCGAAGAGGCGCGAGCGAGCAACCGTCATCCCCTCGACTTCAGCAAGGCCCGCGCCAGCGCGCGTTGCGATGGCACAGGGCCTGCATTCTGCCTCCGCGGGGGTCGATGCCCGATCCCGCGAAAGGAGATGTGATGCGATCGATTTTCAAAGTCCCCGCGGCGGCCGTGGTTCTGGCGCTGGTGGCTCTGGCGGGATGCAAGACGACGACCTCGCCCGCCCGGCAGGTCGATGACGCCGGAATCAAGACGGCGGTGAAAGCCAAGCTCGCCGCGGACGTGCGCCTCTCGACGCTGACGAACGTTGACGTCAATTCCACCAACGGCGTCGTCACGCTCTCGGGCCAGGTCCGGACCGTCGACGAAAAACGTCTCGCGGGCGTCGTGGCCCGCGGAGTGGACGGCGTCGTTCGTGTGAACAACGAGTTGCAGGTTCGGGAGTGACCGTTTAGCCCGGGAGTCCCTGGCGCTTCTTCCAGAAGTCCGCCCACGGGTCTTTTCGGGCCAGCCGGCGCTCGAAATTGCGCAGGTTGAAAACGGCCGGATCGAGCTTCGGATCGACCTCGCTCCAGTCGAGCGGGGTCGACACCGGGGCAAGGGGCCGGCGCCTCACCGAATACGGCGACACGATCGTCTGACCGAACGCATTGCGGAGAGCGTCCGCGAAAACGCGGCCGCGCCGTTTCGCTTTCGACATCTCGACGGTCACGAGATTCGGGGCCTTTTGAGCGAGCGCCGCCCCGACCGACGCCGCGAAGGCCCGCACATCCTCCTGGGTCGGCCCCCGCCGCAAGGGAACGAAAACGTGCAGTCCCCGGCTCCCGGAGGTCTTCGGGTACGAAGCGAGACCGAGGGAGTCGAGCATCGCCCGAAGGAGCTTGCCGGCCTTCGCGGCGTCCGAGAATTTTCCGGACCCCGGATCCAGATCGAAGGCGACCCAATCGGGGCGGGCCAGAGCGTCCTTTCGGCAATTCATCACGTGCACCGCGATGCACCCGAGGTTCACCATGGCGACGAGTGTCTTACGGCTCCCGCCCACGATGTAATGGATCATCCGGCGCGCGCTGTCGGAAGGGATCGGCACCGTCGGCACGCCCGCGGGCAAGCCTCCCTCGAAGTTCTTTTGATAGAAGCAGGGTCCGCTCATCCCGTCCGGGCAGCGCTCGGCCGTCAGCGGTCTCCCCTTCAACCAGGGCAGGATCGCCCCCGAAATCTCGCCGTAGAACTTCGCGACGTCGAGCTTCGAGATCTTTTCCCGAGGCCACCAGATTTTTCCCGGGTTCGTGAGGGTGGCGCCTGCAATCCGCGCGGGCTCAGACTTCACGCTCGCTCCACAAACACTCCCTCGGCTTTTTGTCTTTGCGCAGCCCGAGAAACACCGGCTGCCGCAGCTTTCCGTCGGACGTCCACTCGCCAAACGCGATCTGCGCGACGAGCTTGGGGTGAAGCCAGGTCGCTCCTCGCTCCCGGGGAGGAATGCCGAATGGCGACCGGACGCTCCTCAGGGGCCGCATTCGGCCCGCGAGATCCGTGAGGACCTTCTGAGAAAAACCCGTCCCGACCTTGCCCGCGAAGCGGAGGATTTTGCCGTCGTAGAGGCCGACCAGGATCGCGCCGAAGTGATCGCGACTTCCTGCCGGCGGGGTGTATCCGCCGATCACGAACTCCGATTCCTTTCGAACCTTGACTTTGAGCCAGTCGCGCGACCGGGCGCCCGGCTGGTAGGGCGAGCTTTCCTTTTTCCCGACGACGCCCTCCCAGCCCCGCCGGCGCGCGGTGGCATAGGCCACGGTCCCATCGCGAGAGACCCTTCGCGAGAGCCGAACCTGACCGGACCCGCGCGGCACGATCGACTCCAGCGCCGCCCGCCGCTCCGAAAGCGGCCGCTTCAGAAGCGGCTCCCCCGCGAGCTCCAGGCAATCGAACACGGCGAACACGGGCCGGACGGGATCACCGAGGTCCCTCCGCTGAAGGAGCTGGAATCTCGACACGCCGCGCCGGTCGAGCGCCACGATCTCCCCGTCGAGGACGAAGGGTCGGCCCGGGAGATGCCGCAAGGCGGCGACGATCTCCGGAAAAGAAGACGTCAACGGTTTCCGGTTTCGCGAGTAGATCCGGACGCGCCCCCGGGTATCCGCGTAAGCCAGCGCGCGGTACCCGTCGTATTTCTCCTCGTGGACCCAGCCCGGCCGAGAAAACGGCTCTTCCACGAGGGTCGCGAGCATGGGAGACAACGGCTCCTCCACGCGCTCTTTCACGAGCGGATCTTAACTCCGGGGCAAAAAAACAACGGGCCCGGCTCGCGCCGGGCCCGTCCTGCAAACGAGCAGGGCTCTACCCCTTGGATTTCTTGGATTTCATCTTCGACTTGCTCGAGGACGGACCGACGGTCACCGTCTTGTGCCCGGCGTCATCGGTCTTCTCGACGACCTTCACTTTTTCGCCGACGGCGACCGAGGCGTCGACGTCGTAGGTGGTGTCCTTGTCGTCGAGGTCCCACGAGCGGTCTTTCTTGTTTGCCGTCGTGACCACGATCTTCTTGCCCGACTCGAATTCCTTGACCGTGCCGGTCGCCGTGTGCGACTTCGTCTTCATCGTGCCGGACGGGCTCTTGGTCTTCGTCGTCGATTTCGATTCGGTGGCGGTGGTGGTTCCGGCGGGCGAAGAATCCGACGCCCGCGCCAGGCCCACTCCGGCCACCAGGGAAACAACCGAGATGAGGGTGCCGATCTGGATGCGTTTCATGAACTATCCTCCTGATCCCAAGAGGAGCAGCTTTCATGCCAGCCGCAGCGGCACTCGGGATCGAATGCCCCTTCGGCTCCGTGGGGTCGACGCGGGGACCCGGCGTCCGGGAGCGCGAATCAGGCGGCGCCCGCCTTGGCGGCTTTCTTGGGCTTGCCCTTCGACTTCGCGACGCTCTTCTTGAGGGCCTCCATCAGGTCGACAACGTTTTCCTCGTCCCGCGGCTTTGCCACGGTGAACTTCCGTTTCGAGGAAAGCAGCTTCGTCAGCGTCTCGCGGTATTCGTCCGGGTGTTCCTGGGGATCCCACTCCGTGGTCATCTGGTCGATCAGGAGCTTGGCCATCTTGATTTCCGCCGACTTTCGGGCCGAATCCGGGAGGCGGAGCTCGGACGGGTCGCGGAGCTCTTCGAACGGACGAAGCACGGCGATCGACAGGGCCGTGGCGGAAGGGATGAGGGCCCCGAGCTGGGGCCGCGTGCGGATCGACATGCGCACGATCCCGACTTTCCTTTCTTCGAGCAGCGCGTCCCGCAGCACGGCGTACGGCTTGTCGCCGCCTTTTTCCGGGGCCAGATAATAGGGCTTTTCGATCGACAGGGGATTGATCGACGCGAGCTCGACGAACTCCAGCACCTCGATCGAGTGGTCGTCGCCCCCGCCCGCCTCCTCTTTCATCTTGTCCAGCTCTTCCTTTTCGACGACCGCGAAGCGGTTTTTTTCGACTTCGTATCCTTTGACGATCTCGTCGTTGGAGACTTCCACGTCCTCGCGGGCGCAGTACTTCTTGTATTCGATCGGCGACAGGTCTTTCCGATGAAGGAGCCGGAACGAAACGCGTTCGGAAGCCTCGAGCGCCGCGTAAAGTCCCACCGGGACCGAGATGAGGCCGAAGCTCAGATGCCCTTTCCAGATCGTTCTCATGACGCGTATTGAAAAGCCAAAAGCATGCCAGCCGCAAGGCCCCAAGATGTTGAGCCGTTGCCCTCCGGGGGCACAATAGAGATGGTCTTCTCGCGGCCGAGCGGATAAGGACGCGGAAGTCAGCCGAGATCGGCGCGAAACGAAGCCGCGGTCGCCGCGATCCCCTCGCGCAGCGAAACGTAGCCCGAGATCCCGAAATCTCTGAGCAGCTTGCGTCCGTCCAGGACGCTGCGCCGCTGCTCGCCCGGCGCCGGGCCGTCGTGCTCGATCGGTGAGCTTGAGCCCGTCGTGTCCCGGATCAATTCCGCAAGGCGGTTGACCGAGGTTTCGACGCCTGTCCCGACGTTCCAGACCCCGCTGCGGGAAGACTCGAGCGCCCGGAGGTTTGCCTCGACGCAGTCCAGGACAAACACGAAGTCGCGGGTCTGCTCCCCGTCTCCGTGGATCACGGCGGCCCGTCCCGCGAGCATGCGCTCGAGAAAGATCGCAACCGCGCCGGCCTCTCCTTTTCCGCTCTGACCGGGCCCGTAGACATTGGCATACCTGAGAACGGAGGTCTCGAACCCGTGCTCCACCGCGTAAAAGTGGAGGTATTTCTCGACGGCCAGCTTCGCGACGCCGTACGGAGACAGAGGGTCGGTGGGATGATCCTCGCCGGCCATCTTCCCCGCGGGCTCGCCGTAAATGGCCCCGCCGGTGGAGGCGAAAATCACTTTTCGGGCGTCCGCGCGCCGCGCCGCTTCGAGGAGCCGCAGCGTCGAGACCACGTTGACCTGCGCGTCGAACACGGGGTCACGGACGGACTCCCTCAAGTCGATGTGCGCCGCATGGTGGTTCACGATGCCGATCCCGTGTTCGGAAAAGACGTCGTCGAGGTCGAGCGCGTTCAGGTCCCCTTCCACGAGGACGCACCCCGCCGGGACCCGGCGGCGCGATCCGGTCGAGAGGTTGTCGACGACCACCACCCGGCGGCCCGCGTCCGTGTACGCGCGAGCGACGTGGCTTCCGATGAAACCCGCCCCCCCGGTGACGAGAATGCCCCGATCCCTGTGAGCCAGTCGACTTTCCTCCCCCGCGGCAGCGACTCTAGCATTTCCGGTTTCTTTTTGAGATGATCTCGCCAGAACATGGAAATCTCAATTCGCGAAGACGGCAGGGTGAGCATCGTCTCTCTCTCGGGCGACCTGGGGATCGGAGAGTCCGAGGCATCTTTCAAGCGGTCCGTGACACGACTTCTCGAAGAGGGAAAAGTCAACCTCCTCATCGATTGCAGCTCTCTCGGACTCGTGGATTCCACGGGCCTCGGCGCGCTCGTCCGCACGCTGACCACGTCGCAGAAAGAGGGCGGACAGACGAAACTCCTCGCGCCCGGACCGAACCTCCGGAAACTACTCGAAATGACCCAGCTCAACTCCGTTTTCGAGATCCATCAGGACGTGGAGGAAGCGGTCGCGAGCTTTTAAGCTCGCATTCTCGGCCCCAAGCACGACTGATGTCGGACGAGCCGGACACCGACCATCCCCAGTCCCCGACCGAGGGCGATTACGCCGCGGCGCTCGCGGAGCTTCTCGCCTGCGAGACCCTGGCGCAGACGGCGGGATGGGCGGCGCGATGGCTCGCGGCCCTCGCCGGAGCTGACGCGGCCCTCGTCTGGACCCAGGACCCGATCCACCCCGTCTTCGTGTGCACGGGCTCGTCCGGTGAGGGCCTCGGACGCATTCTCCAGCAGTCCGTCCCCCGAAGCGACGGTTTCGTTCGAAGGCTCATCCGCGACCGCGAGGCCTTTTCGTTGAATTCTTCGGAGATCCTCGTTTCCGACGATCCGTGGCTTCCCCCCGGCGCGCGGAGCTTCGGCCGATGCCTGGCCCTCCCGCTCGACGCGGAAGGCGGGGTGATCGGCGTGGCGGCCGTGCTGTTCCGCAACGAGAGCTCGGACCCGGCCACCGCCCTCGAGGCGCTCTCCACATTCGTTCCCGACGCGGCGCAATCGGTCGCCCGGAGCCTGAAACAGGACAAGAAGACTTCCGGGATGCTCCACGCGATCGAGCGGCTGACGAATCTCTACGACCTCTCCAAGGCCTTCGGCTCGACCCTGGACTGGGACGAGCTCACCGCGATCATCGCGCGGAAGGCGGTGGATTTCGCCAACGCCGAAGCCGCCTCGCTGTGGGTCCTCCAGGGAAGCGAGGGGGAGGTCGCCCTCGCCGCGACGGCAATCAACGAGAACTACGAAATCGCGCACCCGCCCGACTCCATCGGGGCGACGATCGTCGGAGAGGCCCTGAGCGCGAGGGAAGCGGCGTTCGAAAACGATCTTCCGGAAGAGCACTTCCTGCGAAAGGAGAGCTCCTTCCCCGTGTCGTCGTACCTGACCCTTCCGCTCCTCGAGGACGAGGAAACCGTCGGCGTCATCATCATTGCCAACAAACGGGGCCGGCGGCCCCGGTTCGAGGAAGCCGACGGACTTCTCCTGACCGACCTCGGCCATCAGGCGGTTCGGGCGCTCCACAACGCCCGGCGCTACGGCGCGGAACGCCGCGTCGAAGAGCTCGACGCGCTTCTCGCCGTGAGCCGCGAGATCACCTCCACTCTCGACCTCGATCGCGTGATGAAAACCGTCGCCAACGCCAGCGCCGCTCTCGTCGATATCGACCGCTGCTCGGTGGCCGTCGTCCAACGGGGCAAGCTCAAGCTCGGCGCCGTTTCGGGAGTGGACGAAATCAACCGATCCGACCCTTCGATCGCGCGTACCGCCGCGCTCCTCGAGTGGGTTTACGGCGGCGGCACGGACGTTTCCGTGACGCGGCAGGACGACGGGAAGGTCGTGGCGGACCGGGCGGAAACCGCGGAGAAATTCCGAGTGTTCTTCGAGGCGAGCGGAATGCGCTCGTATCTCGCCATGATCCTCCAGGACGAGGAAGGCAAGCTGGGAGCAATCTCCTTCGAAGGCGCCGAGCTACGAATTTTCGGCGACGAGAGCCGGGACCTTCTCCAGATCCTCATCAATCAGGCGACCGTTGCCCTGCGCAACGCCCAGCTGTACCAGCAGGTCCCGCTGGCCGGATTCTGGAAGCCGCTGCTCGAAAAGCAGAGGCAGCTCGCGGCCATTCCGAAATACAAGCTGCGGCGGCGGCTGGCGATCGGGGGCGCGGTCCTCCTCGCGCTGATCGTCCTCCCGTGGAACATCCGCCTCACCGGCCCGGCCCGCGTTCTGCCCGGACGCCGAATGGCGCTCACGGCGCCGGTTCCCGGGGTGATCGCCTCGGTTCTTCATCGGGAAGGCGATACCGTCAAAGAGGGCGACATCGTGGCCACGCTCGACGACAACGATTATCAAGCGGCCGCCGCCCAGGCGAAGGCCGATTTCGACATTGCCCGAAACGAGCTGTCGCAAGATCAGGCTTCCGGAGACACCTCCGATCTCGCGAAAGCGACCGCGCACCTGGAAGAGACTCGCGCTCGCTACGCGGTTGCGGAAGGGAACCTCGCGCAGACGAAAATTCGGGCGCCCGCCGCGGGCGTGCTGATTACGCCGCACCTCGAGGACCGCGTCGGGCAAATGCTCGCAAGCGGCGCGGAGCTTGCCGTGCTCGCCGACACCCGCTCCGCAGAGGTCGAGGTCGAGGTCCGCGAGGTGGACGCGAGCCTGCTTCGCGAGGGCGAGGACATCAAGGTCAAGCTCAACTCCTACCCCTCGCAGGTCTTCCACGGAAAGATCGGTCGCGTCTCCCCTGTCGTTCGGCAGGAGGGGGATGACCGATTCATCCTCGCCGATGCGGCCCTGGACAACGGCGGCGGGGAAATCCGCCCCGGAATGCTCGGAAATGCGAAAATTTCGACGGGGACGCGCCGTCTCGGCTACGCCGTGCTGCGCAAGCCCGCGCGGTGGCTCTGGGCGAAGTTCTGGCCCCTGATGCCGTGAGCATCAGCTCCCGCGCCACACTGCTTTCCACCACCCCGAGCGGAGAGGTCACCGAGGCCCTCGCCCACCGCCTCGGACCCAACCGCGAGCAACCGGCCCTTCGCAAGGACCTGGTGATCCGCCATCTCGTCCAGATGGGCGAGTCCAAGTGGGTGGTGAAGAACCCGGATTCGCTGAAGATCTACACGTTCACCGACGCCGAATGGGGCCTGGTCGAGCTTTTCGACGGACAGCGGACGCACACCGACATCCGCGATGCGTACGTCCTGGCCCATCCCGGCGACCGGATCGAGACCTCCCTCGTCCTCGACTACGAGGAAAACCTGCAGAAAATGGACCTCCTGGCCCAGTCCGGCAGCGAGCGCGGCCTGGCGCTGATGCAACGCCTCCGCGATGCCCGGAAGCTGAAGGCGGAGGAGAAGGAAAAATCTTTCAACATCTTTCTCATGCTCTTCCCGATCGCGGACCCGAACGAATTCCTGAACAAGACCGTGAAGTACGTGAGGTGGATCTGGAGCCCGGAAGTCGTCTCCGTCGGCCTGGTTCTTTTCGGGTTGACCGCCGCGGTGTTCGTCCGTGATTTTTCGAAGATCTGGACCGAGACCGTTCACCTGTACGCGTTCCTCGACAAGCCATTCATCGACGTGCTTCAGTTTTACCTGATCGTCACGTTCATCGCCATGTTCCACGAGCTCGGGCACGCGTACACGATGAAAATGTACGGGGGAGAAGTCCACAGCATCGGATTCGCGCTGTTCTTCTTCCTGCCGGCGTACTTCACCGACACGATGGATTCCGAGTTGTTCGAAAGCAAATGGCACCGGCTGTGGGTCAACGTCGGCGGCATCTACATCGAGAGCTACATCTGCGTCGCCGCGACGGCCCTCTGGCTCGCGACATACCCCGACACTTTCATCCATGCCTTCGCGTACAAGGGAATGCTCTACACGGGCATTTCGACCGTGTTCTTCAACATCAACCCCCTCACGCCCACGGACGGCTATCACGCGGTCGAGGACCTCCTCGAGATTCCCGAGCTTCGCCCCCAGTCTTTTCAGTACCTCGGCGCGCTGATCCAGAAATACATCTTCCGCCTGCCGGTGGAAGTCCCGGTCCTTTCGAAGCGGAAACGAAGGATCTTCCTGATTTACGGCCCCCTGGCCAGTCTC
Source organism: Thermoanaerobaculia bacterium (assembly GCA_050747885.1). Lineage (GTDB taxonomy): Bacteria > Acidobacteriota > Thermoanaerobaculia > UBA5066 > DATFVB01 > CAWEYG01. Next base: position 19,145 of record JBOGJO010000317.1, read on the forward strand.
TACATGGGCTCCATCATGGTGGCGATCGGAGCGCTGTTCAATCACGTCATCGGAATGTTCGCGGGAGAATGGACCACGCTCCTGACCCTTCTGCTCTGCTATCGGATGTTCCGCAAAAAAATTCGCAAGTTCACCGACGTGCTTCGGATGTTCTACCTCGACAAGAAGGAGTACCTCATGTCCCGCAAAGTGCAGAGACGGCTGGCGGCGGGGGCCGCAATCGTCTTTCTCGTCCTGATCATCCCGTGGCCTCACGAAACCTTCGAGGTCCCCATCGTCCTGAAGCCCTCGGCGGCCATCCAGGTGGCGGCACCCGCCGATGCGACCGTCGAGGCCGTGGAGGTCCACGAAGGGGACCGGGTCGCCGCGGGGCACGTTCTGGCTCGACTTTCCAGCCGGGCCGTCGAAAGCCGGATCCAGGAATTGACGGCGAAGAGGAACGGGTTCGAGAATCAGGCGAGCTTTGGCCGCGAGATGGCCTCGGCGGCCGATTCGACGGCCTTCGAATCTCGCGCCGTCGCCGCGACGTCGGCGCTGAAGGCGACCGAAGCCGTCCGGGACGCGCTCCTCGTGAGATCGCCCGTCGGGGGGACCATTCTCACCCACCGCCCCCAGGACCTCCTCGGCTCCTCGGTCGCCGTCGGAGCGCCGCTGCTCACGGTCGGCGATTTGAGGCGACTGCGCGTCGAGATCCCCGTGACGGAAAGGCTGATCCAGTCACTCCGGGTGGGAGAACCGGTCATCGTCCACGTGCCGGCATATCCGTTCCGAAAATTTCACGCTCAGATCACCGAGATCGCGCCGGCGGCCCAGACGATGCCCGCGACGTCCCGCGCGGTCGGCGAGCCGCTGGACCTCAACGGCCTCCCCGAAAAGTTCGTCGCCGTGGCGCTGCTCGACAACGCCGGAGGGGAGCTCGAGGCGGACATGACGGCGCAAGTCAAGCTCATCGGCCCGAGAAGAGCGTATGCGGTGCAGTGGTGGAACATTTTCTATCACTGGACCCGTCGCATCTTCTGGTAGAAAAAGAAAGCGCCCCGCGGCTGCGGGGCGCTCGATTCCGACCTTCGGCGAGTCTCAGAATCCCGGTTTGCCGCTGAGCCCCGGCTTCCCGGAGAGTCCCGGCTTGCCCGACAGTCCAGGCTTGCCGCTGAGTCCCGGTTTCCCGGAAAGTCCCGGCTTGCCCGACAGTCCAGGCTTGCCGCTGAGTCCCGGCTTCCCGGAAAGCCCCGGCTTGCCCGAGAGACCCGGTTTGCCCGACATCCCGGGCTTGCCGCTGAGGCCAGGTTTGCCGCTCATTCCCGGTTTCCCGGAGAGCCCGGGCTTGCCCGACATCCCGGGCTTGCCGCTGAGTCCCGGCTTTCCGCTCATTCCGGGTTTCCCGGAGAGCCCCGGTTTGCCCGACATCCCGGGCTTGCCGCTCAGGCCGGGTTTACCGCTGAGGCCCGGCTTTCCGGAGAGCCCCGGCTTGCCCGACAATCCGGGCTTCTCGGACATCGACGCGCTCGATCGCTTTCCGTCGGAGCTCGAGAGAGAAGGATTGTTTCCGACTCGTCCCACTCGAATCTCCCCCATGTCCTTCCCGGTGCCGGCTTTGATCTTCGCCATCTGCGATTCCGTGAGCTTGATCCTGACATCGTTTGCCATTTTGTCCTCCCCTTCATCTCCCCTTCATTCGCAAGGTCCTCGCCACTTCCATCTGACCGCGGATCAGTATTAAAAGACTGTTAAATCAATACCTTGGAGAACCGGATTTCGATTTCAGGCGAGCCGAGGGGAATAATTCACCCTCAAGAAATCTCGAATTCGGGGAATTCTTGTCCGTCCTAGAGTTGATACTTGCGGCAGAGATACTTCAACTGGCCCGGATCGATCCCGAGGGCCTTCGCCGCCCGGGTCTTGACGCCACCCGAGCGCTCGAGCGCCTCCGACACGAGCCGACGCTCGAAGCGGGCGACCACCTCGGGAAGGGGATCCGTCGCCGTGGGCGTGCCCGCGCCGGCCGCCGCGGGAGTCGGGTCGGGGACCTGCGTCTTGACGCTGCCGGGCAGGTGCTCTGCCAGCACCTCATCCCCCTCGACCATCAGGGTCAGCATCTCCACGAGATGTTCCATCTCCCGGACGTTTCCGGGCCAGCGGTAGCGCTCGAGCGTCTCCCGGACCTCCGGGGAAAACGTCTTGGGCCTTTTGCGGTACTGGCGCCCGAATCGCTCCGCAAACGAATCGAGAAGGACGAGAATGTCCCGCCCCCGCTCCCGGAGCGGGGCAATCGTCAACGTCACGGTATTGAGACGGTACAGCAGATCCTCGCGGAAGGTCCCTTCCCGGGCCCGGCGCGTCAGGTCCTCGTTCGTCGCGGCGAGCACTCGAATGTTCGCAGAAATCGTGCGGGAGCTTCCCACCCGCTCGAACTGACGGCTTTCGAGGACGCGGAGCAGCTTCGCCTGAACGGCGGCGGAAAGCGTCGCGACCTCGTCGAGAAACAGCGTGCCATTTTGAGCGAGCTCGAATTTCCCCGGCCTCGCCGCCACGGCGCCGGTGAAAGCGCCCTTCTCGTGACCGAAAAGCTCCGACTCGGCGAGAGACTCGGGAAGCGCGGAGCTGTTCACGGCGATGAAGGGTCCGGAGGCTCGCGAGCTCCCGCGGTGGATCGCCTGGGCCACGAGCTCCTTGCCCGTGCCGCTTTCCCCGGTGATCAGGACGGTCGCGTCGGAAGGGGCCACCTTCGCGATCGACCGGAAAAGCGCCCGCATCAGCGGGCTCCCGCCGACGAGGTTTCCCAGGCTCTGGGCCCCGAGGAGATCGTCTTTGAGGGCCTGGTTTTCCTGGAGGATCCGCTGACGCTCCAGGGCGCGCCGGACGATGAGGGCCAGCTCCGAGGCGTCGACCGGCTTTCGGAAGAAATCGTAGGCCCCGAGCTCGATGGCCTTCAGGGCGAAACGGCGGTCCTTTTCCCCCGTCATGACGACCACGGAGATCGCGGGAGCCTTCCGCCGGATCGCCTGGAGCAAGTCCAGTCCTTCCTGCGGCTCATTGGAGGGCGGGAGCCGTAGATCGATGAGGAAACAGTCGGGGACAGAATCGACGAGCGCAACGCCATCGATCCCGTTTCCCGCGGTCACGACTTCGAACTTTCCCTTCAATGCCCACTGGAGTTGATCGAGCAGAATCCGGTCGTCCTCGACGATCGCGAGCCGGCCTTCGACCGTCAACGGGAGGCGTCCTCCCGCTCCGCGCGGAGCCTGACCGTCACGAGAGTCCCCTCACCGAGGCGGCTATCGACAGTGACCTGGCCCCGGTGGGCTCGGATGATCTCGCGCGCCGTGAAGAGACCGAGGCCGATACCGTAGGTCTTCATCGTTTGAAAGGGGCGGAACAGCCGGGTTCGAATGAACTCGCGGCTCATTCCCGGGCCGCTGTCGGCGATGCCCACCGCCACCCACGGAGAGCCGCGATGGCTCTCGAGCCGGCTCTCGAGCGAGACCTGCCCTCCCGGGCCCGCCGCCTCCAGGGCGTTCTGAACGATGCTCGCAAACGCGTCGCTCAAATAGTGCGGATCGGCCCAGACGGGCGGAAGCGGCTCCGCCGCGAACCCGACGTTCGGCGCCGAAGCGCCGTTTTGGCGGTAGGAATCGCGGGCCCGGACCCGGTTCGCCGCGTCGGCCACGAGCTCGTTGATGTCCACCGGGACCTTGATCATCACGGCGTCCTTGTGCGCCGACCAGCGTTCGACGACCGTGTCGACTTTTTGCAGGGATGACTGGAGGAGCTCCACGACGCTGCGCTTGAAATCCGGATCTCCGTAATGCTCCTCCAGGTTGGACAGCAGGAGGTTCAGCCGGAACTCGAGGTTCTTCATGTCGTGCAGAAATACGGAATCCATCGTCGAGCGCATTCGCCGACGCGAGCGGCGCTGCGCCATCACTCGCGAGCGGGCGCCCGGCGGGGGTTGAACGTGATTTTGACCGAGCTGCCGGGACGGAAAATGCTGTCGCTCGCGCGCGGAAGCGTGACGATCACCTGGAACGTTCCGCTGCCGGAATCGATCACGGGAGCGAGAAAGGTGATCTTCCCGGTGCAGTGAGCGCGGGGAAATTTCGACGACACCACCGACGCGGCGTCGCCCGTCCGGAGACGCCCGAGCCAGCCCTCGTTCACGTAGACCCGCGCGAACAGCGGCTCGAGCGCGGTAATTTTGAACAGCGGCGTGGTGTCCGAAATCTGGACCTTCTGGCCGACGCGCGCGGTCCGATCGACGATCACCCCGTCGAACGGAGCCCGGATCACGGACCGATCGATCACGAGCTTGGCCTTCTCGAGATCGACTCTCGCCTGCTCGAAGCGGGCCCTCCTCTGCTCGAGCTCGGCTTTGCTGGCCAGCTTCTGCCCGAAGAGCTCCTGGTACCGCTTGAAATCCGCCTCCGCGGCGGAAAACGCCGCGTCTGCGGCGCGGCGGTCCAGCTCGAATTCCCTCTGGTCGAGAGTGGCCAGGGCCTGGCCCTTGTGGACTGACTCTCCCCTCTCGGCCTGAATCGAATCGATGATTCCGCCCATCCGCGTGCCCACCCCCACGTCCCTCTCGACGAGAAGATTTGCGTCGAGGGTGAGCCCGCCGGACGGAGGCTCCGGCGCGTTTGGCCGCGTCGGCGCCGGCACCGCGGTCCGCACTCCCCACGCGAGGGCCACACCCGCTCCCAGAATCCAGGGCATCGCACGATTCATGGCGTTCGACCTCTTGCCATGAATTATATGTGAACCTTCACTCCGAGCGCAGATCTCGGGTCATCAGGGCACGAATCGCGTCTCGGGGCGAAACTCCCCCGTAGAGGACACCCCGCACGGCCTCCGCGATCGGCATTTCCACGGAAGACTCTGCCGCCATCGCCACCGCCGCTACACAGGCCCGCGTGCCCTCCGCGACTTCGGAGGATCGCGCCATCGCCACGTCGGCCGGGGTCCCTCTTCCGATGTCTTCGCCAACCCGGCGGTTGCGCGACTGGGAGCCCGTGCAGGTGAGCATCAGGTCCCCGGCCCCGGCCAGGCCCAGCAGCGTCCCTTCCCTTCCCCCGCGCGCCAGAACGAGCCGCCGAATCTCCGCCAGACCGCGCGTCATCACCGCAGCCAGCGTGTTGTGGCCGAGGCCCAACCCGGATACGATCCCGCCCGCGATCGCGATCACGTTCTTCAAGCCTCCGCACAGCTCGACGCCGACCACATCCTCGCTCGCGTAGAGCCGGAAAACCGGCCCCGAAAGCTCCTCCTGCAGCCCGCGGGCGATCTCGGCCGATTCCGACGCGATCACCGCCGCCGTCGGATCTCCCCGCATCAATCCGTCCGCAAACGTCGGCCCGGAGATCACCGCGATGCGGGCACCCGGGACGGTTTCCTGGAGGATCCGGGAGACGGTCTTCCCCGTTTCCATCTCGAATCCCTTGATCGCGGAGACCCACACCGGCTCCGACGCGATCCCCACGAAGGTCCGGAGCGTCTCGCGCGTCGCCGACGACGGCACGGCGAGGATGACGACGTCCGCGCCGCGGGCGCAGCCCGGATCAGACTCCGCGGAAAGCCCCTCGGGAAGCTCGAAATTCGAAAGCCGCCGGGGATGGCGCCTCTCCGCGCGAATCGAGGCCGCGGTGTCGGGATCGCGCGTCCAGAGAAAGGTCTCGTGCCCCGAGCGAAGCGACAGCGCGGAAAGGGCGGTTCCCCACGCCCCGGCCCCCAGCACCACGATCTTCACCTGGAGCCCAGTTTCCTCTCGGTTCCCGCGACGAGCCTTTTGAGGTTCTCCAGATGCTTGAACAGCACGAGCAGCGCCACGGCGCACTCGGCGACGACGAAAGCTTCGGGTTCGCGGAACACGAGGATCGAAACCGGCGGCAGGGCGACGGTCGCAAGGATCGAGCCGAGGGAGACGTAGCGCGTGATCGCCACCACCGCGAGAAAAAGGGCGGCGACGGCGAGCGTGGGGGCCCAGGCCAGGGCCGCGAACGCCCCGACCGTCGTCGCCACGCCCTTGCCGCCCCGAAACCGGAAGAACACGGGAAATACGTGGCCGAGGATCACGGCGAACGCCGCGCCCGCCAGGTATGCCGGATTCGCCGTGACCGCGCGCATGAGG
>JBOGJO010000318.1:0-6995 GCA_050747885.1 Thermoanaerobaculia bacterium
ATTCTTGTGGATGTCCATCCGGTGTCCTCCTCGTTCGGGCTAATGGCTTCGACACCACCAGCCTCTCCGAGTTAGGCCCGGATGGGCAACCCCTTCCTACCTGAGAACAACCTGTTGAGAGTTCACACCTAGGGTCCGGGGAGACCCCCCCCGGACGGCGGGCTAGACCTCCGGGTTGACGATCTGGGTCAGGAACCCGTCGTCTTCACGCCAGTTATCCCGAGTGCGCACGCGCAAATCCAAATAGAACTTTCCGCCGAAACGACTCTCGCAGGCGGCGCGGGCGGCCGTGCCGATTTCCCGGATCATCGAGCCCCCCTTGCCGATGACGATGGCTTTCTGCCCCTCCCTCTCGACCCAGAGAGTCGCATCGACGACCGTGAGGTCCCTGGTTTCGTCACGGCGCAGATCTTCGACGACGACCGCGAGAGAAAACGGAACTTCTTCTCTCGTCAGGGAAAGGGCCGGCTCGCGAATCTGCTCGGCGATCTTGTCCCGGAGGGCGCCGGGGCCGGGATTTTCCTCCGGAAAAAGAGCCGGCCCTTCCGGAAGCTGGGAAATGACGGCCGTCATCAGCTCCTCGACACCGTCGCCGTGAAGCGCCGAGATCGGCACGAGGTGAGCGAAAGGCGCCAGGGAGGAGAGCAGGGCGAGCTGCGGCAGGAGCTTCGCCTTCTGCACGCGGTCGATCTTGTTGAGCGCCAGCACCGCCGGCGGCCCCCCCTCGCGGGCAAGTCGCTCGGCGATCCGACGTTCCTCCCGGCCATGCTTCTCCGACGCGTCCACGACGAACAGCACGACATCGGAGCCGGTCATCGCATCGAAAGCGTCGCGCACCATCGCGGCATTCATGCGATGCTCCGGGCGGTGGATCCCCGGCGTGTCCACCAGAACGACCTGCGCTCCGGGCCGGGTCGCGACGCCGAGGATTCTCTTCCGGGTCGTCTGCGGTTTGTCGGAAACGATCGCCACCTTCGTGCCGACCAACCGGTTCACGAGGGTCGATTTGCCGGCATTCGGCAGCCCCACGACCGCGACCGTTCCCGATCGGAACGTTTCCTCAGGCATCGGCGGCCGGAATCGCAACCTCGGCAACCGGCTCGACGCGGACCCGAAGGACGCGCCGCCGGTCCGCCTCTTCCACCGTGAACCTCAAAGAGTCCTCCTCGCGCCTTTCGCCGACCTTCGGAATCCGCCCGAGCCGCGCCGCGAGAAATCCGCCCAGCGTGTCGAACGCTTCGTTCTTCGGGCCGCGTCCGAACAACTCGTGGAGGATCTCGACGTGCGTCTTTCCCGAAATCGAAAAAGCGCCGCCGGGAAGCTCGACCACGGCCTCTCCCTCATCCTCGTGCTCGTCCGCGATCTCACCGACGATCTCCTCGAGCAGGTCCTCGATCGTGACGAGCCCCGAAACGCTCCCGTACTCGTCCACGACCACGGCGATCGCCAGGTGCTTGCGCTGGAATTCGCGCAGCAACTCGGCCGTCTTCTTCGTTTCCGGCACGAAATGAACGGGCCGAGAAATCTCCGGGAGAGAACGCGCCACGTTGCGCCGAACGGCCTCGAAGACGTCTTTCACATGCAGAATCCCCGTGACGTGGTCGATGGATTCCCGGTACACGGGAAGGCGGGAGTATTTCGTCTCGACGAAGAGGTCCGCGACGCGATCCAGGGATGTGCCCTCCTCCACCGCCACGAGGTCCGTGCGCGGAGTCATGACTTCTTTGACGGTCGTATCGCCGAAATCCACGATCGACAGCAGGAGTTTCTCTTCTTCCCGTTCCAGAATCCCTTCTTCGCGGCCGACTTCGATGTAGGCCTGGATTTCCTCGTCGGACGCCGGGCCCTCGTCTTCCGTCCGGGCGTCGAAAATCGCCCGGACCGGCCATGCCAGAGGTCGGATGATCCAGGAAAACGCGGAAAGAACCGGATGCAGCCGGGGGAGAAGCTTTTCAGGCGCCGATCGGGAGACCAGGCGCAAAAGGGCGCCTTCGATCAGCAGCCAGCCGAGCAAAAACACCGCGCCCCCGAGGGCCCACGGTGCCGGGACTTCGAGCGACGCGAGGCCGCGAATGAGCGTCCACAGGCCCGCGAGGAGAAGGATTTGCACGAGCACCTTCAACGTCGTCTTGACGACCGCAGGCTCTTCCCTGCCGGCGAGCAGGGACAGGGTCTTGGGGTGCTCGTCCAGAAGGCCGCGAAGCTTGATGGGCGAAAGGCGGTCGAGCGCCTGATAAAAGAGTTCGAACACCAGGAACCCGAGAAGACACAGCCCCGACACGAGAAGAGAAATCACGGTGCGGTCGAAAGCCGGCGGCGCAGCCTCCCCTCGATCGCATCCATCTCGCCGTCGTCGGTTTCATGGTCGTACCCGAGGAGATGGAGAAGACCGTGGAGGAGCAGCTTTTCCACGGTCCTCCTGTACGGAGATCGGCTTCGCCGGGCCTGCCTCCGGGCCTCGGGCTCCGACACGATGAGATCGCCGAGAAAGCCTCCGGGGGCGCTCCCCGAGGGGAAGGAAAGAACGTCGGTGGTCCGGTCTTTCCTGCGAAAGGAACGGTTCAACGTTCTCATGGCGGCGTCGCCGCAGAACAGCACGGAAATCTCGCTCGCGGACTGTCCGGACAGGCCGAGCGCGCGGTTGAGGAACTTTTTCGCCTTTCCGGCCGGGTAGCCCGGGCGCCTGAGGGTCGATCGGACGTCGACCTTCATTTCGCGTTCAACCGGATCGTTCCGCTCCCGCGGCGCGGGGGGGCTTCGGTTTTCTCCCGCGCGTTGAAGTCGAATCCCGGGTAATCGATGCGGTGGTGAAACATCGTCGTCACCGTTCGAATCAGCGATTCCTGGATCGAGGTGAGGTCGCCCATCGTGAGGTCGCAGGAATCGAACTGGCCGTCCCGAAGGCCGTCGCTGCCGATCGCCCGGACCATCGCCGAGATTTTCGCCGGCGTCGGCTCGACGAGCGTCCGCGAGGCCGCCTCGACCGCGTCGGCGAGCATGAGGATTCCTGTGATGCGATTCGACGGCTTCGGCCCGGGGTAGCGGTAGTCGGATTCGAGAATCGGCGGCGAGCTGGCATCAGCCCTCGAAAGCGCCTTCTGGTAGAAATAGCGGATCAGTTTCGTTCCATGGTGCTCCCGGATCCCCGTCACGATCGGCTCCGGAAGGCGCGATTTCCGGGCGAGCTCCACCCCCTCTTTCACGTGCGACGCGATGATCAGGGCGCTCATCGAAGGCTCCAGCCGGTCGTGGCGATTGAACCCTCGCGGCTGATTTTCGATGAAGTACTCCGGCATCTTCGTCTTCCCGATGTCGTGGTAGTAGGCGCACACGCGAGCCAGCAGCGGGTTCGCGCCAATTGCCTCGGCCGCCGCCTCGGCCAGATGTCCGACCATCAGGGAGTGCTGATACGTTCCCGGCGCCTCGAAGGCGAGAGTCCTCAGGACCGGAAGGTTCAGGTTGGAGAGCTCCAGCAACCGGATGTCCGTGGTGACGTGGAAGAGCGTCTCGAACAGGGGGAGCAGGAATGCGACCAGGGCCGCGACCAGCAGTCCCCCCGCCGCCGCGCTCGCGAGGTCCGGAAGGAGCGATCCGGCGTTGCCGGAAAGCGCGTGCCAGATCGAAACCACGAGGAGGTTCGTTCCGGCCACGATGCCGCCCATGCCGAATAACACGCTTCGAGACCCGAGCCGCTTCATTCCGTAGATTCCCGCGAGGGATCCGGCGAGGGCGAACAGGGCGAACTGAAAATTCGATCCCAGGAGAATCCCTGCCCCGATCGCCTGAATGCCGGCAAAAAGCACGGCGGGCCCGGGACCGGCTCCGGCGACGAGCACCGCAACGATCGGCCCCGCCGCGAACGGAAGGGCGAGCGAATCCGAGGCGAGCGCGTCGGAGGAGATGTTCGCCGACAGGATCTGCGCGACCGAGAAACCTCCCCTCAGAACCAGAGCGAACACGATCCCGACGGCCAGGAGTGGCAGCAGCGTCGAGGGTTCCTTTCGCATCGTCCGGGAACGAATTTCGCTGTCGATCCAGAAGGCAAACGCGGCGAGGATCTGGACGCAGACCACACCGAAGAGTCTCCACCAGGGCTCGGGCTCGGAGGCGGAGCCCTGAACGGCCGCGATGATCCTTGCGTCCCGGGGGGTGACGAGATCACCCCTCCGGACGATCACCTGTCCGCGCGGAACCTTGACGAGGACGCTTTCGACCTGGCGCGACGCGAGGTCCCGGCGGCGAGCCGTCTCGGCCGCGTTGAACGTGAGGTTCGGGGTCAGTGCCGAAGCGAGGAACGCCGAGACTTCACGAATCTCGGAGGAGGTCATCTTTCCCCCGGCGAGCTCTGCGGCGAGGAGCGACTTGACGTCGGAACCGTATTCCGCCGTCGAAAACAGATCGACCGTCACGCGTTCGGTTCCCGTCGCCGAATCCCGAAGAGTCACTCCGCGCTCACGGTGCTGGAGAAGGAGCTCCTTGTTGTCGACGATCCCCGCTCGATACAGCCGGGCGGCGCTGGCGACCAGCCGGGCTTCAATCTCGCTCGAGAACTTCTGCCGAGCCAGCGCCTGGAACGCCTCGTCCCCGATCGGCATCGTGAAGCCGTCCCGCGCGACCTCCATCGTCGCGCGCCGCTTTCCCGACGGCGGGAGGCGTCCGGCCTCCCGAGCGTTCGCGAACGATTTTTCGAGGCGATCCTCGAGGCGGGCGGCCGCCTGCGTGTCGAAGTCGTAAACCGGCCGAACGGCGGCCGCGGCCTCCAGCCTCTTTCGGTCGGTCGATTCCGGATCGGGAAGAATGTAGTCCTGCGCAGCGATCACGTCGCGTTGGGCGATCGCGCCCGACCTGAGCCGTACCGCTCGAAACGAGATCGCGGGCCCGAAGCACAGGGAGGTCACGATGACGTACAAAACCATCCAGAGAACGGTTCGCTCCCGCCACGAGCCGCGCCGCAAGCCCTCCGATTCCCTTTTCCGCCGAATGGGGAACAGACGCAATCGCGGTCGTGAGGGCCGGGAGTCCATCGTCAGCGGGAGACGTTCGGGGAATCGGTCTGCCGGCTCCGCTCTTCCGACTCGTAGGCGCCAACGATCTTCTGCACGATCGGATGCCGAACGACGTCCCGCTCGTCGAAGGCCACGAAGCCGATCTCCGGAACGTGGGACAGAATCCTCCGCGCCTCGCGCAATCCGGACGCCTTCCCCTGAGGCAAATCGACCTGGGTGACGTCTCCGGTGATCACGGCCTTCGAAAAAAAGCCGATTCGAGTGAGGAACATCTTCATCTGCTCGGTGGTCGTATTTTGAGCCTCGTCGAGGATGATGAAGGCGTCGTTGAGGGTCCGGCCGCGCATGAACGCGATGGGAGCGACTTCGATGACTCCCCTCTCGAGCATCTTGCCCGTCTTCTCGTAACCGAGGATGTCATAGAGGGCGTCATAGAGAGGCCGCAGGTAGGGATTGATTTTCTCGACGAGATCGCCCGGCAGAAATCCGAGCCTCTCGCCGGCCTCGACTGCCGGGCGGCACAGAACGATTCGTTTGATCTTTCGCTCCAGCAGTGCCGCAGCCGCCATCGCCACCGCGAGATAGGTCTTTCCCGTCCCTGCCGGCCCGATCGCGAACACGACGTCGCGCTCGGACACCGTTTTCAGGTATTCGCGCTGCTTCGCGTTGCGGGGAGCCACGACCGCGCGAAGCGCGGGGCCGAGAAAATCTCCCGAGAAGAACTCGAGGAGCGAGACGTTCGGGTCCTGTTTCAGGACCGAGATCGACGTCACCACATCCGCCTTCTGGAGGGGGAAGCCGCGCTGGAGCAACTCGGAGAGCTCGGCCAGCATGCGCTGGACGACGGGGACCTGGGGCCCGTCCCCGACCACGGAGATCTCCGTTCCCCGCGCCTTCAGCTTCACGCCGAAGGAGTCCTCGATCGCGCGGAGATTCTCGTCGAGACGACCGAAAAGCGCCGAAATCCCGGACTCCGGGATCGAGACACTCTGCAAAATCTCCGAGATCGATTTCCTCCCGGCGGAGAAGCTCCCGCCAAGCGAAGGCTACCATCCCCCGGGGGACGGAGCAAATGAAAGGGGCCGCGTAAGCGACCCCGAAATGCTTGATCGGAAAAGGTTTATTTTGCCGCGCCCGCCAGAAAATGGCCCATTTCGTCTCCCGCGACGTTCTCCACCCGGCGTCGCAGCGAGTCGGAAGCCTGGGCGAGCAGTTTGTGGTGCCCGGCCGCGAGAACCCTGCCCGAGGGGTCGACGACTTTGAAGTCGAAGACCACCGTGCCCGACCCCGCCGCCTCACCGATCCAGCCGCCCCAGGACGCCCCGGCCGAAGGGGGGCGAAACTCCGTGACTTGCCCGATCAGTTTGTAGCTCCCGGAGGATTTCGACAGCTTGATCGATCCGCCGGACCGATCGGCCGCGTTTTCGACGATCGCCTCCTGCATGAATCCGGGGAGCTCCTTCCAGGAGAGATCGCCTTTCTCCTTTTCCGGACGATCACATTTCACTTCGAACTTTTCCACGTGGATCGTCTTGCCCGAAAGGTCCGCCCCCGGCGTAACGTACTCCTGATCCAGGTATTTACCTTTGTGCGTGTCGACCCCCAGGAATTGCTTGTCGGGGCCGGGGCTGTCTTTTCCCCTCGCTGCGAGCACGCCGGGAGCCGCCAGAGCGGCGGCAACCATCCAAAACATTCCGAACTTGCGCATACGGACCTCCTCAAAAAATCGTCAAGACATCACGAAAGATGAGCGGAAAACTTCTTGCCCTGCAGGGTGATCGTCAGAACCCGGGAGTCTCCTCCCGCAAGCGTCGCGTTGATCGGTTGGTAGCCTTTGACGGAGGAATCCGGCGTCGTGAGCCAGACTTTAACGGTGGCCGATCCCGGAGCAACCTTCAACGTGTCCGCGACGAGGCCGCCCGGACTCTTGCCGAAATCGAAATTTTTTCGATAAATGATCGAGTCGTTGATCGCAATCATGACGTATCC
>JBOGJO010000319.1:0-9555 GCA_050747885.1 Thermoanaerobaculia bacterium
CAGCAGGCCGCGGCGACGGCCTCGAAGGAAAAGCTTCGGGCGAGCGGCAAATTTCCCCGGCCGATCGTCACCGAGATCACTCCCGCCTCGGAGTTCTACCGCGCGGAGGACTACCACCAGCAGTACCTCGAAAAGCGCGGACTGGCGACCTGCAGGATCTAGCGGCACAGGGGCCCCGAGAGCGGGTGGCACGGGGCGAGACTCCTTTTTCCGCTCGTGGCGCGGAGTCGTCGCAAAGTTCTCAAGCGGGAGCGAGCGAAAAAGCCGTTCGAGTCCCATGACAGGACCCGGACCGGTACCGTGTCGACTTCAGACGCTCATCGCGTCGTTTTCCTCCTTGAACAGGTCCGTCGAGATGTAGCGCTCCGACGTCGAAGCCAGAATGCAAACGATGAGCTTGCCCTTGTTTTCCGGTTTCCTGGCGAGCTCGACGGCCGCATGGGCGGCGGCGCCGGACGAAATACCGGCGAGAATCCCCTCCTCGCGCGCGAGACGCCGCGCCATCACGAGCGCCTGATCCGAGGAAACCGCAAACGTCCCGTCCACGTATTTCATGTCCAGGTTCTTCGGAATCATTCCGGTCCCGATCCCCTGGATCTTGTGCTTCGAGTGGGTCCCTCCGGCGATCACGGGCGATTCCGCGGGCTCCACTGCGATCATCTTCACCGACGGCCGCCATTCTTTCCAAACGCGCCCGACCCCGGTGAACGTCCCTCCGGTGCCCACGCCCGCCACGAAGATGTCCATCTGTCCGTCGGTGTCGTTCCACAGCTCCATCGCGGTCGTCCGCTCGTGAATTTCCGGGTTCGCGGGGTTCTCGAACTGCTGCGGAATGACGCCGCCCCGCTCCTTTGCGATCTGCTCGGCCTTCGCGATCGCCGCCTTGATCCCCTCCGCGCCCGGGGTGAGCACGACTTCCGCGCCCAGAAACTTCAGGACTTTGATCCGCTCCTTCGACATGGTGTCGGGCATGATCAGAACGCACGAGTAGCCGCGCTGCGCGGCCACCATCGCGAGCGAGATCCCGGTGTTGCCGCTCGTGGGCTCGACGATCGTGCTCTTGGAGGCGTTGTGGGGATCGAGCTTTCCCTGCCGCTCGAGCGCGCGGACCATCGCAACCCCGATTCGGTCCTTCACGGAGTGGGCCGGGTTGAAGAACTCGAGCTTCGCGGCAACCGTGGCCTCCGCTCCCACGGTCACCCGGTTGAGGCGGACGAGCGGGGTATTTCCGATCAGCCTCGTGACGTCGGTGGCGATTCTCATGGCACGACTCCTTCTTTCAGAAACTCTTCAGAAACTAAAAGCCCGGAATTCCGGGCTCACCAACGGGTTGGGGCGCCCGATCGCTCAGTCTGCCGAACAACAGCAACAGAGCAACCCGCAACCCTCTTCCATGGGAGTGAGCATAGGAGAGCCCGGGCAATTGTCAAGCCGCGTATACTCGACTGAAACTCTGCGAAAGGACTCAGGATGGGCAGGAAACTCGACCGGCGCTCGCTCTTCCGTTACGGCGCCGTTGGCGGCGCGCTCGCGGCGCTCCTTCCCGCCCTCGAGCGGGGCGAAGGCGCGGCGACGGCCGAGGAAACGCCTTCGGCTCTCGCCTTCGAGCTCGAAGAGACGACGTTCGGAGATCTCCAGAAGAGAATGGAGACGGGCGCGGACACGGCTCGGACGATCGCGGAGAAATACCTCGCGCGCATCGACGCTCTGGACCGGAGCGGCCCTTCGCTCCATTCCGTCCTCGAGATCAATCCCGACGCTCTCCAAATCGCCGGAGGGCTCGACGCCGAGCGCGCCCGGGGAAGCCTCCGCGGCGCGCTGCACGGGATTCCGATCCTTCTCAAGGACAACGTCGCGACCGCCGACCGGATGTCCAGCGCCGCCGGCTCGCTCGCGCTCGAAGGCTTCCGGGCGCCGAAAGACTCGTTCGTGGCCAGGCGCCTCCGCGAGGCAGGCGCCGTGATCCTCGGCAAGACGAACCTCTCCGAATGGGCGAACTTCCGCTCGACGCATTCTTCGAGCGGCTGGAGCGGCCGCGGCGGGCAGTGCCTGAACCCGTACGCCCTCGACCGCACGCCGTCGGGATCGAGCTCGGGCTCAGGAGCCGCCGTCGCGGCGAATTTCGCGGCGGCCGCGATCGGCACCGAGACCGACGGCTCGATCGTCTCTCCTTCGAACAACAACGCTCTCGTGGGCGTCAAGCCGACGGTCGGGCTTCTGTCCCGCGTCGGCATCGTCCCGATCTCGCACACGCAGGACACCGCGGGCCCGATGACCCGAAGCGTGCGCGACGCGGCGATTCTCCTGAGCGCCCTGGCCGGTCTCGACCCCGAGGATGCCGCCACGGCGATGAACCCCGCAAAAGCCGCCGTCGACTACGCAGCCCACCTCGACGAGAACGGATTGAAAGGGGCTCGAATCGGCGTGCCGCGAAAATCGCTCTTCGGCTACAGCCCGGCCGCGGACCGGCTCGCGGAAGCGGCGATCGGTGTCCTCCGAAAGCTCGGCGCGACCGTCGTGGATCCCGCCGATATCGCAACCGTCGACGATTTCGGGAAAACCGAGCTCGAGGTGCTCCTCTACGAATTCAAAGCGGATCTGAATTCGTACCTCGCCGCCCTCGGTCCCGGGGCGCCCGTCCGCTCGTTGAAAGAGGTCATCGAATTCAACGAGCGGCACCGCGACCGGGAAATGCCCTTCTTCGGCCAGGAAATCCTGGAAATGGCGGAGAAAAAGGGCCCCCTGACCGACCGGGCCTACCGCAAGGCCCTCGAAAACGACACTCGCGGGGCCCGGGGGAAAGGCATCGACGCGGTCATGGAAAAGCACAGGCTCGACGCTCTCGTGGCGCCCACGGGCGCGCCAGCCTCCCTGATCGACCTCGTCAACGGCGACTACGGCTCCGGAGGAAGCTCGACGGTCCCGGCAATCGCGGGCTATCCGCACGTCACCGTGCCGATGGGCTTCGCGTATGGCCTCCCGGTCGGCCTGTCCTTCTTCGGCCGTCCCTGGAGCGAGGCGGCCCTGTTCAAGTTCGCCTACGCCTACGAACAGGCGACGCGGCACCGAAAACCGCCGAAGTTCTTGAAGACGGCGGAGCTGACCGTGCGGCTCTAAACAGCTCTCCTCCTTCCCGCGGCACCCGATTTCGTGCAACTGGATGATTTGCATCATGGCGGGGACGGCTCCGGACGGTTAATTTCGCGTTCGGGGGAGGTCAAACGCCATGTTTTCAGCCGTCGAGCTCGAAATCGAGCTTTTTTGCCGGGGAATCCGGGTTCGCCCCGAGGATCTGGAGAGCGAGGACGCCCGGCGCATCTCCCGGACGCGCGCCGGCCTGGGATCGGGGCTCGAGCTCGTGATCCCGTCTCCTCTCAAGAAGAGGCGGAAGAAGATCTGGGTCAACGTTCCGGTCGCCGAGCCGTTCGCGCAAGAGTCTCCCTTCCACCTGCGAACCGATGAAAAGGGCCCGCTCGTCTGCGACAGCCGCGATGGGTCGGCCTATCGCGTGGAAATTCCGCCGGAACCTGCGTGGTACTCGAAAACGACTTCCTCGGGAACCGAAATGAGCCGGATCGGCGTGCTCCAGGGCAATTACCTCGGCGTCTATGTTTCCAACGGCTGCCTTTACTGGGCTTCGAGCCCCTCTCGCGCGTGCAAGTTCTGCACGGCCGGGGACAACCTGGGAGTTTCCGAGCAGTCGCGCAAAAAGGTCGAAGACGTCGTCGAGGTCGCGCGCGCCGCGCGCGAAGAATCGGGCTCGATCTTCACGCACTTCAACACTGGCTACCATTTCGAAGACATCGACCGCCTCGAGCCGATCCACGGCCTGCGGCAGGCGGAGCCGTACGTCCGCGCCGTCCGGCGGCAGGTCGGAGGGTTCATCGGCGTCCAGGCGCATCCGGTGCCACGGCGCAAATTCGGAGAATATGACGCGCTGATCGAAGCGGGCACCGACCACTTCTCGTTCTGCTACGAGTTTGAGGATCCGGAGGTTTTCGCCCGGCTCTGCCCGGGAAAAGCCCGAACGCTCGGCCAGAAGGGCTTCTTCGACGCGATGGAGTACACGGCGTCGAAGCTGGGTCCGGGGCGCGTTTCCGGGGAAATCATCGCCGGCCCGGAATCGATCGAAGCCACCCGACGAGGAATCGACCGGATCGTCGACGCCGGCGCATTCCCGACCGTCTGCATTTTCCGGCCGACGATCGGCAGCCAGATGGAAAACCAGCCCCCTCCCGACCCCGCGGCCATGAAGGAAGTGTTTGCATACCTCTACGCGGCCTGTCGTCGGGCGGGGCTTCCGATCGGAATCCTTCCCATCGGCGTCTCGCTCATGGTTCAGCCGGAAGAAGGCGTGGACCTCGTCGAGAACAGCCTTTCGACCCGGTTGTATGAGGCAAAGCTTTCGGTTCTCCGGTCCCTCGCCCGCCCCGTGATCGCGTGGAAAACGAGGCTGCGGACGGCCTGAGAACTTCTCGGCGGGCGGCCCTTGAAGCCGGCCGGCATTTTGAAGATCATCGGGGTCGCGCCGCGCCCGAGCGAGCCGGCGGGAAGGAGATTTCATGAACACCCGCGATTACTTCGCCGAATGCTTCAAAGCCGAGAAGCCAAAATTCATCCGAGTTCTCCAGGCCATTCCTTCCGATCAGGCGGGCTACCGCCCGCATCCCCGGTCCAATTCCGCTGCCGACATCGCGTGGCTGCTCGCAAGCGAGCTCGGGGACGCGTGCGAGCTCGTCGACTTCGGCAAGGTCGACTTCGTCCTGAAGCCGACGCCCGCGAAAATCGTGGAATCGGTCGCCTCCTACGAGAAAAATGCAGGCGAGCTCGAGCGACGGCTGCCGACGCTCGATGACGCGGCCTGGGGAAAGAAGGCCCGGTTCCTCGTCGACGGGAACGTCGCCTGGGAGGCCAGTCTCGGGGACATGCTGTTTGGATTTCTGTTCGATGCGATCCACCACCGCGGGCAGCTCTCGGCCTACCTCCGGCCCATGGGGGCGAAAGTCCCGTCGATCTACGGACCGTCCGCGGACGACGCGGGGGCGTAGAGGCGCGTCACTCCTTCTCGCTGATCGCTTCGAGGGCGGCCCGGTCGCGGATCAGGAACCCGCTTTTTTCCGTGTCGACGAGGCCGTCCTTCTGCCAGCGGCTCATCACGCGGATCGCCGTTTCGATCGTCGTGCCGAGCAGGTCCGCGATCTCCTGGCGCGAGAGGGCGAGCGGGATGAACATCCCGTCCTCGCGCTTCTGGCCCGTGCGCGAGGCGAGCGTCAGGAAGAGCCGCGCGGCCCGGTATTCGACCGAGCCGAGAAGGTCGGCCATGTGCCGGTTCACGTTCATCAGCCGCATCGTGAGGCCGGCGAGAAGCCGCCGCGTGATTTCGGGCCGCTTGTCGAGGAGAGCAAAGAAGGCCCGTTCAGGGATCGACAGGATCCCCGAGGGCTCCAGGGTGACGGCCGTCGCGGGGAAGGGCCGTCCTTCGAACGCGGCGACGGCGCCGACCGGCTCTCCCGGCCCGAGGATCTCGAGGATCAGGTCGCGGCCCGGCCCGGCTTTGACGATCTTGACCTTCCCGACAAAGAGGAAGTGGATCCGCTCGGCCGGATCTCCCTCGGAGAAAATCGTCTCGCCCTTCTCGTAACCGCGCATCTCGCACAGAAGAGAAAGGGCCTCGCGGTCGTCCGGACGG
Organism: Thermoanaerobaculia bacterium; assembly: GCA_050747885.1. Lineage (GTDB taxonomy): Bacteria > Acidobacteriota > Thermoanaerobaculia > UBA5066 > DATFVB01 > CAWEYG01. Next base: position 5,690 of record JBOGJO010000319.1, read on the forward strand.
AGGGAAGCGAGGATCGGCACGGCATCGAAGGGGATCGTTGGGCGGACCGGCACGCCCGGATTATAGTTTCGGGCGTCCGCCCCCGGCCGATCGCGACTCTCGTTCCGGGGCCTTGGAGGCCTCTGCCGGACCGCGGCGGGGGGGTTCGACGAGCAGGTAGAGGTAGGCCGCCGTTACTTCTTCCGGCGAGAGATAGCCGAAGACCGGCATCCGGCCGCGCGTCGCCGAGACGCTCGGCTCCACGAGGCCTTCCCGGACCTTCCGGATCACCTGCGGGTTCGTCCGCTGCTCGGTGAAGAATGTCAGCGGCGGCGGCTCACCGTACCCCACGCGATACTCGAATGCCGTCGTTGGCGCCGCCCACGAGTCGTGGCAAATGTGGCATGTGCCCTTGACGAGAAGCTCTCCCACGCGAAAAGACGGCTCCCGGAGCGGCGGGCGCTCCGGGCCTTTCTCCGGGATCCCGGCGAGCTCCTTGACGTAAGCGATCAGGCTTTCGGTCTCCGCGCGGCCGAGCTGCGGAAACGGAGGCATCTTGACTCCGCCGTTGCGAATCCGGTTCCGGAGCGAAGCTTCCGCCTCGGCGGCGTTTTTTGCGAGCATCGCCTCATCCACCGGAAGCCCCCGCTCCTTCATCTTCTGCCGAAAAAACGCGGCGGAGGTCGCGCGTGCGAGGCTGGTGACGGGAAGAATCTCGGGAGGAGCCCCGCTCCCGTCCTCCCGATGGCACGACTGGCAGCTCAGGCGGTAGAGATCTTTGCCGGTCACCAGGAACGGGGCATCGAGGACCTCGGAAGGCGTAGGCCGGGCCGACGAGCCGGACGATCCCGGCGAAGGCCCCCACCGGCCGATTCCCCCGAGCGTCGTTTCGTCGAGGGACAGGTGAAGGTGCTTGACCCAGCTCTCGCCCGACACCGGCGACGTGCCGGGAGCCGAAGACTCGGCCGGGCGCACGGGGCGTTCGGCCGTCCCCTGCGGCGGGCGCGGCCCGGCCGAAGCGAGCGCCGCGATGAACAGCGCGGCGAACGTTGCCGCTTCCCGCCCGGAGATCGACCCGCGTGCGTTCATGCCTTCAGCGCGCGAGCTCGAAGTCGACTTCGGTGGGGCCGGCGACGTGCGACGTCTTTTCCTTCGCTTTCAGTCTGGGATGCCAGATCTTGACCGTGTACGCGCCATCCGGCACGTCCGCGATCAGGTAGCTGCCGCTCCCCTTGACGAGGGCGAAGTACGGGGTCGGAACAGCGACGACGAAGGCTTCCATTTCCGGATGGACCTTGCAGAGAAGCGCGGCGGCGCACTCCTTTTTGAACGTGTAGCTCTTCGTCTGTCCTTTCGGCCACGTGCCGAGGTTGAACTTCCCTGCACAGGCGTCCGGAGAAAACACGTTGTGAAGGACCGCATCGGAATTCAGAAAATCCACCGTCGTTCCCTCGAGAATGGGGAGAACGTGAGGGACGAATGCCATGTTCAACTGATTCATCCTCGCGTGTTCCGCGGGAGCCGCGAAGGTCTTCCCGGGAATTGCGGCGACATACACGACCGCGTCGGAGCAGTCGTGCACCCCCTGACAGGCGACCTTCCCGTGAAGATCTCCGGCGGCCAGGGGAAGAGCGGCCGAAAGAGCGAGCAGAGCGATCGAGATTGCTTTCATGATTCCTCCTTCAATACGCAAATCGGAGGAGCGTCGCGAGCGTGTAATTCTGTGACTCGCGGAGGTCCCGGTTGTATTCGATCATCGCCTTGATGTTCGCGCGGATCAGGAAGCTCGCGTTGGCGTTGAGGGTCCGGATCGATGGCGTCAGCGGGTCGGCGACACGAAGGTTCTCATATCTCAGCGAGACCTGAAATGGCGGAACGATCACGTAGTCGGCCTGCGCGAACCAAGCGTCGTAGGTGCGGCTCGTCGTAGAGATTTCCTCCAGGGTATCCGGATCACGCAAGTCGAGCTTGTCCTTGCCATGGAGGGCGACTCCGAACAAATTGAGGTCCCCGAGATACAGCGACGCGAAGACCCCCAGCCGGTCGTAGCGCCGGTCGCGCATCTTGAACGGCGTACCGGCGTCGTCGGTGATGTCGAAGTCGATCTTTGAACCGTCCCCGAAATAGCCGAGCGCGCCCACACGCAGCGACTTCTCCCGCCAGTTCTCCGGCGGCAGCGTGACGCCGGTCGTGTCGCCGTCGAGACCCATCCCTCCGATCTTGTAGTCGACCCGGGCGTACACGTCCTTGCGGCTGCTGTTCCCGAACGTGTCGTTCGGCCCCCCGGGGCCGATCGAGTTCCCGACTCCTACCGTGTAGAAGAGCCGGTGCGCAGCGACACCGTACATCTCGATCGCGCGCATCCGATCGGGAAGGCTCACCCCACCGTCTTCCGCGAGGCCCGTCCCTCCCCGGAGACCGATCGGGTTGTAGGTAAACAGGGTGTCGATGCCGTTGTCGGTCATGATCCACATTTCCTGGAAGCCGTCGTACAGGTTCGGAGCGAATTTGCCGATCCGAAAATTGAACAGGTGCGCGGGGCCGAACGCCGAATCCAGGTCGAGTCGGGCATGCTCGATTTCGACGTCACTGCCGCCGTCGGGCCGCTCCGCATATGTCACTTCGCCAAAGAAGCTGAAGTGGCTTCCGAGCGTTCCGGCGGAGAAGAGATTCGCCTCCTGGGGAAACTGGAAATCGTTGTGCGTGATCGTGCGTCCGCTGTCGTCGTGGCTCGAAGCGAAAAGATCGGCCATCTTCACATTGATCGCGACCGGCGCATACGAGGGAAGATCGCTCGGATACACCATCGCGGGCCAGATGCGCTCGTACGCCTCCGCTCCCAGCGACACGGGCTTCTGCTTTACCTGCTCCTCCGTCTCGAAGGGCATTCGGTATCCGTTCAGCCGGAACGCCTCGCCGAAGGGATTGAGCTTGGGAAAGATGGCGTGGCACGTCTGACACGACGTCTGGTACTTCCGAGAAAAGACGGGAACAGCCCCCGCCGGTGGCGCAGATCCCAGGATGAACAGGAAGGCGCCTGCGATTTGCAACGCCGCGAGGGACCGCCGGGAAATTCTCTCCATCATGCTTCTCCTATCTTGAGCCCCATTGTTTTCCGTAGCTTCCGCGTTGGGAATAGCTCAAATGCATCAAACGCGTCAGGCCGGCGGCGTCCGCTCCGATCATCGGACCGGCAGACTCGACGCGAACGCGGGTCGCTTCGGCGGCGCCGCCGCCGGGACCGAAGGAGCGACCTTCGACCGCATCGTCTTGACCAGGTTCACCATGAACAGCACAAGCGCCGCCACGACGAGAACGCCCATCCACGACCCGACCTCGTAGAGGCGCGCGTGGAACGCGGCCGGATACTGCAGCAGCCGCAGAGCGACGCCGCCGAGGATCAGCGCGTAGGTCGCGTACGCCATCTTCGCCGACCAGAGCGTCTTTCCGGAGAAGACCGGCAGGATCCGCAGGCTCATCCCGATAATGATCAAGGTCAGGAACCCGATCGTGAACACATGCCGAGCCGCATCGGCCCACCAGAGGTTCTGGGCAGGAAAGACGGTGGTACGGACAACGACGACAGCTCCGAGCTCGAGAACCGCCCAGAGCACGAGGCAGACGTACGAAGCCCGGATCGCGAACAGGGGGTTGCCCCTCGGGGAGCGGGCGGGAACCCGCGGCCGCATCAGGAGCTTCGATCCGAAGACGAACACGAGCGCGGAGAGCGCGACCCCGCACATCCCCGCATCCCGAAGCCAGGCCGCCGCCGCGTTGGAAAGGCCGGGAATCCATGCCGCGCCGAACGTCGCGACTCCCGCTCCCTGAAGCGCGAGCGCGGCCCGCGCGGGAGCGGCGGGCGGGGCGTTCAGTCCCAGGAACAACGC
>JBOGJO010000320.1:0-1108 GCA_050747885.1 Thermoanaerobaculia bacterium
TGATCCGCGAAACCCTGCGGAGTCGCCGGGCGGCTCCGGGGCGACGTGAAGCGAACGCACCGATGCCGCATCAGCCCCCGAGCGCTTCTCGCGCCGCCTGCTCGTTATGGCATCGGCAAGGGCTGCCGTTCTCGACTCTCGGCTGGGTTCGAACTGATCGCGGCATCTTCGGACTCGCGCTCACCTGCGGCTCGTGGCGAGGGCGGTTCTCATTTTCCCGGCGTTGCGGGAGGAGTGATCGCGGCGCGCTCGGCATTCAGGGCGATGTAGCTCTTCCATTTCGCGGGGACGTCCTCATCGAGGAAGATCGCCTCGACCGGGCACTCCGCTTCGCAGGCGCCGCAATCGATACAGCATTCCGGATCGATGTAGAGCTGGTCTCCGTCCTCGTGAAAGCAGTCGACGGGGCAGACGGCCATGCAGGCTTTGTCCTTCACTCCTCGGCAGGGCTCGGTAACGACGGTGGGCATGACGAACCTCCACGGACAGGATGGATCCTCCTGGTCGAGATGTCGTCTGTCTGGTCGATATATCGACGGAAGGCTATTCTTTCGTCATGAGCGTCTCTCGCGATCTCGCGTCCAATCTTCGCTACATCCGCGACCGCCGGGGCCTCACCCAGGCGCAGCTCGCGCACGCTTCGTCCGTGCCACGGTCCACGATCGCGTCGATTGAGACCGGATCCGGGAATCCCACTCTGGTCGTCCTCACCCGGCTTGCCGCGGCGCTCTCACTCTCCATCGAGGAGCTGCTCTCTCGACCGCACGGTCGCGGAAAGCTCTGGAAGCGAGGAACGCTTCCGGTGGAACGGCGCGGGAAGGGACGGCTCGCGGAAGTCCAGAAGCTCCTTCCCGAGGCGATTCCCGGTATGGCGATCGATCGGATCGCGCTCGAGCCCGGCGCGCGGATGACAGGGATCCCGCACAAGCCGGGGACGCGCGAGTTCCTCGCGTGCGAGCGCGGTCGAGTGACCCTCTGGACGCTGGGAGATCGCTTCGACCTCGACCCGGGCGACGTGGTCTCGTTTCAGGGCGACCAGCCGCACAGCTATTGGAATGACGGGCGCGTCGCCGCGGTCGGCTTCAGCGTCGTCGCGCTCGCCCCGCCC
>JBOGJO010000321.1:0-18737 GCA_050747885.1 Thermoanaerobaculia bacterium
CCTCGACGATGCTTCGGCATCGCCTGCGTCGCGTCGCCTCGCATCTGGCCCGACGGCGCTCCGAACGACGCTACAGATATTTCCGACTCGGGACACTAGCGGCAAATCGCTCGCTCGGGAATCGCAACTCGCGGCATCGCTTTGCCCCTCTCGCTCCGGTTCCCGGAGTCTTCTCGTCTGGGCGATTTGAAGAACTCCAGCTCAGACAGGGGCCGATTCCCTCCTCGCGTCAGCCGCCGTCGCGCCGGTGGAAGCTCCCCGTGGCTCCCGGGCCTCGCTCGTGGGATGGGGCCCAACCTCTGAGCGAAGACGTTGAGGGTCAGCGGGGCTGACACGCCCGGAAGCTCTCCGCGAAGGGCGGGTGGCGCGGGGCGAGACTCCCTTTTGCCGGTCGCGACGCGGGCGTAGCAAAGTCCTCAGGCTCGCGGCGAGCGGAAAAGTGGAACGAGTCCCGCGACAGGACCCGCCCGGCCGAGTATTTTCCCGAGGGGAGCTGGGGCTCGAACCCGAGACGGCAAGCGAATCCCACCGAAGACCCGCTCCGGGCTTCCAAGCGTCCGAAGTCGAGCGAAGCTACTCCCGAGTCTTCCGGGCAGCCGTGAACAGCACGATCCCGGCCGCGACGGCGACGTTGAGCGATTCGACGGGCGGCGCGAGCGGAATCGCGATTCGCCGTTCCACCTGGCGACGGACGGCGGGGGAGAGGCCGGCGCCTTCGGACCCGAAGACCCAGAGAGAAGGCTTCTCGAACGTCGAGGCGAAGAGGTCTTCGGCCGCGCGCCCTCCGGTTCCGCAGATCTCGCGCCCCGCCCCCCGGGCTTCCTCGGCCGCGAGGCGAAAATCCACGCTCGAGGCGGCCCGGATGCGCAACAGGCTCCCGGCTGAGCCGCGAAGGGAGCGCGGGTGGAACAGATCCGCGCAGCCTTCGGAGGCGAGCAGGCCGGCGCCCCGGACGGCCTCGAGGACCCTGGCGATCGCCCCCAGGTTTCCGGGGTCCTGCACGGAATCGAGATAGATCGCCGGGCCGGCCGCGGCGAGGATCTCGCGGACGGAGGACTCCCGGCGCTTCGCCAGGCCGACGGCGTGCTGCGGCGTCGAGGCCGCGCAGAACCTTTCGAGCACCGCGCGGCGAACGGGAGTCGTGCGGTGGCGCGCGAGAACGGAGAGCCGTCCGGGTTTCAAGTGCTCGTCGTGGAAAATTTCCTCGAATTCGAAGCCGGCGGCCGCGGCGTCCAGGATGAACTTCTCTCCTTCGAGAACGAAGAGGCGCCGCTCTTCCACCGCGCGGAGAAGCGACTGGATGCGCGGATTTCGCGCCGACTCGATCACGGCCGGATCGTACTCCGAGTCCGCCGAACCGGTGCTATAACGTGTCGGTGATTCCCAGAGGAAATGCGGCGATGACCGCTCTTTGGACCTTCCCGGCGATGCTCGCCGCCGCGTTTCTCGTGGCCTGGGGCGCGGAGGCGGCGGAATTCCTCATCTCGCAGGGCCTCGCCCTTGCCCTCCTCGCGTGGCTCCAGACCGCCCCGGAATTCGCCGTCGAAGCGGTCATCGCCTGGCACGCGGGGAAGGACCCCTCGATGGTTCACCTCGCGATCGCGAATTTCACCGGGTCTTTGCGGCTTCTCGTCGGTCTCGGGTGGCCGATGGTGTACGTCGTGGCGTGGTGGTCGGCCCGGAGCAAGCACCGCGTCTATTCCGGCATGCGGCTGCGGATGCACCACTCGGTCGAAGTCGTCGGGCTTCTTCCGCCCGTCCTGTATTTCTTCGTGATCATCGTGAAGGGCTCCCTCGGGCTCATCGACGCGGCGATCCTGTGCGGAATGTACGCGGCGTATCTCGTCCTGCTTCTTCGGCTTCCGCCCCGGGGGGATGACGTGGAGAAGCCCCGGGACGTCCCGCGGGTCTCTCGCGCGGTGCTCGCGCTTCCCGGCCGCTGGCGGGGCGCGGGAGTGATCGCCCTCTTTCTCGGCGGCGGAGCGATCCTGTATTTTACGGCGCACCCTTTTCTCGACAGCCTTCTCGCCCTGGCCGTTTCTCTCGGGGTCTCGGAGTTCGTGTTCGTCCAGTGGGTCGCGCCGTTCCTTTCGGAATTTCCAGAAAAAGTCTCGGCCTTCCTCTGGGCCCGACGAATCACCCGCGCTCCCGTCGCGATCATGAATCTCGTCTCCTCGAACATCAACCAGTGGTCGGTTCTCTCCGGGCTCATTCCCGTCATCTACTGCCTCTCGCGGGGCTCGACGGCCCCTCTTCCCCTCGACCACCACCAGCGGGTCGAGATTCTCCTGACGGTTCTTCAATCCCTTCTCGGATGGCTTCTCCTGGCTTCGATGTCGCTGAGCGCTTACGAAGCCGCGATCCTCTTTCTCTTCTGGCTCATCCAGTTCGCGCTTCCTTCGACCCGCGACGCCATGATCGTCGTTTACGCGGCCTGGTGCGCGTGGGAGGTGGTTCTCGTCCTTCTCGGCCGGAAGAAATGGAAGGTCTTCGGCGCGTTTCGCCGGACGCTGCGGGGCCGGGTTCGCCGGTCCGCATGATAGATTTTTGACGTGGGAGTGGGAACGTTGCCGCGGTTGACACGCCGGGTCGAGTCGATCCAGCCGTCTCCGACGCTTGCGATCTCCCGAACGCTCGCGGAGATGCGCCGGCAGGGCCGGGATGTCGTCGACCTCGGTGTCGGCGAACCCGACTTTCCGACTCCCGAGTTCGTCAAGCAGGCGGGTATCCGCGCCATCGAATCGAATCGGACCCGGTACACCGAAACGGCGGGCGAGCCTTCCCTTCGCGAGGCGATCGCGGCGAAGTTCCGGCGGAGGGGCGCATCCGTCGATCCCTCGAACGTGGCCGTTTCGGCGGGGGGAAAGCAGACCCTTTTCAACGCGTGCCAGGTCCTTTTTCAGGAAGGCGACGAGGTCCTCTTCTTCTCGCCTTACTGGGTCTCGTATCCCGAGATGGTGCGGATGGCCGGAGCGACTCCGGTGATCGTCCCGGCCCGCGCCGGGAACGCGTTTCGCCCGACCCGCGAGGACCTCGATCCGGTTTCGACGGATCGCGCGAGGGGCCTCATCCTCAACTCGCCCAACAACCCGACCGGCGCCGCGATCGAGGCCGGAGAGCTGGCGAAGATCCTCGCATGGGCGCGGGAGCGAGAGATCTTCGTGCTGTACGACGAGTGCTACGAATACTTTCTCTACGGAGGCCGCACACATGCCTCCCCGGCCGAGCTCTGGTCATCCCACGGCGACCACGTGCTCATCTCGGGGGCGGCTTCGAAGACGTACGCGATGACGGGGTGGCGCCTCGGCTGGGGAGTCGGGCCGAAGCCGGTGATCTCCGCGATGGCCGCCTATCAGAGCCATTCGACGTCGAACGCGTCGTCGATTTCCCAGGAGGCCGCTCGGACGGCCCTGACCGATCAGGAAAGCGCGACGGCCTCGGTCGGCGCGATGCTCGCGGAATACGCCGCCCGGCGCGAGCGGATCGTGGAGGCGCTCAATGGGATCACGGGGGTCCGGTGTCCGGCTCCCGATGGAGCGTTTTACGCGTTCGCGGACGTGTCCCCGCTTTTTTCGAAGGCGGGGGTTGGCGGCTCGGTCGAGTTTTCGAAGCTTCTCCTGGAACGCGTGGGTGTCGCGACGATCCCCGGCGCCGCGTTCGGGGAGGATCGTTACCTCCGCTTCTCCTTCGCCGCCGCTCGGGATGAGATCGAGAGGGGGATGCGGCTTTTTGGGGGGTTCGCCGAGGCGCTCTGAGCGCCGTCAGGACTTCTCGACCGAAGCCCCGTCTTCTCCGACCCAGATCGAGAACGAGCCGCCGGGGTAGGAGTCCGGTCTTCCTTTTTCCCGAAAGTAGAGGACGAACGTCCAGAGGCCCGCGCGGTCCAGCTGATATTGAAACGAGAACTTTCCATGGATCGAAGGGACGACGCAGTGGAAGGTCTTCAGTCCCACGGCGTACAGGGTCGAGGCCGCCGGCATCAGGGCCCATGTCGGTTCCGGGTAGGAATAGGTTCGCCGCGAGTTGACTTCTTCCCGGGTCAGCCGTGACGGGAACGGCTGGACGGCCACGGAAACGAAGTCGAGCGAGCGCCGGTCGAGCGACTTTCCCCGCACCCGGATCGAGCTTCCTTCGTTCCCGATCCTCACGACACGCAGGGAATCGAAGCCGCGCGTCGTGAACTCCTCGGCGAGACGGAATTCGCCTCCCTGGAGGGCGCAGCCGACGCCGACGTGCGTCGCGAGCGGATCGAGGATGGCCCGGCGGTGCCCGTCGAGGGGAGGCTTCTCGCGCAGCATCTCTTTTTCCCCCATGAGCGCCAGGTCCTTCGGGCTGTCCCAGAGGTGCCCGGAGGAAGTCATGTACGCCGCGGAGTTCTCGGAGCCGGAGCCGAGGTCTCCGCCTTTCGAGAGCCGCGCGTACGGAGGAACGCCGTCGAGCAGGAAGTGTCCTACGAGGCGGTCGACAATTTGCTGGCGCGTGTACGCGCGAGCGAGGGACGCCGCCTTCTCGTCCCACAGCAGGCGCGTCAGGCCGGCCGTTTCGCGATCCGCGTTGATTTGCTCGAAGAGCGCGCGCTCGGCGGCGTCGCGCGGCATCGTCGCGCGAGGAAAGTCGTCCTCGACCCAGGTGGACAACTCGGGTTTCAGGATGGCCAGGGGCGCCGCCCGCTCGGCGCTCACGAGGCCGTGGAAGCCGGCGCAGCCGATGAATCCTGCCAGGGCCGCGAGCAGCCAGAGGAACGGGCGTTTTCTCGAATTCGAGCTCATGGGAACACCGATTCCGCGCAGACGCGGAATATGCATTATTTTAGCGGAAGTGAGATCGGTTTTCATCACCGGCGCGACCGGCTTTGTGGGCAGCCATACCGCCCGGAAATTCGCCGCCGACGGCTGGCACGTCAAGGCGCTCGTTCGCCGCCCGGAGAGGCCCGGCCTGCTGCCTCCGGGCGCGGAGGTCGTCGCGGGGGAAATCGGCGAGGCGAAGGGCTATTCCCGCTTTCTCGAAGGATGCGACGCCGTCGTGCACGCGGCGGGGGCCACGAAGGCGCGTTCCCTGTCCGAATACCGCGAAACCAACGCGCGCGGCACGGCCGAGCTCGCGCGGGCCTCGGCGCGGGCGTGCCCGTCGGCGATGTTCGTGCTCGTCTCGTCCCAATCCGCGGCCGGTCCCTCCCGCGACGGCTCGCCGGTTCGCGAGGTCGACGCGCCCCGCCCCGTCTCGTGGTACGGGATCTCGAAGCTCGAAGGGGAGGAGGCTGTCGCGAGGGAGCGGGACGGGCCGTGGTGCGCGGTTCGCCCTTGCGTCGTCTACGGTCCCGGCGATCCGGGTCTGCTGCAGCTCTTCTCCCTCGCGGCCCGCGGCTGGGCACCGGTCCTCGCCGGGGGCCGAAGCCGAATCCAGGTGATCGCCGCGGCCGATCTCGCGCGGGTCATCTCCGCCGCGGCTTCCCGCCCCGACCTGTCGGGCCGGCGGGGCTTCGCCGCGGGCGCCGAGACCACGACCGGGGAGCTCGTGTCCTGCATCGCCTCCCTTCGGCATCCCCGGGCAAGGCTCGTTCCTGTGCCGGCGGCGATGATCCGGGCCGCGGGGTGGGCGGAATCGGTGCGGGAAGCCATCACGAGGCGAGCGCGGCCCTTCAACCGGGATAAGGCGCGGGAGATCCTTCAGCCGGACTGGGTCTGCGATTCCGCTCCGTTCCTGTCGGAGCTCGGGGTCGAAAGCCTGGCGGATTGGCGCTCGGGAATGCGTGAAACCGCTCTCTGGTACCAGCGGGAAGGGTGGATTGCCCCTTCTTTCGCGCAATTGTAAAATTTGCTAAACTCCGGGCTGGATCGCGGAGGGAGGCCTCTTTGCGCAAGGTAGCGGTTTCGATCGAGACTGAAAAAAGGCGGGTCCCCTTCTTCGAGAAGTGCCGGACCTATGACGTGCCGGACCGAATCATCGCGGCCGGCGTCTGGCCGTATTTTCGGGTGATCGAGTCGGCTCAGGATCCCGTCGTCACGATCGACGGTAAATCGTTGATCATGCTCGGCTCGAACAACTATCTCGGCCTCACGAACCATCCCAAGGTCAAGGAAGCGGCCAGCGCCGCGATCGCCCGATACGGTTCCGGATGCGCGGGAAGCCGCTTTCTGAACGGAACGCTCGGGATCCATGTGGAGCTCGAGCAAAAACTCGCCCGGTTCATGGGGAAGGAAGCGGCGGTCACGTTCTCGACGGGATTCCAGGTCAACCTCGGGGCGATCGCCTGCCTCGTGGAGCGCGGCGACGTCGTCTATCTCGACAAGCAGGACCACGCTTGCATCATCGACGGTGCGCGCCTTTCCTTTGGCGTCACGAAAAAATTCGCGCACAACGACGCGGCGGACCTGCGCCGCCTCATGGACGACGGCTGCCGGAAGGGGCGGCTGATCGTCGTCGACGGCGTTTTCTCGATGGAGGGCGACATCGCGCCGCTCCCGGACTTGATCGACGTGGCCCGCGACTTCGGAGCGGGGCTGATGGTCGACGACGCCCACGGCCTGGGCGTTCTCGGAAAGAACGGCCGCGGGACGGCCGAGCACTTCGGCCGGGAGGACGACGTCGATTTGATCATGGGCACGTTCTCGAAGTCGCTCGCCTCGATTGGCGGGTTCATCTGCGGAGACGCGGACACGATCCACTACATCAAGCACCAGGCCCGGACGATGATCTTCTCCGCCGCCCCGCCGCCCGCGTCGGTGGCGGCGGCGTCGGCCGCGGTGGACATCATCGAGAAGGAGCCCGACCGGAGAGAGCGCCTCTGGCGCAATACCCGCTTCATGATGGCGGGGCTCCGAAACCTCGGATTCGACACCGGAGAATCGGAAACGCCGGTGATTCCGATCGTCGTGGGGGAGGACTACCACGCCTTCGGGATGTCGAAGCGCCTCCACGAAGAAGGCGTCTTCGTGAACCCCGTCGTGTCTCCCGCGACTCCGAAGGGGCGCGCGCTCCTGCGCACGTCGTACATGGCGACGCACACCGAGGACCACCTTTCCCGCGCGCTGGAAGCCCTCGAGAAGGTGGGCAAAGAATTCGGAGTGATTTGAGCCTCGTCGAGCTCTCGCTCTCGCGGGCGGACGTCGCCCGTTTCCTCGAGGTTCCGTACGCGATCTACGGCGACGATCCGAACTGGGTCGCCCCCTTGCTGGACGACTTGAAGAAAGTCTTCACGAAGGCGAACCCTCTCTTCGAGCACGCGGAAATGAAGCTGTGGGTCGCGGTGCGGGACGGCCGGGACGTCGGCCGGATCGCGGGCATCCTCGACCGGTCCCACAACGAGTTCCACCGGGAAAAGACCGCTTTCTTCGGGTTCTTCGAGTCGATCGACGACGCCGACGTCGCGCGGGAGATGTTCGGGAAGGTGGAGGCCTGGGCCCGCGAAAAAGGAATGAACAGGATCCTCGGGCCCATGAACCCGACCACCAACGACGAGTGCGGCCTGCTCGTGGAGGGCTTCGATTCTCCGCCCGTCCTGATGATGACGTACAACCCCCGCTTCTATCTGCGCCTCTTCGACGAGTGCGGGCTGACGAAGGCGAAAGACCTCCTTGCCTACCGGATCGACATCGATCCGAAGCCCCTGGAGCGGCTCGACCGCCTCGCGCGCGGGTTCTCGCGGCGGGAGAAAGATCTCAAGATCCGCCCGATCCGCAAGAAGACGCTCACGGCGGACCTCACGAAGGTCAAGGAGGTCTACAACGCCGCGTGGGAAGACAACTGGGGCTTCGTGCCGATGACCGACGGCGACATCGACTTCATGGCCGGGCGCCTGAAACCGCTTCTCGAGGAAGACATCGTGCTGCTGGCCGAGACTCCGGCGGAGCCCGTCGCGTTCATGATGAGCCTTCCCGACTACAACGAGGCGATGAAGCCGCTCAAGGGCCGGCTGCTCACGCCGAAGATCTTCGGGTTCCTCGCATATCTGCTGGGCTGGAAAAAGCCGAAGATGACGCGCCTCATCACTCTCGGCATCAAGAAGGGCTACCGCAACCGCGGCATCGACGCGGTGATGTTCGCCGAATCGCTGAAGGCCATGCTCAAGGCCGGCTACGAGTCGTGCGAAATCTCCTGGATCCTCGAAGACAACGTGATGGTGCAGCGCCCCATCGACCTCTTCGACGGCAAGGTTTACAAGCGCTACCGGATCTACGAAAAAGGGGTATGAGCGAGCGCGGGCTCACGTGACGCTCCGGTCGCGGCCTTCGTAATACCGACGTGGCGCGCAGTCATTGTCTCCTCCTTCTCGCCGCCCTCCTATGCTGGGCTCGGGTTGCCGACGCCGGCACGCATCTCAATGAGCCCTCAACTCTGCAACACCTGCGGATTCCCGGTCCCGGCGATGCTTTGGGAAACGCGTTCGGGTTCTCTCTGGCCATTTCCGGCGACACCCTCGTCGTAGGTTCTCCGCGCCCGGCGGGCGCTGTGGCTGGGGACATTCCGGAACCCGCTGTCTACGTCTTCGTGAAGCCAGCCTCCCGCCGGAACTCGACTCCGACCTTCGTCGCGAAACTGACCGCTTCCGACGGCGAAGCGTTGGATGGGTTCGGGTGGTCGGTGGCGATTTCCGATGACACCATCGTTGTCGGAGCGCCGTTTGCGAAGACGGAGTCGAATTCCGGTTACGGCGCCGTCTATGTCTTCGTCAGACCGCCCTCCGGTTGGGCATCGACATCGAGTTTCGAGGCCAAGCTGTCGGTTGTCGACGACGTCGCCTACAACGCGCTGGGCTTGTCGGTTGCAATCGACGGTTCCACAATCGGCGCTTCGGCTGGAGACTGGGGATTTGACGCGAACGTCACACAGGGGTCAGTCTTCCTCTTCGTTCGGCCTTCGGGGGGATGGGCGTCGACGGCATCGTTCAACGCAAAACTCACGGCCGCAAACGGTCTTGTCGACGAGTTCCTCGGGACTTTCCTGGCGATGTCCGATGATACCGTTGTCGCGGCAGCCGCCCGATCCGGGGCCATTTACATTTTTGAAAAACCGCCATCCGGCTGGGTCTCGACGTCCACTTTTGATGCGCAACTTACCGCCTCAAATGGCGCGGCGCTGGATCCGCTTGGCCCCGTTGCGGTGTCGAGCGGAGTTGTAATCGCGGGTGCCCCCGGAGCGACCGTCACACAGTTCGAACAGGGCGCCGCTTACGTTTTTCTCAGGCCGCCCACGGGCTGGATCTCGACTTTTGGATTCGATGCGAAACTCACTGCTCCCGACGGTGCGCAGGGCGACGATTTCGGTGGGGCCGTCGCGATCGCGGGAGACACGATCGTCGTCGGAGCTCCCGGTGCCACGATCGGGTCGGTCCTCAACCAGGGGGCCGCATACATATTCGTGTTGCATGGGCAAGGTTGGACCACGACATCCCGGGCCGACGAAAAGGTGACGGAGCCCGGCGGCCGCTTCTTCGGGGACAGCGTCGCGGACTCGGGCGGCCTTATCGCAGCGGGAACTCCGGGCGAGGCAATTCGAGAGGACTTCACCCCCGGGGCGGTCGATCTGTACGGCGACTTCGGCCTCGGCCGGGTGATCGTGCCGGTGGCTCCGCCCAGGACTGTTCCGATCCGAGGGCGGCACGCGTTGAGGGCAATTGCCGAAAAAGCTCCGGACGGGCGGACGTGCCGTAAAATCAACCCTCAATGAGCAACCGTGATCGAATCGAAATCAATCCGGAGATCATGCTCGGCAAGCCGGTTATTCGCGGTACCAGGATTCCGGTCGAGCTTCTTCTTCGAAAGCTGGCCGAAGGGACGGGCCAGGCGGACCTCCTGGACTCCTACCCTGGGCTGGCGCCTGAAGACATTCGAGCTGTCCTTGCGTACGCGGCGGACACAGCCGGGCACGAAGAAAACATCGCAATCAAAGGTCGCTGAGGCACTGCGGGTGTCCCAGCAGATGTAATCTTCGGAGATATGACGAGCGAATTCATCGGCGTTCTCGCGAACATCGCGCTCGCGCTCTCGTTCGTCGTCGGCCTCGTGTTCGGCGTCGTCCAGGTTCGGGCCGCGGCGCGCGACCGCCGGGAGCGGCTCACAATCGAGACGTTGAGCGCTTTCCAAACGCGCGAGTTCGCCGAGCTCATGTACCGGATCGTCAATTCGGGGACGATGCCCGCCACCGGCGAGGAATTGAGGACGCTCCCGGCGCCCGACCAGATTCTCTTCATCGAGCTCGCGCAGAAAATGGAATCCCTGGGCATCCTCGTGGCCGAAGGGGTCATCGACATCGGTCTCGTGGACAAGACGCTCGGTTCCTTCGTCTCGTCCGCATGGGAGAAATACGAGCCCATGTTTCGGGACATGCGCGAGAAGAATCCCGATCCTTTTCTCGGCGAGTACTTTCAATGGCTCGCGGAGCGGATCGATGAGCTCATGCGAAAGAACCCGCGCCGGCCGTTCTACGAAGCGGGTCCGCCGGGATCCCGGTCCTCGCGCTAGTCCTGGAGCGGGTTCGCCATTCCGTGGGGAACGGCGGAACCGCTTTTCAGCCATCCGTACAGCCGTTCGCCGAGGGGCACGCAGGCGAACGCGAGGGCGAGGCCCGCCGCCACGTCGACGACGTAGTGAAACCGGCAATAGATCGTCGAGACGACGAGCAGCGCCGCGATCGGAAGCCACGCTCGGAAGAGCCGGTTCGCCTCCTTTCGAGCGATCAGGAGGCAGAACACCGTGATCATGGTGTGCCCCGAGGGGAAGGCGTCGTCTTTCGTGTGCTCGAGCTCGTTCAATTTCTGGGAAATCGCCCGGGAAACGGGAGTGACTTCGAGGTGGACCGACTGCTCGGAGGCGAGCGACACGCGGGGGCCTTTCGCGGGGACGAGGAAGTACCCCAGGTAAGAGACGTAAAACGTGAGCGAAAGACAGAAGACGAACTTCCGGGCGAGGGCGGGGCTCCGGCGCCACAGCGCAACGCCGACGATGACCGGAAAGAAGTAGTACGTCGCGTACGCGATCAGAAGGAGGTCCGTCAGCGGCGGCCAGACGAATCGCTCCAGCCAGACGGTCGGATCGAAGTGAAAGACGGCCCGATCGGCGGCGATCAGCCAGGCGTCCTTTTCCCCGGTTCGGACGGCCGGGATGAGGACCCCGAGGCTCTCGTAGATCATCGGGATGATCGCCATCGGGTAGAAGTTGACGGCGAGACGAAGGGCGCGGGGGAGCCGGTCTTCGCGCCGCGCGAGGAAAGAGACGATCAGCAGAAACACGAGCATCCACCCGTACCGTCCCAGGACGCCGGGCCAGGCCGGGAGTCGTCCGGCTGCGGCGCACAGGGCGGCCACGCCGACGAGGATGGCGACCACGGCGAGGTTGAGCACTTCGAGCGGGCGTCGGGGCATCCGGCAATTTTATCATTCAGATAGAATCGCGACGTGCTCGGAATTCTCCCGGCTGTCCTTGCCGCCGTCTCCGCGGCTCAACCGGCCAAGCCCTCGCCGCGCCCGGAACGGCCGCTCGTCGTCGTTTGCCGGCTCGAAAGCGAGATTCATCCCGCGGCGGCGGATTTCGTCAAGAAAGCGATCGCCCATGCGGGCGAGGAAAAGGCCGCCCTCCTCGTGATCGAGATCTCCACGCCGGGCGGCCTCATGACGTCGATGCGGGAAATCACGACCGCGATCGTGAACTCGAAAGTCCCCGTGGCCACCTACGTTTATCCTTCGGGATCTCGAGCCGCGTCGGCGGGCTTCTTCGTGCTCCTCGCGGGCGACGTCGCGGCGATGGCCCCGGGGACGAACACGGGCGCGGCCCACCCGGTGGGCGGACAGGGGGAGGACATTCCCAAAACGATGGGGAAGAAGGTCGAGCAGGATGCCCTCGCGCAGATCCGCACGCTCTGCGCCGCTCACGGCCGCGACGCCGCCGCGGCGGAGAAGGCCGTGACCGACAGCGTCTCCTACACCGAGACGGAAGCCAAAGAGAAGAAGCTGATCGAAGTGATCGCCCGCGATCCCTCGGACCTGTGCGAGAAAATCGATGGAACGACGGTGTCCCGGACGACGGGCGGGCGGGTCGAGCTTCGGGTTCGAAATCCCCGCTGGGAGATCCTCGAGATGGGCGCGGTCGAGCGGGTCCTCGGGATCGTGTCGGAGCCGAACCTGGCGTACATTTTCTTTCTGATCGGCCTCGTGGGGATCTACTTCGAGCTTTCGCATCCGGGAGCGGTCCTTCCGGGCGTCGCGGGCGGCATCTCCCTTCTCCTCGCCCTGTACGCGTTCTCGGTGCTGCCCGTGAACATCGCCGCCCTGGGCCTGATCGCGCTCGGGATCCTTTTCATCGTGGCGGAAGTGAAATTCCCGGTCCACGGGATGCTGGCCCTGGCGGGCGCGGCGTCGTTCGTCGCGGGTTCCGTCCTGCTTTTCGCCGGCAACGCGGTCGGATACCGGGTCCGGCTTTCGCTCCTCCTCCCCGGCGCCGTCGTGGCGGCCGGAGCGCTGGCGGCGCTCTCGATTCGGGCCGCGGCCGTGCGGTCGCGCCCCGTCCGGACGGGGCCGGAGGGGCTCATCGGAGAAACCGGAAAGGCGTTGACCGACCTGTCGCCGTCGGGCCGGGTTCTGGCGCACGGAGAATACTGGGACGCGTCGGCGGCCTCGCCGATCGCGTCCGGTTCGGCGGTGCGCATCGTCGGCAAGAACGGATTCACCCTCCGGGTCGAGGCGCTCGACCGGGAGAAAGGAGATTCTTCATGATCGCTCCAGGACTTCTCATCGCCGCCATCATCGCCCTCATCATCCTCATGAAATGGATCAACATCCTGAAGGAGTACGAGAGGGCGGTGACGTTCTGGCTCGGAAGGTTGTCTCCCCAGCCGAAAGGCCCGGGGTTCACATTCATCTTCTGGCCGTTCGAGACGATGGTCCGCGTTTCTCTCCGGACGATCGTTCACGAGGTTCCCCAGCAGGACATCATCACGCGCGACAACGTCTCGGTGAAGGTTTCTGCCGTCGTCTATTTTCGCGTGATCGACGCGCCGCGGGCGGTCGTCGAGGTGGAAAACTACCTCTATGCGACGTCGCAGCTCGCCCAGACGGTTCTTCGGTCCGTGCTCGGCCAGGCTCAGCTCGACGAGCTGCTCGCCGAACGGGACAAGTTGAACCTCGCCCTTCAACAGACCATCGATCAACACACCGAGCCCTGGGGCATCAAGGTCTCGATGGTCGAGGTCAAGCAGGTCGATCTGCCGCCCGAAATGCAGCGCGCCATGGCGATCCAGGCCACGGCCGAGCGGGAGAAACGCGCGAAGATCATTCACGCCGAGGGGGAATACCAGGCCTCGCAGCGCCTCGCCGACGCGGCGAAGGTGATCGCCACCGAGCCGATGACCCTTCAGCTTCGCTACCTCCAGACGCTGACCGAAATCGCGTCGGAGAAGAATTCCACGATCGTCTTCCCGCTGCCGATCGAATTCTTCCGGGCTTTCCTGGGAAAGGGATAGGGGAATCGCGGGATGGCCGACCCGGCGAAAAAGTCTTATTACCAGGTCTCGTTCACCGGCGCTCAGGCTCTGGTGGGGCTCGTCGGGATCCTGGCGGCGCTTGCCCTGGCCTTCTTCCTCGGGGCGAAGGCGGGATTCGAGAAATCGGCCCCCGCCGCATCGGCGCCCTCGGTCGTGCCGCCGCCGGAGAGTGAGTCTTCGGTCTCGGCGCCTGCGGCTCCGACCTCGACGACGATCGAAGCGCCGCCGCCGGTCAAGCGCCTCCCGACCCCCTCGTCGTCCCCCCTCGTGCCGGCGCCGGACCGGGCCGCCGCTTCCTCCGCACCGGAGGAAGCCCCCGTCTTCGAGGATCGGGAGGCGGGAGTGGGTGAAGACCAGGCTCCGTCCCGAACGGAAATCGCCGGGGCAACCGCGGGGGCCGCCTTGAGACCCTCGAGCGCGGCGAGCCCGAAGAACCCGGAGAGCCCGAAAAATCCGAAGAGCAGGAATAGCCCGGCGCCGAAACCGGCGGCCTCGAGGGGAGAAAACTCCTCACCCGCGCCTTCGAAGGCAGCGGCAGGATTTTACGTGCAGATCCTGTCGACGACCTCGAAATCCGAGGCGGCACGGTGGAAAGACAGGCTCTCGGCGAAAAAATACAAGCCCGCCCTGTCCGCCGTGGATTCCAGCCGGGGCAGGATGTACCGAGTGCGCCTCGGGCCGTATGCGGACCGGGAGCAGGCGAAGAAACTGGCCGCGAAGATTTCCGCGGAATTTCACCTCCGCGCGGCCGCCTGGGTCGCGCCGGCGCGATGAGCCCTCCGGTTCACGCCGGCCGGGCTCCCGAATGGATTCGCGAAAAGGCGCTGGATCTGTCGCAGCTCCACGAGGTCAAGAAGACGATGCGGCGCCGGGGCCTCCACACCGTCTGCGAAGAAGCCCGCTGCCCGAACCGGAGCGAGTGCTTCTCCCGCGGGACGGCGACGTTTCTCCTGCTCGGCGACGTCTGCACCCGGGCGTGCGGGTTCTGCGACATCAAAACCGGAAGGCCGTCGTTTGACGACCCGGACGAGCCCGCGAAGGTTGCGGATGCCATCCGGGAGATGGGACTGAAGTACGCGGTCCTGACCTCGGTCGACCGCGACGACCTTCAGGACGGGGGCTCGGGGCACTTCGCGGCGACGATCCGGGCCATCCGCAGTTTCGATCCTTCCGTCGGAATCGAAGTCCTGACGCCCGATTTCCGGGGCCGGCGGGAATCCGTCGCGGAGGTCGTGGAGGCCGGGCCGGACGTCTTCAACCACAACGTCGAAACGGTCGCGCGCCTGTACCTGAAGGTGCGGCGGGGCGCGAGGCTCGACCGTTCCCTCGGGGTCCTGGCCGCCGCGAAGGACTTCGACCCCGGCATGACGACGAAATCGGGATTCATGGTCGGATTGGGAGAGACGTTCGACGAATGCGTCGAGCTCCTCGGAAGCCTTCGAAACGCCCGCGTCGACATCGTGACGATCGGGCAATATCTCCGCCCGTCGCGCGAAAACCTTCCGGTCGTCGAATACGTGCCCCCGGCTGTTTTCGAAGCTCTGCGGGCGGAAGGGGAATCCCTGGGGTTCCGAAGCGTCTTCGCGGGCCCGTTCGTCCGCTCGTCGTACCGGGCGGAAGAGGCGCTCGCCAACCTCATCCCGCTTCCCCCTCTCCCGGTGGAGAGGGGGTGACCGCTCGAATCTATCTTTCGGCCGCCCTTTCCGGCCTTTTGTTCGCGCTGGCGTTCCCGCCGGCGGCGATGGCCTGGCTCGCGCCGGTCGCATTGACTCCGTGGATCCTTGCCCTGTGGCGCGAGAACGGGCGCGCGCGGGCGGTGCTTTCGGGAGTCGTCTTCGGCCTCGTGTTCTGGTGCGTCTCGGTCCCCTGGATTTCCTTCGTGGTGACGCATTTCGGCGGCCAGCCGGGCTGGATGGGAGCCATCTGCGTCTTTCTCCTGGCCCTGATCCTCGCCGAATGGCCCGCGATCGTCGCCGGGGTCGTCGTCCTGGCCTTTCCCTCGCGCTCGGCCTGGCGGTTCGTGGCCTTTCCGGTCGCGTGGATGGCTTCGGAGCACGCTCGCGCGTACGCGTACAAAGGCTTCCCCTGGAATCTGACCGCGAACGCTCTGGCGCTCCATCCCGTGTGGATCCAGACCGCTTCCTGGTGGGGCGCGTTCGGCGTCGGCGCGCTGGTCGCCGGCTTCGCGGCGGCGTGCGGCGCGATCCTCGCGGCTCCGACCGCCGTGAAAAAACTCCGGATCGCCGGGGGAGCGCTGGCGGCCGTCGCGGCTCTCTGGGCCTTCGGGTTCGCGCGGCTCCGCGCTCCGGAGTCGGGGACTCCCGTTCGGGTCGCCTGCCTCCAGCCGAACATTCCCCAGACGGTGCGCGAAGATCCGGATCTCGTCGCCGCGAACTACGTCAAGGTCCTGACGCTCGCCGGAGAAGCGGCGGCGTCTCGCCCGGACCTGATCCTGATTCCGGAGTCGTCGTTCTACGGCCTCGAGTGGAGCCGGAGCCCGACACTGCGCCGAGACCTCGGCGCCGTCTCCGCCGAAGGGCAGTCGGCAATTCTTTTCAACGACGTGGACGAGATGCCGGACGGCCGGTACTTCAACGCGGCTCGCCTTCTGACTCCCGCCGGGATGTCCGCCACCACGTACCACAAGGTCCACCTCGTGCCGTTCGGGGAATACGTGCCGCTGCCGAAGCTCTTTTTCTTCATGCACGAAATCTCGAAAATCATCGGCGCCTTCACGGCCGCGAAGAGCCCTGTCCTTCTCACTTCCGGCGCCCTGGCGCTGGGGCCGGCCGTCTGCTACGAGATGACGTATCCGTCGCTCGCGCGCGACGAGGCGCGAATGGGCGCGAACCTGCTCGTGAGCGTCTCCAACGACGCGTGGTACGGGCGCGCGGGCGCCCAGGCGCAGCACCTGCGCGCGATGCCGCTTCGCGCCGTCGAGGTCGGCCGGCCTTTCGTCCGCGCCGCGATCACGGGCATCTCCGCGGCCGTCGATTCGCGGGGGCGGATGCTCGCCGGTCTTCCGGAAAATCGCGAGGGGATCGTCCGGGCCACGGTGCGGCTCGAAAGCGGCGCGACCGTCTGGTCGCGGTGGGGAGGAGTGGTGTTTCCCGCGGCGTCGGATGCCGCCGTCGTGTGCATGGTAGTCTGGGGCTTCGTGCGTTGGAGACGGCCGAGCAGCAAGCGAGTGAGATACGAGTGAGATACGAGTGAAATAAATGACGAAACGCGACGACCTTCTGGCCGAGCTCGACTCGAGCGCCGCGCGCCTCTCGGCGCTTCGGGGGTACCTTTGATTGCGCCGCCGCGCGGAGCGCGCTCGACGAGCTGAGACAAAAGGCGGCCGCCCCCGATTTCTGGGCGGACCCCGCCAGGGCCCAGTCCACGAACAGGCAGATCAAAACCTACGAGAAGACGATCGAAACGGACGCGCGAGCGGAGTCCATCGCGGACGAGCTGCGCGTCTTCGCGGATTTCCTGCGCGCCGGCGAGGAGGTCGACGGCGAGGCTTCCGGGGCCCTGGCGAAGGCGCGATCCTATGCCGACGATCTCGAGCTCTCGGTCAAGATGACCGAGCCCGAGGACTCGAACAACGCCTGGTTTTCGATCCACTCCGGAGCCGGCGGAACGGAATCGCAGGACTGGGCGGAGATGCTGCTTCGGATGTACCTGCGTTTCTTCGAAAGGCGCGGATGGAAAGCGGAGCTGATCGAACGCGTCGACGGCGAGGAAGCGGGGTTGAAGAGCGCGACGGTCCACGTCATCGGCGAGTATGCCTACGGCTACCTCAAGGGGGAAATGGGTGTTCACCGGCTCGTGCGGATTTCGCCGTTCGACGCGAACAAGCGCCGGCACACGTCGTTCGCATCGATCTTCGTCACGCCGGAGATCGAGGACGACATCGAAATCGTGATCCCGGACAAGGACGTCCGGATCGACACGTACCGCTCCTCCGGCGCGGGCGGCCAGCACGTCAACGTGACCGACTCGGCGGTCCGGATCACGCACATCCCCACGAACATCGTCGTCACGTGCCAGAATGAGCGCAGCCAGGGGCGCAACCGCGACGTCGCGATGAAGGTCCTTCGCGCAAAGCTCTACCAGAAGGCGCTGGAGGAACGGCAGGCCGCCGAGGACAAGCGCGCCGGCGCGAAGAAGAAGATCGAGTGGGGAAGCCAGATCCGGTCCTACGTGCTGCACCCGTACCGCATGGTCAAGGACCACCGGACCGATTTCGAGATGGGGGACACCGACCGCGTCCTCGACGGCGATCTGACGCCCTTCATCGACGCATACCTGAAGGACTCGGCGACGGACAGGCGGGCGCAGACGTAACCCGGCTCGACCCGTCAGGCCGCCGGTCCGGCGCGCGCTCGGCGGGAGCAAAGATCGCGCCCAGGATCGTGATCGCGGCGAGGATCCCGAGGATGAGGCATCGAATCCGGAAGTGCGCTTCCATTTTTCCTCCCGCACGGAGAACGGCGGATCGCGGGCGAATGTTGCGCCGGAGATCGTTTGCTATAGTTGGAAACATCCATGAACTGGCTCGCGGAGGTCCGAAAAAAGCTGGCGGATCGGCCGCCCGAGGCGGTGGAAGGCCCGGACGGTGTCCGTCGCGCCGGCGTGATTGCTCCGCTTTTCGTCAAGGAAAAGGAGCTCTGGGTCCTGTTCACGAAGCGCAGCGAAAATCTCGTCACGCATCGGGGGCAGGTCTCTTTTCCGGGCGGAGCCGAGGAAAACGGGGACGCGAGCCTGATGGAAACCGCTCTGCGCGAGACGGAGGAGGAGATCGGCCTGCCGCGCGAGAAGATCGTGGTCCTCGGCCGGCTCACGCCGATTGTCACCGTGACCGATTTCTTCGTCGAGCCGTACGTCGCCGCGATTCCGTATCCGGTGGAGCTCAAGCCCTCTCCGGAGGAGGTCGAAGCGCTCTGGGAGATCCCGGTCGCCGCCCTCATGGCCCCGACCGCCGTCGAAGAGCGGGAGTTCCCCGGGCGGGAAGAGCCCGTGCTCTTCTATCACTACGGCCCCAAAACCGTCTGGGGCGCGACCGCGCGGATCCTCTCGGAGCTGCTGCAGGCGCTCGCGGTGCAGCCGTCGTGAGGCTCGTGATCGGGTCAGAGCTCGCTTGGCGCCGGGAGCCGCCTGGCCCCCGGGGCGCTTCGGCGGCAATCGCTCGCTCGGGAATCGCAACTCGCGGCATCGGTTTGCCCCACATGCCAGTCGTTCCGGAGTTATCTCGTCCGTTCGAGTTGAAGAACTCC
>JBOGJO010000322.1:0-25784 GCA_050747885.1 Thermoanaerobaculia bacterium
TTCAGAACTACTGGCTTCGCAGCGGCCGGCGTCGGGGTCTGAGCGAAAGCGGCCGCCCCCATCCATCCCAACAGGGCCGCGGCAGCCGGAATCCAGGATCGAGTTCTCATTTTGCCTCCGAAGATCAGGCTTCCAGATCCTTCCGGGCATTTCGCACGAGAAGGATGCAAAGGGCGGCGAACACGGCAGCACACAGGACCTGCCCGCCGGCGCCTGCCTTGAACGCCGGATAGAAATGGGCGCCCAGATCGAGCTTGTCGAGAAGTTTCGGATTTTCCATGTGCAGGATGCGATCTCCGAAGAAGGCGACAAACGCGATCGCAACTCCTCCGAGCGAGCCGCCCGCCACCAGGCCCGTGGCGTAGAGCATCCCCGAGGAGAGCTCGGATTCCTCCCGCCGGTGGCTCATCTTGTCCGAAAGCGCCTTCATCAGGCCGCCGATCCAGATCGGGAAAGTCGTCGAGAGCGGAAGATAAGCGCCGACCGCCCACGAGAGCGCGTTGGCGCCGGCCAGCTGCGCCATGAAGGCGAGGAACGCGCCCACCAGGACGGGCGCCCACGGCAGATTCTTGGCCAGCAGCCCCTTGATGATCGTCGCCATCAGCGTCGCTTGCGGCGCGGGCAGCTGAGGACCGCCGATCCCGTGCGCCTCCGCCGTGCCCTTCAGGGTGCTGTCGAGAAGAAAGAGCGTCCCCCCGATCGCGACCGTCGAAACGAGGACCCCGATGATGAACCCGATCTGCTGGCTCCGCGGGGTCGCGCCGACGAGATAGCCTGTTTTCAAATCCTGGGACGTGGCGCCCGCGTTGGCAGCCGCGACACAGACGAGCGCGCCGACGCAGAGGGCCACCGGTTGAAAGATGTCTCCCGTCCTGCCGAGGAGGACGAAGACCACGCACGTGGCCATCAGCGTCGCGATCGTCATTCCCGAGATCGGGTTGGACGAAGTGCCGATGATGCCCACGATGCGAGAGGAAACCGTCACGAAGAAAAACCCGAAGACGACCACGAGAAGCCCCATCACGAGCGACCCGGGAAAAGGCCCGTGGGGGAAGCCGGGCAGCACCGTGATCAGGAGAGCCAGGATGACGGACCCGCCGATCACCCAGCCCATGCCCAGGTCGTTTTCGGTTCGGATTTTTTTCGCCTCCCCGGTGCCGCCTCTCATCGATTTCACGGATTCCCCGAAGGCGGCAACGATGGTCGGAAGCGTCTTGATGAGGGTCATCACGCCGGCGCACGCGACCGCTCCCGCGCCGATGTAACGGACGTAAGCGCGATAGATCCATTCGGCGTGAGTGTTCCCCGCCATCCACCTGTCCGAGAATCCGAGGTTGTGAAGGTCCGTCACGAGGCGTGTTTCGGGCACGAAGATCGAAATCAGCGGAATCAACGCGAGCCAAGAGAGGATGCCTCCGGAGACGAGCTCGCCGGCGATCTTGGGCCCGATGATGTAGCCAAGGCCCAGGTACTCCGGCGTGACGTCGCAATTCAAGGTCGCGTCCGGGATCTTCCCGTTCTTGTCGGTTCGGAACCAGAGAGCGGTCTCCTGCCAGAGGCCGATGATCCCGTAGAAAAACTTGTACAGCAGCGCCGCGCCGACGCCCTTGAAGACCATCTTTGCCAGCTCGCCTCCGCGTTCGCCGGCGATCAGCACGTCGGCACAGGCGGTTCCTTCCGGATAGATGAGATTCCCATGCTCCTTCACGATCAGCGCGCGCCGCAGCGGAATCATGAACAGCACTCCGAGAGTCCCGCCGATCGCCGCGAGAACGAAGATCGTCGTGTACCGGAAATAATCGCTTCCGTTGGACAAGAAAAGCAGCGCGGGCACGGTGAACACGACGCCGGCCGCCACCGACTCGCCGGCCGAGCCGATCGTTTGCACGATGTTGTTCTCGAGGATCGTCGACTTGCCGAGCTTCTTGAAAACCGCGATCGAGAGAACGGCGATCGGCACCGAGGCCGAGACCGTCAACCCCGCGCGAAGCGCCAGGTACACGGTGGCGGCGCCGAAAAGGAGCCCGAAGAACGAGCCGAGGATGATCGCCTTGGCGGTGAATTCCGGCGGGGATTGATCCGCGGGTACGTAGGGTTTGAACTCCGCGGCCGGGGTTTCGGTTCTGGCCATTGGACCTTCCCTCCTCGGTTGAAACTTCGAGCGTTTTAACACGGGCAGGGGTTCGAGTCTAGAAAATCCGGGGTTCCGTCCACGAACCGTGGACCGTCAGACGCCTCAGGTGCCCCCGAATCCGGTCGTGACCTGCCCGTCTTCGACGATCACCGGAACCTCGCGGCTTCCGCCCGAGAACGCGAGCATCTTTTCCATGTTCTCCCGGGAGGTCTTCACGTTGACGTACTCGAAAGGAACCTGTCGCCGGGCGTAGTCCGCACGGGCCGCCGACGTGTACGGTCAGGTGTCTTTGCCGAAGATGAGAACCGGCTCAGACGTCATCCGAGCAGGGTAATCGCGTGGAATGAAAGCGTCAAGGACTGTTATGATCGAGCGCAATGAAATCCCGGGCTGCAAGGTTTCTGCGGCTCCTGCCTGTGCTGCTGGCGTCGGTGGGAGGGCTCTCCGCCGGAACCGTGAGCGGTAAAGTTTCCCTTCTCGACGACGGCCGGGTCCGGTCCGACGCAGCGAACGTCGTGGTCTGGGTGGAGGGCTTGCAGCGCGCAGGACGACCCGCCGAATCGTCTCAGGCGAAGGCGTCCGAATCCGTTCCGTCCATGAGATCGACCCACAAGCGGTTCACGCCGAAAGTGCTGGCCGTGGAGCTCGGCCGCTCGGTGTCGTTCCCGAACGACGACCCCATCTTCCACAATGTTTTCTCCGTTTCCGGCGAGAATCACTTCGACCTCGGGCTCTACCGGCGCGGACGATCGAAGGACAAGAGCTTCGAGTCGCCCGGGCTCGTCCGCGTCTATTGCAACATTCATCCCCAGATGATCGGCTTCATCCGCGTCGTCGACTCGTCCTTTTTCACCGTCACCGGGCCGGACGGCCGGTTCGACTTCGACGGCGTCCCGGACGGGGAGAGGACCCTGAAAGCGTGGTGCGACGAAGGCGGCGAGACCTCCGCGGTCGTGCACGTTTCCGCTCGAAAATCCGTCTCGGCCTCGCTGTCGCTCGACGTCTCCGGGTTCAAGCCCCAGGCGCACAAGAACAAATACGGTCAGGACTACCCCCCTCCGCCGCCGGACGAGGATCGCTACTGACGATGAGCGAAGAAGCGGCCGGTCCCGAAAAAGCGGGTCGCCCGCGCGGCGGAATCTCGTCGCCGGGAATCACCAGCAGCACGCTTCCGGCCGGAACGCCCGTTCGGTCCGAAAAGCCGAAGTTTTCGCTGACGGTCAAGATCTTTCTCGCCGTCGCCTTGCTCGTCTTTCTCGCGCTCGGCGCGGCGGTGGAAATCTCGAGCTATCGCGTCCGGTCGATCGCCGTCGAGTCGAGCCGGAAGGCGCTTTCCCGCGCGAAGGATTCCTACGACAATTTCCAGGAGGACCGGTACGAGAAGCTCCATCGCGCCCTGCGGCCGGTGGTCGACAACTCCGGGTTCAAGGCGCTCGTCCACGAGGGCGACGCGGCGACCATCTTCAACAGCCTCAAGGAAGATCAGGCCTCCGCAACAGGAGCGGACTTTCTGATCGTGACGGATCCTCGCGGCGTCTCGATTGTCCGAAGCGACAAGAGGGAATGGCGCCACGACATTTCCAATTCCGCGCTGGTCCGAAAGGCGCTCGACGGTGCGGAAACCGAGGGAATCTGGTACTCCGACGGAAAGCTGTATCACGCCGTGGCCGCCCCCGTCGTCTCGGGCGAGGGCCGGGACGCCCAGACGCTCGGTGTTCTGGTCGCGTGTTTTGCGATCGACGACAGGGTCGCCGAGAATTTTCGCGACGTTTCTTCGACCGATGCCCTGTTCCTCTCGAACCTGAGCCCGCCGACGCAGGAACCGAGGGCCGAGGTCGTCGCGTCGACTCTCGGAAGCGCGACGAAGCCGTTCTTTCGCACCATCGAATCCCGCAAAGATCTCGTCTCCGCCGTGCTTCAGCAGGGAAAAATCGCGGGGCCGCTGTCGATCGACACCGGAGAAGACACCTACCTCGCGCTCGCGTGGCCGCTGAGGCTCGCCTCCGGCCTCGTCGTGGGGGCCGTCGTCACCGTGCGTCCCCTTTCCCGGGAGCTCGCGGCATTTCGCGAAATCGAGAAGACGCTTCTGATCGTCGGGCTGGGAGCGCTGCTGGCGGCCTTTCTGGTTTCTTACTGGCTGGCCCGCCGCATGACCGGGCCCATCGGCAAGATGGTCGAGGCGACCGACGCGGTCCGCGACGGAAATTACGACGTTCCGCTTCCGGTCCATCAGAAGGACGAGATTGGAATTCTCGCCCGGTCCTTCCGGATGATGATCGAGGAGCTCAAGGAGAAGGCGGAGCTCGAGAAGCAGCTCGCCTCTCTCACGATGGGAGGCGTCGGGCCTCAAAAGACGGTCGCGATGCCGGCCGTCCCGCCGATCTCGGCCGCCGGCGGAGTTGCGCCCCGCATCGGCACGCTCTTTGCCGGGCGCTACGATATTGAATCGGAACTCGGTGTCGGCGGCATGGGAATCGTCTACAAGGCGCACGACCGGACGCTCGACGACGCGGTCGCCATCAAGGTGCTGCGCAACGAGGCGCTCGCGCAGGACGCTTCCCTGATCGACCGCTTCAAGCAGGAAATCCGTCTCGCTCGACGAATCACCCATCGCAACGTCCTTCGAACGCACGATTTCGGCGAATCCAACGGCCTTCGCTACCTGTCGATGGAATACGTGCGGGGAATCACGTTGAAACACCTTCTCGATCAAAATCGCCGGCTGCCCGTCGCCGCCGCCCTTCGGATCGCGCGTCAGATTTGCGGAGGGCTCGGCGCCGCCCACTCCGCCGGCGTCATCCACCGCGACATCAAGCCGCAAAACATCCTGATCGAACCGAACGGCGGGTTGAAAATCATGGATTTCGGAATCGCCAGGCTTTCGCAGGACAAGGGAATGACCGCAACGGGGATGGTCGTCGGGACTCCGGACTACATCTCCCCCGAACAGGCCAAGGGGGGAACCCTCGACCCTCGGACCGACATATATTCCGCGGGAATCGTCTTCTACGAGCTGTTCAGCGGCGCGCTGCCTTTCGAGGGGGACTCCGCGCTCGGAGTCGTTCTGAAGCACATTCAGGACAAACCGCCCGCGATCGAAACGAAATACCCGGAGATCGATCCCCGAATCGCGAAAATCGTGATGAAAGCGATCGAGAAGGATCCGGATCGGCGTTATCAGTCGATCGCCGAAATGAATCAGGAGCTCTCCGAGGTGACCGCATGAGGCTCCGCGGGGCTTTCTGCTGCGCCGCCGTGCTTGCGCTTGCCGCGCGCCTCTCGGGACAGGACGCGGCGCCGCGATACGAGACTCCGGTTTCCGAGGAGGGGTTCGAGTTCCGGTGGGATGCGCTCGTCCGATACGACGACATCCAGATCGCCCGGCAGGCCGTGGCCTCGAACATTTCCCGGTGGCGAATGGAAGTGCGTCCGGAGCTCGACTGGAAGGCGTCGGACCGTTTTCGGCTGGGCGTTCGCGTCCTCGGCGAGCTGTCCTCCGATTCCAACGCGACCAACGACAAGAGGCTCGACAATTACCGTTCGAACAACGCCGCCCTCGACCGAGCTTTTCTCGAAGCCCGCCCCGGCAATTTCACGATCACCGCGGGGCAGTTCGGCATGCCCCTTCGGACGACCGAGATGCTCTGGGATCGCGATCTTCAGGTCCTCGGGGCAGCGGCGGGATGGAGACTCCCGTTCTCGACCACGTCGGCGTTGAGCGTTACCGCAGGGTTTTTCCGCGGCCCTCAACGCGAACACGACGATTCCCATATCGCGGCGGGGCAGCTGACCTGGACGTTTGGGGACCCCGATTCCGTCGCCCTCGACTGGTCGGAGAGCTATTGGAGATTCACTCATCTCCAGAACGCCGCGCGCCATTTCGTTCGACAGAACGTCGCCTATTCCGTTCCCCCGGTCTATGCGAACGATTTTCGAATCGTCGACTCTCTCGCGAGGGTCCGGTTCGCCGTCGCGGCGTTCCCGGTGTCTTTCTCTTTCGACTGGGCCCGCAACCTCGCGGCCGACGAGAACGCCTACCGGGACGCCTTCGAAGCCGCCCTGCGGATCGGCCGGGAGGGAAACCGCGGCGATTTCCAGGTCTTCGACGTCTACCAGTCCGTCGACCGCGACGCCGTCGTCGGCGCCTACAACACGGATGACTGGTGGTTCCACTCCTGGTACGTCGGCCACCGGGTCGGCGTCTCCTACACGGTGGTTTCCGGCGTCGAGATCCGCCCCTCGGTGGTCTTCCAGCGGCGGCAGGACCGGAAGCACTATTTGAACCGATACCTGTTCGACCTGGTCAAGACGTTCTAGAATCCCACAGGAACGATGCAGAAGAGAATCGTCGCTCACGTCGAAGATCTCATGTTCCGCGCCAAGATCGACGCGGCCGGCCGAAATTTGAACATTCCGGTCGAGTTCGTCGCGAAGCTCGACGATCTCCCGCAGGCTTGCGCCGGCGAGCCCGCCGCCCTCTTCGTCGAGCTCTCGGAGTCCGTGCTCCCGGCGATCTCCCGACTCAAGAAGGGCGCCTCCACGCGTAGCGTTCCCATCGTGGGATTTCTCTCGCACGTGGACAAGAAACTCTCCGAGGAGGCGCGCGCGTCGGGGACCGACCGGGTTCTTCCGAGGTCTCAGTTCTCCGAGACGCTCCCGGACCTGATCCTCGAGTTCACGTCTCCCGGCGTCGAGCGGATCGTCGAAGAAGAGCCGGAGCTGCCCGAGGAATAAACCGACGGTGAGGTCAGAACTTCAGTGCTCCCTCGGGCGTGAAAAAGGAATCGTCGATCTTCAGAATGCGGTAGTTCGAGTATTCCAGGCGCGTTTCCGCTCCGGCCGATCCGCCGAGAAGATCGCGGACCGACATGGAAAGAAGGACGGTCTTCCCGTTTTCAACGCCATAGCGCTCGAAGAGGATTTCTTTCGCCGGCTTGCCGGACACGAGAGCGAGGACGGCCTTGCGGGCCAGATGCCGCTTCCGGTCCACCCAGAGCCGTCCCGATCCGTACGACGAGCGGGCGTTGGTTGCCTTCAAGTCGAGCACGTCGCACGGCAACCCGGCGACCGTCTCGGGATCGGGCTCGATGACCGCATCGAACTCGCGAGAGAACTGAAGGCGCGCGATGTCCCCGAGCGAGGCGCCCCCCACGAGCCGTTGGTTGGCCGTGACGGGAATCGGACGCGAGGCGCCCGGCACGAGGATCCAGAACTTCTCGCCGACGGTCAGGATCTTTCTCCCCTTCTGCTTCCCCGCCGTGAAAACGACGAGCGCGCGATCGTCTCCCTTTTTGTAGAGCTCGAACTCGGCGGGGACCTGCGACCCGCCGTTTTCCGTCACGACGACCCGGGTGTGGATGACCACCTCGGGAAACGCGCGTTTCGGGGCGTCGGCGAGCTCGAGAAGCTGGCTCGCGGAAAGACCCCCGAACGCGATTGACGAAGACAGAATCGCCGCGACCGATATGAAAACCTGTCGTCCCCGCGAAAGCGGGGACCGCCAGGGTCGGACCCCGGGACCTCGACCCCGGGCGATTCCCGCTTTCGCGGGAATGACAGAAGAGGGCGAAGACTCACACATGTGCGAGCGCCTCCACGATCGGCACGCGCGAGGCGCGGCGCGCCGGAAGATACGAAGCGAGCGCGAGCGTGGCGAGCATCGCGGCGAATCCCGCCAGGTAGGTCGCCGGGTAAAACGCCACGTGGATCGGCATCCCGTGCGACGCTCCGGGGGGAGGCGGCAGCTCGATTCCGGAGGAGTTCAAGGCCGCACGAACGACCAGGGCGAGGACCGCGCCGGCGAGGCATCCGAAGACCGAGATCACGACGCCTTCCACGACGAACATTCCGCGGATCATCGCCGGGGGAGTTCCGATCGCGCGCAGCGTCCCGATCTCGCGAATTCGCTCCGTGGTCGCCATCGTCATCGTGTTCGCGCAGGCCAGAAGAACCACGACCACCAGAACCGCGCCCATGAATCCGAAAATCCCGATATAGAGAAGCTTGACCTGGTTGTAAAAGAGGGCAAGCTCTCTCCAGCTCTTGACCTCGAGCCCCGATCCGGCGCTTCGAAGCGCGCCTTCCAGGCGAGCCTTCGCGGCTCGGTCATCCCGGTTCGGCCGGAGCACGACGACGAGCTTTGAAACGACTCCCGTGACGCTGAGGAGGCGGGAGGCCGCCGGAAGCGTGGTCGCCAGATAACGATCGTTGATCTCTTTGACCGGAAGGTCGGCAAACCCGGCGACGGTGACATCGAGCGCGTTCAGAACGCCCTCGGGAGTCGTCGCGAACATCGTCACGGTCTCGCCCGGACCAACCCGCAGCGCGGCCGCCAGGCCGGTCCCCATCACCACGGCCGTCTCGGAAGGCGAAGCAAACCATCGACCCTGCTTCACGAGAGACTTCGTGTCCATCGCGGCGGCCTCCGGGCCGGGGTCCAATCCCACGCCGAGATAGGGGACCGACCGCGCGCCGTTCGAAACGAGGCCGACGAAATCGATTCGGGGCAGCACGAATTCCACGGCAGAATCCCGCTTCAAAATCGATTGCACGTCGGAGGCGTCGGCGATCCCGTGCTCGAGCGTCCGATCCTCCGCGGCGCGAAACGTCTCGGCTCGGGCGACCTGAAGGTGTCCCACTCCGCCGCGGATCGTGCCCTGTTTCAGGCCGTCGAAGGTTTGCGACATGAATCCCCCCGCGAGCGCGAAGGCCGCAAACCCGAAAACGACAACGCCCGCCGTGAGGAAACTGCGTCTCCGGTTGCGAAGAACATTGCGGTAAGCGAGCTCCCAGACGCTCATGCCCGGTCCTCGACGATCTCTCCGTCCCGCAACACGAGGATTCTCCGGGCGCGTTCGACGACTCGCGGGTCGTGCGTCGCGAACAAGAAGGCCACGCCGTGCTCTTCGTTCAGGCGTCCCATGAGGTCGAGGATCTCGGTCGCCGTTCGGCTGTCGAGGTTGGCCGTCGGTTCGTCCGCAAAAACGATTTCCGGCGAATTCGCGAGGGCGCGAGCGATCGCCACCCGCTGGCGCTGGCCCCCCGAGAGAAGGTCCGGCCGCACATTTTCCTTCTCCTCGATCCCCACGTCGCGCAGGAGATCTCGTGCGGCGGCGCGGCGGCGCGCTCGCGGGACTCCGGAGAGGGCCATCGGATATTCGACGTTCTCGCGCGCGCTCAGGACCGGGATCAAATTGAACGTCTGGAACACGAAACCGAACCTTCCCAGCCGGATTGCCGCGCGCTGCGGTTCGGAAAGCGGCGCGGTGTCTTCCCCGTCGATCCGGTACGTCCCGGAATCGGGGGAATCGAGAAGCCCCAGAACGTTCAGAAGCGTGGTTTTCCCCGACCCCGACGGCCCCTCGATCGCGGCGAATTCTCCGGAAGCGACGTGCACGTCGAGCCCGCGCAGCGCAGGCACGAGTTGTCGTCCGAGCCGGTACGACTTTGAAAGCCCGGTTCCCGCGAGGACCGCCGTCTGCTGGGTCACGGCCGGCCGGCCTTCGCGAACAAATCCTCAAACGAAAGGGGAAAGGCGACGGGACGGCCGGGGGAACGGCCCGCCGCCGCGTCCCGCCGGGCTCTCTCGATCGCGGCCGCGAAGGCCGGAGGCCCCGGTGACCGGCGCGCGGCGGCTTCGAGATCCGCGAGCGCGCCCTCCTTTCCGAGCCTCTCGCGCGCCTCTCCGCGACAAACGAAAGCCTCGAGGAAATCCGGGCTCAGGGAGAGGGCCAGACTCGCATCGCGCTCCGCCGGACCCGGCATCCCCCGACGAAGCTCCGAACGTGCAGCTTCATTGAGAACCCGCGCCCTCCGGTACCGAGCGTAGCCGCCCGAGGTCAGGAACGGATCGGCGGGTATCGATTCCGCGCCGAGTGCGGAGAACCGGGGATCGTCCGGCTCCGCGGTCTCCAGCAGAGAGAGGTCGAAAACCGCGTACGACCCGAGCGTGTGAGGCGACGCCGCTACGTACGCGCGCCGGGCCGTGAGATCGAAGACCACCGAATGACACGCGATGAGGCCATCGATCGCGTTTCGGTTCCCCGGTCCGAGTGGAGCTCCGCCGAGGCCCTTTCGGTCGCGAAGGATCTCGACCGCCGCGGCGACATTCAGGCGCCCCGCTCCGCCGGCCAGGAGCTCGTCGAGTCGTCTCTGCCGGTAGGACGAGGTCGAGGACGGCGAAACAGCGCGAACGGAACGCGCGATTGCCGGCGTCTCGGCATCGTTTGTCGCCGTGATCCACGAGCCTCCGGTCCTCACGCCCGTCGCCACCGGCGTTTTCTCGACGACCGCCAGAGAACCCGAAACGTCGGCGAGGAGATAAATATCGGAGACAAAAACGCGCGCCGATCGGATTCTCTCGACGGCTTCCCCGACGGTCGTGTCCCTCTGAAGGACGTCGGCCACCAGGAGCGACGACGGCTCGCCCGCACCGGCGGTGGGCCCTCCGGTGAGCGCCTGCAAAGAGACCGACAGGCCGGCATCGTTGACCCCCGAAACGGCGCCGGTCAATCCGCCGAACGTCACGGACAGATAGGAATGGCCGGAATCGGGCACGATGGCGGCGACGATCTTTTCCCGGTCGAACCGCGGCACCGCCTCGAAGTCGAAATTCCGGGCGAGATAAACGTGGCCGTCGAGCGTTGCCTTCGGACCGGCCGCGAAGCCGCTACAAGCGCCGGACAGCGGGTTCGTCGCGGTGAAACGCTGGCTGAAGTCGTGAAGGGCGTGGAGAGCAAGGTGGCGCGCATAGGGCGGCCAGCTGCCCGGCAAGGGATCGGGAAAGTCGGCGTCGGCCAGACCCGCGATCTCCAACTCGTGCTCCTTCGGGATCCATTTCTCCGACCGGCGGACGGTCCAGCCCAGGAGACGGCGCAGAGCCCATCTCTTGAGCGGCGACGGGATCATTTTTTCGAGGAGAAATTCCAGGTCCTTTTCGCCGGCGGCGATGTTCGCGTGGTCCAGCCGACCGCGCTCATACCCGCGGTCGTAGGGGCCGCCCGCAAAGCGAGCTTCGAAAATCCCTTCCCGACGGCGAATGAAAGAACGGCCGAGCGTTCGAACGCCGTTCCTCTCGAGCGGTTCCGCGAGGCGGGCCCCGACGCGCCGTCTTTCGCGCGGCGCACAGGACGACGTCAGCAGGAGGAAAAGAACGGCCGACGCCCCGCGAAATCGTGGCATGCTCGCCATTATCCGTGAACCGGCCGAATCCGAAAGAGGGCGGCGAATCTGCCGATCGGGGAAAATGAGCGAGATGGACGCTCGGCGGCTCCTGACCGAACTCTGGCGGGCGGCGCTCTCCGCCGTGGATCCCGAGAGTCTTGTCGCCGGATATCTTCGCACCCGAAGGATCGCCCCCACCGGCCGGGTAGGGGTTTTTGCCTCCGGAAAGGCCGCCGCCGGGATGTGCGCCGGCGTGCCGCGAGAATTGCTGAACGAGGGCCTCCTCGTCGTTCCTTGCGGAACCCCGGTTCCCCGCCGGCTCCTTCGCTTCGCGCGCTTCGCTGCCCATCCCGACCCCGACCGATCGAGTCTCGCCGCGGCGAAGGAGGCGGTCGATTTTTTTCGCGGCTTCGGAAAGCTCGACATGATCCTCGCGCTCATCTCCGGCGGATCCTCGTCCCTGTTGTGCCTGCCTTCGAACGGCGAGACGCTCGCCTCGAAACGCGCGAAGGTTCGCCGCGCGGGGAAGGAGGGATGGACGATCGAGCGGATCAACCGACTGCGAAGCTCCCTTTCTCTCGTCAAAGACGGACGGCTCGCGGAGGCGACGCCCGCCCGCGTGTTGACTCTCATTCTGTCCGACGTTCCGGGATCCGACTTTCGAATCGTCGGCTCGGGCCCGACGGTGAGCCGCCGGAAGGCGGGAGACCGCGCGGTCCTGCTGGCGGACAATCGCACGGGACTCGCGGCGGCGGCGAATTTCGCTCGGTCCCGCGGCGTGCCTGTCCGTGTCGAGAGGCGGCGCCTCTCGGGAGAGGCCGCGGCGGCCGGCGAGAAGTTCGCGCTTCGCCTGCGGAGCCTCGGCCGGGGGGTTCTTCTCGCGGGGGGCGAGACGACGGTCCGGCACACCGGGCGCAGCGGAAGCGGCGGCCGCAGCCAGGAGCTCGCCCTCGGAGCGGCGCGCGTGCTCGCCGCGGGTGAGGCCGGTCAGCTCGTGCTTTCCGCCGGCTCCGACGGAATCGATGGAAACTCGGAGAACGCGGGCGCATTCTCGGACAGAGCGACTCTCCCCCGCGCCCGGGAGCTCGGCCTGGATCCCGAGCAATTTCTCAGGCGGCACGACTCGGCGACCTTTTTCGAGTCCCTCGGCGATCAGTTTCGGCCCGGGGCGACGGGAAGCAACGTCGCCGACTGGGTGTTCGGAATCTCAGGGAGAGGTTGAATGAAGGTCCTCCTCGTCTCGACGAACCGGGAGCGCACACCGTACCCCGTGGTGCCGGTGGGGCCGTGTCTCGTCGCTGCGCAGCTGGAGCGGGAAGAAATCGAATCGCGGGTCGTCGACCTGA
Organism: Thermoanaerobaculia bacterium; assembly: GCA_050747885.1. Classification (GTDB taxonomy): domain Bacteria; phylum Acidobacteriota; class Thermoanaerobaculia; order UBA5066; family DATFVB01; genus CAWEYG01. The sequence goes on from JBOGJO010000322.1 coordinate 12,643, forward strand.
TGTGGACAGAAGATCCCGGCGAGCCGCTTGCGCGAGCCGTCGCGGACTTCCGACCCGATTTCATCGGCATTTCGATGCGGAATGTCGACAATTCCGACCTGATCGAAACGAAATATTTCGTTCCGGAGATCCGCTCCATCTTTTCCCGGCTTCGCCGGCTGACCGGCGTGCCTCTCATCCTCGGTGGCGCGGGAGCGGCGATCGATCCCGTGCGAACGTTCGAGGAGATCTCTCCCGACGCGATCCTCTACGGGGACGCCGAGAGAAGATTTCCCGACCTGCTCCGCCGCTGGGCAGCGGGCATCCCATTCGACGACTTGCCGGGGCTCGTGGCTCGGCGCCACGGTCGAATCGTCCACAACGCCCTGCACTCTTCGGAGCCGATCGACGGCCTTCCGGACCCGGAGCTCTTTCGTTACCTCGACATGAAAACCTACATGCGCCGAGACGGCGTGTTCCCCATTCAAACGAAGCGCGGGTGCGGGTTCACGTGCACGTATTGCACGTACGGAACACTCGAGGGTCTTCGCTATCGGTTCCGACCGGTCCCGGAGGTCGTCGAGGAAATCGCGTACGCCCATTCGCACGGCGCGAAATTCTTCGAGTTCGTCGACGCCGTTTTCTCCCATCCACCCGTGCACGCGCGAGCCATTCTCAACGCCATCCTCGACCGCGGTTTGAAAGTCCGGCTGACGGCTGCGGGGTTCAACCCCGTCGGAGTGACCGAAGAGCTCGTCGCCTTGATGAAAAAGGCGGGGTTCGTTGCGACGACCTGCACCGTGGAATCGGCATCGGACCTCGTCTTGAAACGGATGCGCAAGGGTTTCGACCGCGCCGCCGTGCAAAGGATCGCCCGGTGGCTGCCGCGGCACGGAATTCCGGCGGTCTGGGTCTTTCTCGTCGGGTCGCCCGGCGAGGATCCCGACACGGTCGCCGAGACTTTCGACTTCATCGACCGGGAAATCCCGGGGTCGGACCTCGTTTACATCACCAACGGCGTGAGGGTCTACCCGCGAACCGGTCTCGAAGCCATGCTTCGCGCCGACGGCCTGATCCCCCCAGAGGCCAACCTGCTCGAGCCGTTTTTCTACTTCTCGCCCGATCTGCCCCGGGCCTGGTATCTCGACGAGCTCGCGCGATTCGGGCGCCAGCACCGGAACGTCGTCAACTCCTTCGAGGCTCAGCAGCCCATCGTCGAACGCCTCGCGCGGTGGTTCATGTATCTGCCTCTCCCGCGGCCGAGGTGGCGCGTTCTTCCCCGGCTTCGCCGCCTCGTCGATCCGTTCCAGGGAATCCGTCCGCGGGTCTTTGAAGATCACCCCTATCCCATCGTTCCGGCCGCTGAAACGCGGTAGGGGCGCTTGCGGGAATTGCCGCGCGGGTGGCGCGGGGTGAGGACCCTTTTGCCGCTCGCGGCGCGGAGTCGTAGCAAAGTCCTCAAACCGCAGCGAGCGGAAAAGTGGTCCAAGTCCCGCGACAGGACCCGCGGAGTTGAGCTATAGAATGCGTTCGTGAAGCTCCTCGCTTCTCTGCTCCTCGCGGCCTGCCTCGCGGCGCCGGCCAGCGCGCAGTCGGTCGGATCGCAAACCACCGATCCCGCGGTTGCGCTTGCCCCGCCGCCCCGCGTCCTGAAGTACCGCTTCGTGCCCGAGAAATCGAAGATTTCCTTCGAGTTGCCGACGACCTTCCATCTGGTTCACGGCACGATTGAATCGTGGAACGGCACCGCCGAGACAGACCCCGAGAGGCCGGGCGTCCTTCGCTCTCGAATCACGTTTCGCGCGGAATCTCTCCACACGGGCAGCGCGCGACGCGACGCGGTGATGCACGACAAGGTTCTCGAATCCTCGCAATTCCCGGAAATCGTGTTCGAGGGAAAGAGCTACAAAGGCGACCTCTCGGCGTTCGGCCCGGGAGCCACGGTGACCGTGGACGTCGCCGGAAACGTCCTCATCCACGGCGTCAGCAAGCCGCTCCAGGCTTCCATCCAGTGCGCCGTCCTCGGAGACCACATCCTGGTGGCCGGAGCCGTTCCGATCCACTGGAAGCAGTACGGACTTCGAAACATGTCGACGTTCTTCAACCGGATTTCGGATCCCCTGACCGTCATTTTCCGACTCTGGGCCGTACCGGAGAACTGAACCCCTCGAAGATCCCGAAAATCCCTTACAATCAAGGGTTCATGCCGGGCTATGAAGAAACCCGCCGGGCGAGGCTCGCCGACGAACGGCCCATCGAGGCGCCGAAGCGCTTTGGCGCGTACCGGATTGCCCTCGGATTTCCGAATTCTTATGAAGTCGGCATGTCGAACCTCGGCTTTCAGTGGGTGCTGCGCCTCTTCAACCGCGTCGAAGACGTCGTTTGCGAAAGGTTTTTTTTCGAGCCGGGCTCGCCCGCCGAGACCTTCGAGACTCAGACTCCGCTGTCCGAATTCGGCCTCATCGCCTGGTCGGTCTCCTGGGAAATGGACTATCTCAATCTTTTGAAGACCCTGGACAGCGCCCGGATTCCCCGCCGAGCGCAGGACCGCGACGAGCGCCACCCGATCCTCATGATCGGAGGCGATTGTTCCCGGATCAATCCTTCCCCGCTCACCCCGTTTCTCGACATCTTTGCCATGGGGGACGGGGAAAAACTCGTCGTTCCGCTGTCGAACCTTCTCAAGCTCGGGCTCGACCGCTCCCGTTTCCTCGAGGAGGCCGCGAGAATTCCCGGGCTTTTCGTGCCCGCCGTCCAGGGCCTTCGCGCCGAGGGTTCGATGGCCGGAAAGATCGTCATCCAGCAGGCGATGTCCCGCAAGGAAATCGGACCGGACTACGAGGTTCCGCACACGTCGATCCTCACGCCCCGGACCGAGCTGTCCGACAAGCTCCTGATCGAAATCTCGCGCGGATGCACGGAAATGTGCAAATTCTGCTGGGCGGCGTACGCGATGGCGCCGATCAAGCAGTATCCCGCCTCTTCGATCCTCGCGACCGCGCGCCTCGGACGCCAGTTCACCGATCGCGCGGGGCTGATCGCGACGGCAGTGTGCGACCATCCGGAGATCGAGACGATCCTCTCGGGGCTTGCCGACCTCGAGTTCCACATCGCGCTCTCCTCGATCAAGATCGACGCGATCCGTCCCGAAATCCTCGCCATCCTTGCCCGGCAGGGGGAAAAGTCGCTCTCCATCGCTCCGGAAGCCGGCAACGAGCGGCTGCGCCGGCACATCAACAAGAAGGTGTCCGACTCCCTGCTTCGGGAAAAGGTCCGAATGATCTTCCAGCACGGCTTCACGAACCTGAAGCTCTATCTTCAAATCGGACTTCCGTCCGAAACCGACGAAGACGTGCGCGATCTCGTGCGCCTCGTCTCCGACTGCCACCAGATCGCCCTCGCGGAAGCGAAAACGACCGGCCGAATGGCCACCCTCGTTCCCTCGGTCAACGCCTTCATCCCGAAACCGCACACGCCGTATGAGCACGAATCGCTCGCCACGGAAGGCGAGATCAAAGCCAAGACCGAATTGCTGACGCGCGAATTCGCGAAGCTCTCGAATGTCCGATTCCGGGGCATGCCGGTCTCCGAGGCCCGATGGGAGGCGTTTTTGGCGAAGATGGACGAGTCGGCCGCGGAAATCCTCGAGCGAGGCGCCGACGGGGTGCCGGTCCGCCGGCTTCTGAAGGATCATCGGGCCGAAATCGACGCCGTCGTGTCTCCGTCGATGCCTGTGCCGAAGGCCGCGAGCCCCTGGGGCTTCATCTCCAAGCGTTAGGCGCCGGGGAGATCTCTTCAAATGAAAATAAAATGCAACCCGCAAGCGTTCAAGGCGTAAGGAAACGATGATGCCAACGGCATTGCACTTGAGAACGAGAGGCGTGTGAAACACAAGAAACTGCTCCTGCTCCTGGTCCCGGTCCTCTGCGCCGCCTGCAAAGGCAAGAAGAACCCCTCGGCTTTCCAGCGCCCGCCCGCGCCCGTCACGGTGGAAACGGCAATCGCTCGCGACGTGCCGGTGTATGCGGACGAGGTCGGCAAATGCGTCGCGCGGGAAGTCGTCTCGATCGTGCCCCAGGTCTCCGGCCGCATCACCGAAATCCACTTCGCCGACGGCGCGAACGTCAAGACCGGGCAGATCCTGTTCACGATCGATCCGCGCCCCTACCAGGCGCAGCTCGACGCGGCGGAGGCCAATCTCGCCCAGGCGCGAGCGGCGCGCGAGCTCGCCCGCACGGAGCTCGCTCGCTCGGCGGAGCTCCTGAAGGCCCAGCTCGTCTCGCAGTCGGACTACGACACGAAAAAGAGCACCGCCCAGGTCGATGAAGCGCAGGTCCAGCAAGCCGAGGCCTCGGTCAACGCCGCCCGTCTGAACCTCCAGTACTGCTCCATCCACTCGCCCATCGACGGCCGGGCGGGCCACCGCCTCGTGGATCTCGGAAACGTCGTCGCCGCCAACGGCGCCTCGCTCCTGACGATCGAGCGGCTCGATCCCATCTACGCCGACTTCACGGTCACGGAGAACGATCTGTCCCGGGTCCAGCAGCACATGGCGCACGGCGAGCTGAAGGTCGAGGTCCGTCTTCCCGACGAGCCCGGGAAGCCGCTCACGGGAACTCTCACGTTCCTCGACAACACCGTTCAGGAATCGACGGGAACAGTCACCCTGCGGGCCACCGTTCCCAATCGGGAGCACCGGCTCTGGCCGGGAAGGTTCGTCAAGGTCCGGCTGGTCCTGGCGACCCTCAAGGCCGCGGTGCTCGTTCCCGCGACGGCTGTCCAGGTGTCCGCGAAAGGACCGTTCGTTTACGTCGTCGGGAGCGATTCGACCGCGGAGCTGCGGCCGGTTGTCCCGGGCCAGTCGCAGGAAGCCCTCGTCGTGATCGAGAAGGGCCTGAAGGCCGGGGAACGCGTCGTCGTCAACGGCCAGCTCGCCGTCACGCCCGGAGGAAAAGTCCTCGTCTCGAATGCCGCGGAGTCCGCCTCGTGAACCTGTCCGAACCTTTCATCCGAAAACCCGTGATGACGGCGGTCCTGACCGTCTCGGTCGTGCTCTTCGGCGTTCTCTGCTACCGCCAGCTGCCCGTCAACGACCTTCCGCCGGTGGACTATCCCGTCATCCAGGTCCAGGCGAGTTACCCCGGGGCCAGCCCCGACACGATGGCAAACAACATCGCCACACCCCTCGAGCGGCAGTTCATGCAGATCAACGGCCTCGAGGTCGTCACTTCGAAGAGCACCCAGGGCAACACGAACCTGACGCTGCAATTCGCCCTTCGAAAGAGCATCGATGCGGCCGCGACCGACGTCCAGACGGCGATTTCCCAGGCGACCGGGAGCCTTCCGGTCGATCTCCCCTCTCCGCCGACTTTTTCGAAGACGAATCCCAATGATCAGCCGATCATGTACATCGCGCTGACCAGCGATTCGGTGACCCCGGGCGCGCTCTACGACTACGGCAGCACCCAGGTCGGCCAGCGGATCAGCATTCTGCCGGGCGTGTCGCGGGTCAACGTGTTCGGGACGAAATCGGCGATCCGCATCAAGGCGGATCCCTCCGCGATGTGGGCGCGGGGCATCACAATCGACGACCTGTCCGCCGCGATCAAGAACGGCACAAGCTACACCGGCGCGGGACAGCTCGACAGCGCCTCCGGCACACTGCTGCTCAATCCCCAGGGACAGCTCGACACGGCGCGCGCTTACGGCGACCTCATCGTCGGCTCGAAGAACGGGACGGTCGTGCGGCTGCGAGACGTCGCGACGGTGAAGAATTCGCTCCAGGACGAGCGGATCAGCATGCGCTTCTGGGTCAAGGGCTATCCCATTCCGTCCGCCACGGTCGTCGTCGCGGTCAATCGCCAGGCCGGCGCGAACGCCGTCGAAGTGTCGCGCAGCATCCGAAACCTTCTGCCGGTCATCAGCGCGGAGCTGCCCGGTTCGGTGCGGGTCACGCCGATCTACGACCGCGCGCAGAACATCGTCAATTCGGTCAACGATGTCCAGGCGACGCTCGTGATCGCGTTCGTTCTCGTTGTCCTGGTGATCTTCTTCTTTCTCGGCCGGGCGACCGACACACTGATCCCCGCCGTCGCGCTTCCCCTCTCGCTGCTGCTGACGTTCATGGCCATGCGGGCTCTCGGCTACAGCCTCGACAACCTTTCGCTCATGGCCCTGGTTCTCGCGATCGGATTCCTGGTTGACGACGCGATCGTCTTCCTCGAGAACACCGTTCGCCGGATGGAGCGCGGCGAGCCGGCCCTGCTTGCCTCCCTGAACAGCGCCAAGGAGATCAGCTTCACCATCCTCTCGATGACCATCTCGCTCGCGGCCGTGTTCCTGCCGCTCCTCCTGATGTCGGGGCTCGTGGGGCGGATTTTCCGCGAATTCGCGGTCACGATCGTCGTGGCGATTCTAGCCTCCGGGCTGGTTTCCCTGACGTTGACGCCGCTCATGTGCGCGCGCCTGCTGAAGCCCCGGGGAGAGAATGTCGAGCAGACCTGGCTCGAGCGCGTGATCGGCGGCGTCGAGAAGCGCGTGCTCGGAAAATACGGGACATCTCTCACCTGGTTTCTCGAGCGCCGCCGTTTGTCCGCGCTGATCTGGGCGCTGTGCCTCGCCGGGACCGTCGGGCTCTTCTACCTGGTTCCAAAAGCCTTCCTGCCCACAGGGGATAGCAGCGTCATCAACGGAGTCTTCCTCGGAAAGGAAGGGTCCTCTCCCGACCAGATGCGCGCGATTCAGAGCACGGTAAGCGACGTCCTCTGGCGCGACCCGAACATCCGCGCGACGATTTCGGTCGCCGGAATTTCCGGGTTCCTCCCGTCCAACCAGGGATTCATCTTCACGTTCCTGAAGCCTCCCGGGCAGCGGCCCCCGATCGAGGTGGAGGCGGGCAAGCTCATGGGCGAGATCGCTTCGGTCCCGGGCACCTTCGCGTTCCTCCAGCCTTTTCCGGTCCTTCAGATCTCGACCGGAGCAACCAACCAGGCCCAGGGCCAGTACGCGTTTGCCCTGTCCGGCGTCAACGCCGGGGAGGTTTACGACGCCTCGAACAGGCTCATGGCCAAGCTCCGGGAGTATCCCGGATTTCAGACCGTGTCGTCCGACTTCTTCCACAATACGCCGAATCTCGACGTGGAGATCCGGCGGGACCAGGCCAAGACCTACGGCGTTTCCGAGGCTCGGATCCTCTCTCTCCTCCGCAACGCCTACTCGCAAAACTACGTCTACCTGATCAAGAAACCAGCCGACCAGTACCAGGTCATCCTGGAAGTCGAGGACAAGGACCGCGAGAAGGCCGACAACCTGTCCCTGCTCTATATCAAGTCCGACGACGGCGCGAACCTCGTGCCTCTCCGCGAGCTCGTCACATGGAAGCAAACGCTCGGCCCGCAGGCCGTCAACCACCTGAACCAGTTCACGAGCGTGACGATCTTCTTCAATCTCAAACCGGGCGTCGCGCTCGGCCAGGCGACGGACTTCATCAACAAGACCGCCGCGCGGATCGTCCCCGCCGGCATGCGCGCAAGCCTTCAAGGCGAGGCGGAGACTTTCAAGAACACCGTTCGCGACCTGACGGTGCTGATGATCCTGGCGGTCTTCGTGATGTACGTCATCCTCGCGATCCTGTACGAGAGCTACGTCCATCCGTTGACGGTCCTTTCGACGCTTCCGACGGCGCTCGTGGGCGGATTGTTCACGCTGCTCCTCTTCCACCAGCAGGCTTCTCTCTATGCGTTCGTCGGGATGTTCATGCTGATGGGAATCGTCAAGAAGAACGGCATCATGATCGTGGACTTCGCGCGGCAACGTGTCGACCGGGGAGAGAGCGCCACCCAGGCGATCCACGACGCGAGCATGGACCGGTTCCGGCCGATTTTGATGACGACGCTCGCGGCAATTTTCGGCGCCCTCCCGATCGCGCTCGGATTCGGGGCGGACGGTGCCTCCCGCCGGCCGCTCGGCCTCGTCATCGTCGGAGGCCTCATCGTCTCTCAGTTCATCACGCTCTTCGTGACTCCCGTGATTTATCTCTACCTCGAGGAGTTCCAGGAGAAGGTGCTCAACCGCACGTCGTTTTTCCACTCAGGCCACTCGAACCTGCCGTCGCACAAGGAGATCGAGAAAGCTCACCGGTCCGACACCACGGCGCCGATCCCGCAGGTGACAGCCGGCAAGGAATGACGGGCGGCTAGGCGGAGAACGCCCGGCAGGCCGACAGCGCCGCGCGAAGGAACGTTTCCGAGCGCTGCCGCTGCATCGAGGAGTCTCCCGCCACCAGATCTGAGCCGGTCAGCACCGCCGCGAAGAAGCCCTCGGTGTGCCAGCGGCCCTTCTCCGGAAGCGGAGGAAGCGCCGGGTTTTTCGGATACGGGTAGGGTGTGACGTACCAGTACGGCTCCGCGTAGCCCGCGTCGCCCGGCGAGAGCCCGAGGCCGATCGTCCGGCCTTCGCCGAGCGTCAGGAGCAGGGCGATGTCGAAGTGGTGCGGCCAGCAGCGGACCGGGGACGCCTCCGACGAGAGCTCGGCCATGAGAACCAGCAGAAGTGAGGCGGCATCGCCGTACCAGCGGCCCATTTCGTGAAAGCTCTCCATCGGGTCCGAGAATCGGCCGCCCTTCAGCGTCGAGTGGTCGGGAAGCTCGTAGGAAGGGCGGACCAACGCCCGTGCGGGCGGCCCGGTTGCCCGACCAATCGCGTCCGACATCCAGCCATACGCCGTGTCGAGAGTTTTTCCCTGCAGAGACAGGCTCTCGATCTGCCAGCCGTCCTCCTCGAGCAGCATCAGCGTGAAATCCGCCGGCCGCAGTGCGCCTCGGAACGGCCTCGGCCCGGACACGAGGTTTCCGCCGAACGCCTCGAGGACGGGCATCCACTCGAGGTTCGTGTGGCTGTCGTCCGGTCGATGCGGGAGGTGCGTGATGCCGATCGCGGAGACGACCTGCGCGGCATGGTGGATCTCGAGGCGGGCGGCCGAGAGCCCCTTCGGATCGACCTCGCCCAGTCGCTTCCAGGCCCCGGTCATTTCGCGCCGCTTTTCCCCGCGCCTTCGTCCGTCATCGAGGCGAGCAGGTTCGCGCCCATCGCGGCGTTGTCGAGCCCGTCCGCCTTGCGGCCGGCCCGCATGACTTTCTCCGGCGCGGAAGTCGTCGCAGCGATCATCCGGGAAAAAGCGACCGCCCGGGCGGCGAGCTCCTCGGCGCCTTCCTTCAGCGCCTTGCTCTTCTGAACGTACGAGATGTTGTTCTCCATGTCCTCGGCGGACCAGCCCCGGGAATGGGCGATGTAGGGAAATTGCGGAAACAGGCAGCCGATCTCGGCGAAGAACCCGAGCATCTCCCCCGCGACGGCCTGGACGTTGTCCTGCCCGCCCGTGATGATGAACGCCGCGACTTTGTTGCGGATCATCACGCGGTCGCGCAGCGTGATCTGGTTCTGCACGCAGTTCATCCGCTCGACCATCTTGAAATAGAGCGAGCTCGCCGATCCCCATCGGATCGGGGTCGAGACGAGGATCACGTCGGCCCAGAAGATGATCGCTTCGTAAACCCGATCCATCTGATCGTCGGGGTCCATCTGCGTGATCGAGCAGGGCCACGTGCACGCGTGGGCGCTCTTGGAGTAGTAGCCCTCGCAGTTCCGGAACGACAGTTCGGTCAGTTTCAGCAATTTCGTCTCGGCCGCAAGCTCGGAAGACGCGTGAGCAAGCGCCGATTCGAGGAGGGCGTCGGAAGTGGAGTAGCGGGGATTGGCGACGTCCATGGCGGTCGTGGAGATTCCGAGCACACGGGTGGGGCCCTCCGCGCGCACGAGCGCTCGCTCGAGGGGGTGCGGGTCGTGCATCACTTTGTGGCGCGGGGTCGCGGGCGTCAGGTTGACGAAAAGGCGGTCGCCCTCGACTTTCAGTTCGTAGCTCGGGACGCGGTCCTCCTCGTAGCCCGGCTCCCCTTCGCCCGTACGGAAATGGAACTTGTAGTTGTGCCACGGACACACGATGTAGTCGCCGACCAGGCGCCCTTCGCCAAGCGGGCCGCCGACATGGTTGCAGACCCCCGACACGGCACTGAATTCGCCATTTCGATACGTGAGCGCGATCGGCGTGTGGCCGACCTTGATCTGAGCCAGGGTCCTTTGTTTCAACTCTTCGACCGGGCCCAGATCGGCCCACACCGCCTCAGGCATTGGTTGCCCTCCGCCCTTGGATGCCAGCCTCGGTCGACGGTTTCCCTTCCCTCTCCCGGTCCACTTCCCGCCCGAGACGAACGATGAGACCGGGCAGCGAGTCGACATCGGCAGCGCGCGTGCGGAAGTTCACGACACAGGCGCGCAGGACGAACCGCCCGTTGAGCACCGCGTTGGAAACATACGCTTCCCCCCCGTTCTGGAGTCTGTCCAGCAGCTCCGTGTTGAGCGCGTTCAGGTACTCGACGCTTTCCGTTCCACTTTTGGCGAGGCGCTCGGGCACGAACCGGAACGTGGCGATCGAGAGATCGTTCGTGAACGTCTCGATCTCGGCGGTCCCGGCGGCTTTCTCGAAAAGACGGCGGCCGAGGGCAATGTCGTCGGCGATCATCCGGACATATCCCTCGCGGCCCGCCTGGCGCAGGCCGAGCCAGACCTTCAGCGCTCGGAAGCCCCTCGAGTTCTGCGGGCCGCGCTCGTAGAAATTCACAGCCCCGTCGTCCTCTTCGAAGTGGTAGTACGGGGGCCGGTGCGCAAAGGTGTTTTCGAGCGCTTTGCGGTCGCGAACCAGCGTGCAGCCCGCCTCGACCGGCGCATAGAGCCACTTGTGCGGGTCCACCGCGACGGAATCGGCCAGAGACAGACCCCGGAGGTCGGCGGAAGCGTCCGGGAGCACCGCGGCGAGCGCGCCGTAAGCGCCGTCCACGTGGAACCAGAGTTTCTCCCGAGCTGCGATCTCCGCGATCGCCGGCAAAGGGTCGACTGCCCCTGTCGAAACCGACCCCGCGGTCCCGACGATGAGGAACGGTACGTGACCGGCCGCCCGATCGTCTCGGATGGCGTCGCGCAGCGCATCAATGCGGAGCCGATAACGCGAATCGACGGGAATCAACCGGAGCGACTCGGTCCCGAGACCGAACAGGTCCGCGGCCTTCTTGACCCATGTGTGGGTTTCCTCCGAGGCATAGGCACAAAGCTTCGGGCCGCCGGAGCCTCCCGCGGCAGGAATGTCCCACGGCGCTTTCGCCCTTCGAGCCGCGAGAAAGCCGACGAAGTTCGCCATGTTGCCGCCCGAGACCAGCACGCCCCCGCCGTTTGCCGGAAAACCGATCATTTCCGCGATCCAGCGGAGGGTCTGAAGCTCGATCTCCGTCGCCATCGGAGCGAGACCGAAGGCGCCGACATTCGGATTGACGGCGGAAGCCAGCAAGTCGGCGAGAGCTCCGATGGGCGCCGCGGAAGACGTGATGTAGCCCCAGAAACGAGCGTGGCCGTTGAAGAGCGAGTGCTCGATCAGAAGCTCCGCGGCTTCGTCCAGGAGCCCCTCGGCCGGGGCTCCGGACTGAGGAAGCGGGCCGTCCCCAAGGATCTTTCGGAGCTGATGAGGAGTCTCGCCCGGGGTCACCTTTCGTCCCGAAAGCGATGCCAGAAAGTCCGCAATCCGGTCGACCATTCGGCGCCCGAGCCGCCGGAATTCCTCGGAATCCATTTCGAGAGGTGCGAAACGCGAGTTTGACTCTTCAGGGTTCGACATGGCCGGGATCATAGCCGACCGGGGGGAGAACGGCCCCTGCGTTCAGGGAGTGTTAGGGGACGAGGCCCTTCCGGAACGCGCGGGAGCGAAGCTGCCAGGGCGCCGCGCGCGAGCCTTCCAGTACCAGTACGAAACGGCGATCAGGAGCATCGAAGGAATCCAGATCCAGAGCAACTCGCTCCCGGACACTCGAATTCCCCCCTCGCGAAAAAGAAACTCGCTGCTCGGCGGCGAGACTCGGATCGGACGAATCGGAAAATGGAACCGGGCGCGGGAAAACGGCGCGAAAAAGGCGACTCCCTTTCCGGCGCTCATCAGAGCGTCGAGAATTCCGTGGAAAGCCCCTGCGACGAAGAACGCGAGCCCCGCCCGAAATCTCAATTCCCGCCATTTCGAGGAGGAAAACGCCCCACAGGAAAGCAACACGGCGAGAATGCCCGCGAAAAATATCGAATGCATGAACCCGCGATGGCCGAACATGCCCAGATAATTCGCGCCCATCCAGACCCCGAGAATGTCCAGATCCGGCGCCACGGCACAAACGATCGCCAGAACCCAGTAGCGCGCCGGGGGACGAAACTGCGGACGCAGAACTGTCGCAATTCCCGCTCCCGCGACCGCGTGGGAGAGAAGCGCCGCGATCAGCTCCTCCTTCGGACCCAGCCGCGGATCGGCTCGAAGGAGGCCGCCGGGATCTCGTGGCCGGCCTCCAGGAGGAGGACCTCGACCGAGCCGGCCCTTTCGCGGAGCTTTTCAGCGTTTGCGCGAGTCCGGTCGGGCGGGTAGAACTCGTCGCGCGCTCCGCCGACGAGGAGCACGTCGAAAGCCGCCTGCCGATACCTGTCGGACTGCGACCAGTCGCCCGGTATGCCCCCGCAGATCCCGACGACGCCGCTCACCAGATCCGGATGCGTGAACGCAAACCGGAAGTTCACGGCGACCGACTGGGAGAAGCCGAGCAGGAAGACGCGGGAAGGGTCGATCGCCGCGCGCGAGCCGAGGCGGCTCAACAGCTCCCGAAGAGCGCCATGGTGAAGAGCGATCGACTCCTCGGGCTTGAAGTTCGTGACCCATCCGAAGCCGAATCCGAGCGGCTGCCCGCGGTCCTTCGGATAAACGATGTGAGGATGCGGACCCTGCAGGCTCGCGAGGGCGAGCTCGTCGCCGAAGATCCGGCGCGCGAGGCGCAACATCGAAGACTTCTCGCCCCCGTAGCCGTGAAGAGCGATCACGAGGGGCGGCCGGGTGACCCCCTCGGGCAGGTACACGTCCGCATAAAGATGGGACTGCGTCGCGATGCGCTCTTCCGTGATTCCGGCCATTCCGATGATTCTAGCCCGCGGGTGGATTCGCTCGGCCTGCCCGGGTCGGCCCCAGCGCCAGCACGGTTAGCAGAGCGGGTCCTGTCACGGGACTCGCTCCACTTTTCCCGTCGCCGCGAGCC
>JBOGJO010000323.1:0-8789 GCA_050747885.1 Thermoanaerobaculia bacterium
ACGCGGGCCAGATCAGAGTTCTCCATCCGTGCCGGCGAACATTCGCGGCCGCCATCGTCCCAAGCGGAGCGATGAATTCAACGCGGCCGAGCGAGGCCAACGCGATCAATGCACAACTCCACCCATACCCCTTCGGCCGATCCGCCGACTCTTCACCGATGGCAATGCCACCGAGAAGGAACGGTAGAGCGAACACATTCGAGTCCCCTCCCTTCACGAAGGGCACCAACTCGTACAGACAAAGGAGAAGACTCAGGGACGCCGCGATGCCGCCCCCGAACGAAAACGATGCTTTTGTCAGGAGCCATACCGTGAGAGCTCCAAAGGCAACGAGAACCAACCGAATGGGCGCGTTTCCGAGCCACGGTCTCAGCTGGGCGCAAACGCCGACGAAAGCCGCTTGAAGGGGCTTCGGAGTCGAGGCGTTGGTGGCCCCAGCCAAGCGGGGAGAGAACAGAATTTTCCAATACGCGGCGTTGCACAGAGTGTCGCCGTCCAGGCCTTCGAAGCGTATGCGCCCCGCAACAAAGCCAAAGAAAATGAGAGCCGCAAGCATCGTCCCCATGGACTGCCGCCGGGACCACCGAGAGTCTCCGGGAAGCTGCAGCGCGGCCCCGCCCTCGATCATGCCGTTTTTTTCGTTTCCGAAGTTTCGTTCATTCGTCGAAGCGATCGTCCACGCAGCGGCGGTGACCGCGTTTTCGCTCCAGGAACTGGCGGAACGGCTCGTAGTGCTTCTCCGCGCTGAACGGGCCCTCGAATTTGTCCCCGCACAAGTCCGCCCGGATGAAAAAGGCGTCCACTCCGCTCAGCGTGCAGCCGACCAGTCGATAGCCGAGGTCGGCGCCGAGCGATTCGAGGGCCTTCAAACTGGCTCCGAAATAGAGAGTGCCCCGCCAGAACGCTTCGGCGCGGTACTCGACCTTCCAGTCGATTTCCGGGGGAAAGTGGCCGTTGTACTCGATGACCGCAACGCGCGGCCGATACTCGCGCAGCGCCTTCCACACCCAGTACGTGTTGCGATCGACGTCAAGCGAAAGCAAATCGCATTCGACCGGGATCTCGAGGCTTCGAAAGGTGTCCGCCACGTTTTCCGCCGTCACGAAAGACTCCCGAACCTTCAAGCGCCCCTCGTCGAGGGCCGGCCGGAACCGCTTCTCGACGAGACCCATCCCCTCGTGGTCCGCGTCGATCCAGAAGCCTTTCCACCCCTGGAAGAGCAGGTAGACGGTGTTGTTCTCGAGACCGTTTCCAATGCCGATCTCCGCGAACGTCCGCGATCCCTCCCCGATTCGGCGGAAGATCTCGGCCAGCATTCCGTCCTGGCCGAACTGTGAAAAGACCTGCCGCTGAAACCTCGCGAGGTTGCGCGGACCGTCGTAGCGAGCGTTCCGGAGCAGCGCCTCCTCGTATGCCTCCGCCTGGAGCTGAAGAGCTTTGGACTGATCGGCGCCGATCTTCACGAGGGCCCGCGAGATCTCCCTCAGCTCCCTCACGGCGGGATTCAGATTGCGAAGCTCCCGGATCCCCGGAACCCTGCCGTAAAGGCTCCGAAGCGCTTCGAACGGGCGGAATCGCCTGCTCATACCGCCCTCCTCGCCACGCAGAACGCGTACCAGTCGGAATCGCCCGGCGGGCGATCGAGGCCCGGAAACGCCGTCAGCGAAAGCAGCTCGAACCCGGCTCGTTTCAGGGCGTCGCGGATCTCGTCCTCGAAGAAATAACGGACCCGGTGCGTCTCGCGGGACTTCGCCCCTTCCGGCGACTCGTCCGAAGAAACGTCGAATTGCACCTCGCAGACGTGCTCGCCGGGCAAAAGGCGGGCCGTCGTCGTGCGCGTGACAGGGCCCCCGGGCGTGGAGACGGTTTTTTTTCTCACGCCGACGCCCTGCTTTTCGATCGCGGGCCCGTGCCACACGTCGAAGCACAGCAGGCCGCCCGGCCGGACGTGGCGGTGAATGTTCCGAAAGGCGCCCGCCAATTCCTCGTCGGCGGTGAAATATCCGAAGACCGAGAACATCGAGATCGCGGCGTCGAAGGCCTCTCCGGCATCGACCGAAGCCAGATCTCCCTCGACCCAGCGGATGTCGACCCGCCGCGCCCGCGCTTTCGCCTCCGCGATCCGGATCATCTCGGGGGACCGATCCACGCCGACGACACGATAGCCGCGCTCGGCGAGCAGAATCGCGTGGGAGCCGGTTCCGCATCCGAGGTCCACGACGCGATCGATCTTCGACGCTCCATGCCGCCGGAACGCTTCTTCGAGCAGATCGCACTCGGCGGGATAGTCCTTCTGCTCGTAGAGAGCGTCGTAGGCCGACGCATAGACGCTCGAGAACGGCCTTGCGCTCATTGAAGAATCCGGCGGACGGCGTCGCAGACGCGGGACATCTGTTCTTCGATGAGCGTGAGCCCGCTCGGAATGTAGAAGCCGCGGCGGGCGAGCCGCTCCGCGACGGGATACGCCTCGCCGCGAAAGAGGCCCTTCTCGAGAAGGGCAGGCTGCTCGTGCATCCCGAGGAAAAACGGCCGCGTTTCCACTCCTTGCTCGCGAAGGCGTTTCGCGGCCTCGACCGCGTCGAACGGAAATGAATCGTCCAGGACGAGGCCGTACATCCAGAACACGTTGCGCACGTGGGGCAGTTCCACCGGCAGGCTCACCCCCGGCAATCCGCGCAACCGATCGGAGTAGAAGGCTGCCATCGCCCGCTTCCGGCGAAGATGCTCCTCCACCTGCTCGGTCTGCGCGAGGCCGACCGCCGCCTGAAGATTCGTCATTCGAAAATTGTGGCCGAGCTCCGTGTGCCAGAAACGCCTCTCCTTGCGGAAGCACAGGTTCCGGAGCGTCCGGGCGCGCTCGGCATCGGCTTCCGAACGGCACAGGACCATTCCCCCCTCGCCGGTCGTGATGATCTTGTTCGCATAAAAGCTGAAGCACCCGAACCGGCCCAGCGCACCGACCCGGCGGCCCCGGTACTCGGCGCCGTGCGCCTCGGCCGCATCCTCCACGATGTCCAGGCCGAACTTCGAGGCCATCTCGAGCAGCGGCGTCATTTCGGCAGGATGGCCGTACATGTGGACCGGCATGATCGCGCGCGTCCGGGGCGTGATCTTCGAGCGGACCTGATCGACGTCCAGGCACCAGGTCCGGGGATCGCTGTCGACGAGAACGGGCGTGGCCCCGGCTTCGAGAACCGCCAGCGCGCAGGAGACGATGGTGAACGTCGGAAGAATGACCTCGTCGCCCGGCTGCAGGCCGAGCGCGTGAACGGCGACTTCCAGCGCGGCCGTTCCGCTCGACACCGCCACGCCGTGCTCCGCTCCGCAAAACTCCGCCCAGCGGCGCTCGAACTCGGAGAGAAACCGGCCCTCGGAGGAGATCCATCCGGACGTCACGCATTCCCGGACGTACCTCTCCGTGCTCCCGCCCAGCAGCGGCTCGTTGACCGGAATGAGATCGTTTTGAGGCGCGCTCACGCTTTTTTAGAAGGTGTCTGCAAGGGCGTCTCCAGCCGGAACGTGTCGGATTCATACTGGTCGCCGGAGCGCGGCCCGCGCGTGAGGACGAGGAAGCTCGAATCCTCGAGGGCGCGCGTGGAATGAGACTCCAGCGGATCGTGCCGGACCATCTCGCCGGCGGTGATCTCGCGCTCTTCGACCGGAGAGCCCGTCTTCTGGCTCGCAACCACGATGCGCCCGGAAAGAACGTAGAGCCACTGCGTCGTGTCCTTGTGGTAATGATTTCCGCGCACGGCGCCCGCGACATTGTCGATGATCGTCACGCAATCGATCGTCTCCCGGACGAGAACGTCCCGAATGCTGCCCCGCGCGTCCGCGCTCGCCGCCACGATTCTGGTCACTTCCATCCCATGTCTCCTTTCGCGTTTTGCCCGTTTCCCGAATTGCCCGGGGGAATCAACCCTCGACGATCGCCGGCCGCGGGATCGGTACGATGAACTTTCCGCCCTTCCTCCGAAATTCGCCCAGGTTCCCCATGATCTCGTCCGCGAAGTTCCAGGCGAGGAGCAGCCCGAAGTCGACGTTCCGGGCGACGAGGTCCTCGTCCGGCAGGACGGGAACGTGCGTGCCCGGCGTGAAGCGGCCGATCTTGAGGGTCGATTTCTCGGTGACGAAATCCAGGTGCTCCGGCCCGAAGCGGCAATAGTTCAGGAGTGTCATTCCTTTTGCCGGGGCTCCGATCCCCGCCAGCCGCCGGCCTTCGTGCTTGAGCTCCTGGACGAGCCACGTCAGCTCCCGGCGATTTTCGGCCACATCGCCGGCAAATTTTCTCAACCGGGCGGGGTCGCGGACGCCCGCGGCCGTCTCCCTCCCGATCGAGGCCTGCACCGAGGGCTCGACCGGGTGGCGCCCCGCGCGTCCGATGAACAAGCGGATCGAGCCGCCGTGGATGTCCCGCTCGATCACGTCGAACAACTCGAACCCGAGGCGGGCCACGAACCCGGCGACCGGAGCGACCGACAGGTAGGACAGGTGCTCGTGGTAGATCGTGTCGTACTCGCACGCCTCCAAAAGGTTCACGAAATACGGCGCTTCGATCACCAGGACCCCCTCCTCGTCGAGGAGCTGGTCGATGCCTTCCATGAACCGGTCCAGGTCGTCCACGTGGGCAAACACGTTCGTGCCCGTGACGACCCCCGCCCGGCCCTTCGTCGCGGCGACCCGGCGCGCGACGTCCGGGCTGAACAGCTCGTCGAGCGTCTCGATGCCGCGCCGTTCGGCGATCCGCACGATGTTAGTGGCGGGGTCGATTCCGAGGATTCGAAACCCGTGTTTCTGAAACTCCCCGAGCAGGACCCCGACGTTGCTGCCGATGTCGACGGCGAACCGGTCCGCGCCGGCGGAAAACCGGGCCGCAACACTCTCCGCGAATTCGGCCCAATGTCGCTGCCCGGTCGCCGTGATCGAGGCCTCGTACGGGTAGTCGTGCCGGTACAGGACTTCCGGCGAGACGACGTGGCCGAGCTGCGAAAGCCCGCACTCTTCGCAGAGGTGAACGCTCAACGGATAGTAAGTCTCCGGCTCGCCGAGCTGATCGGGCCGAAGAAAGGAATCCGCCGGCGGCATGGAGCCGAGGTCGAGAAACCGGCTCAGACGCCGGCTCTTGCACATGCGGCAGGCGAGCGCCATTACGTCCTCCCCGTCGCGGTCATCGAATTTCCTCGAATCTCGGTTTCCCACCGAAGAAGCGGCGCGATCTTGCCGTGTGTTCCATAGCCGCTGTAGGCGCGATTCACGCGCCCCGAAAGCTCCACCTGCAACCGAACGCGAACCGGCCTGGACATCACAAACCGCCCGCCCATCGTCCCGGCGTTGAACTCGACGATGTAGCTGCCGGCGGCGAGAAAGTCTGCGGGAATCGCGACCCGCGAGTCGAAAGTCCCGGGCTCGACGACGGGGAGCGTCTCGCCGTCGCCGTTGTGCAGCGTTTCGAACAGCAGCGTGCCGTCGAGGTCGAAAAATCGAAGATACACGTGGAGGCCGTCCGTTCGCGATCGGACTTCGTACTCCATCTCGAAAACGACAGGCTCGCCGCTCACGACCGAAAGCGTGCGCTCTCCCCCCTGGACGACCGCGGCATCCACGAGCCGGAACAGAGGGTCTTCCTCCAGCACGGAAATCTGGTCCGCGATCTCGGAGTCCTTCCAGGCTTCGCGCTGGTACGTGAGGTATTCCTCGACGATGGCCTGGCTCGTTCCGCAGGCGCGGGCGGCTCCTCCGTCGAGCCAGAGCGCCGATCCGCAAAGCGTCCGGACCGCCTGCATGTTGTGCGACACGAACAATACCGTCCGCCCGGAACGCGAAACCTCACCCATCTTGCCGAGACACCTCCTCTGGAATGTTACGTCGCCCACGGCGAGGACCTCGTCCACGAGCAGGATCTCGGGCTCGAGGTGAGCCGCGACCGCAAAGGCCAGCCGCACGTACATTCCCGAAGAGTAACGCTTGACGGGAGTGTCGATGAACTTCTCGACTTCCGCAAACGCGACGATTTCGTCGAACTTGCTCTTGATCTCGGCGCGCGTCATCCCGAGGATGGCCCCGTTGAGGAACACGTTCTCGCGCCCCGTGAGCTCCGGGTGGAAGCCCGTCCCGACTTCCAGGAGCGAAGCCACCCGGCCCCGGATACGCGCCATCCCTCCCGTCGGTTCGGTGATCCTCGACAGGATCTTCAGGAGAGTCGATTTTCCGGCCCCGTTCCTCCCGACGATGCCGAACGCCTCTCCTTCTTTCACTTCGAAGGAAACGTCCTTCAGCGCCCAGACGTCCTCACGCGCCGAGCTTCGCCACGACCGGAGCGAGAACAGGCCCGTGAGCCCGTCGCGAAGAGTTTTGTACTCGCCTTCGCGGGCCCCGGTGATCCTGTACCGCTTGGAGAGCCGTTCCGCTTCGATTGCGGCACCAGTCCTAAACGATAAACTGCTCAACGCGAGCCCCCGCGAGCAAGCAGGCCGCAAACCATGCCGTCCTCCAAGTTATAGCAGTAACGGTCCCCTATTACGCGGCGCAGGCCCTCAGAGTTCGGGAGGTTGGTCCGCCAGTCAATAGGCCCCACGTAAATCACAAATGCCCGTCCCCGGCGGACGAGCGACGATAGATTTCGCAGTTCCGCCGGATATCGCTGGTCACTGAGGCCGGAAAAGACATCTGCGCGCGACGGCAGGCTTGCAAACCTCTTGCCCGTCTGGAATTCGAGAAGATCCGGACTATTGGAAAAAATCGTCCCGGGCGGTTCATGTTCCGCCAACGTGCGGGCTGCAGCTACAACCCCCGACTTTTCCCATCGGATTTGCGCGTATCCAGGAGAATCGGTTTGATTCTTCTGGATCCATCTTCGAGCGGGCGAGCACCGGGCAAGGAGCAGCACACCGGCGAGCAGGCTGACACCGCCCGCAATGACCCAGGACCGTTCAGGAGGCTCGGCTCGATTAATCCCGTGAGCAAGAAGCAGAATTCCGGCGGGGAGGATTGGGCACAAGTATCGGGCGTCAAACGGGATGGAGGCGAAGAGAAAGATTTTGCACGACACCAAGAAAATCAAGTAGATCGCAATTAACAAAGATATGGCCAGAAATGAACTTTTCTTCGCCGCATCCGCGTTTCTATCCGGAAGGGAACCTCGTCTCGCGTTCAAGCCGAGCGCGACAATTAGCAGCAACGACAAGGCGGACGGCCAAAAAAACCGCGCGTCGGGTGACAACCCCTCGCGGAATCGATAAACCAAGTCACTCCCGTCCGAGCCGTGCAGGGGAAAGATCCGGAAAGCGGCGAAAGTCGCCCGGCCCGCCATCAACTTGTTTCTCAGGTAGAAGAGCGCCGACGGCGTCAGCGCGACCGCGGCGACACCGGAGGCCCTCGCGAGCCGCCGCGGGCCCCGAAGACAGACCAGCGCGGTTCCCACGAGAACGAACACGACGCCGGCCTGCCGGTAAAGAAAGCAGATTCCCAGAGAGACTCCCGCGGCCAGCAGGAGCCTCCGGCGCCCGCGCCCCGAGTCGAGAGCCAGGAAAAAGAGGCCGAGGAGCCCGAAGAAGAGAAAGCCCGGCTCGGACCACGCCATCGCATGGACCGCTGCCGCGTCGGGAGTCAGGAAGAACAGCGCGCCGGAAAAGATCGGGAGCCAGACCGGGCCTCCGATGAGGGTTGACACCCAGACGGCGAGCAAGCCGGCCGTGCCGCCGAAAAACGCGATCGACTCGAGCCGCGCTGCCCGGCGAAGGTCGATGGAGAAGACCCTGCCCAGCAACGCCAGCGATGCCGGATAGCCGACGGGCCTGTGAATCGACGACTCCGCGAACCCATCCTCGCCGGTCACGTCGAATTCCCCGTATTTCAGATCGCTCGACGCCATGGAAAGGTAGTCGACCGAATCGGGCGAGATTCCGATGCCGCCCTTCGTCGCGGCTGAAAGGAAGATCGCGGCCGCGACGCCGCACGCGAGCGAGAGGAGCAGGCCTCCGAACCTCTTTCCTGCCTTCGGCATCCCCTCCCCGCCGGCGGGGAGGGGAACGAGGGGAGAGGTCACTTCTTCCGCAAGCATTCTCGAATCCGTTTCAACACACCCGTCAGATCCGTCTCAACGTCTCTGTTGGAAAATCGAACAACATCAAAGCCTTTCGCGTGAAGAACGACGTCGCGCTCGTGATCGCGAACCTCCGAACGTGCGTGCTCTTCTCCATCAACCTCGATGACCAGCGCTGCGCTTCGACAGTAGAAGTCCACGATAAACCTTCCGACAACGTGTTGTCTCCGAAAGTGGTGACCGTCGACTCGGTTGGCGCGGACAGCATCCCACAGAATCTCTTCCGCCCGCGTTGGCCGAAGACGCATCTCCTTCGCAGCAGCGGACAGGCGATGCCATGAGTCCGGTGAGGCTTCCCATCGTGAGGATTCATCGTTGGCCAACGTCAGTCCAACCTCTTCCCTGCCTTTGGCATCCCCTCCCCGCCAGCGGGGAGGGGAACGAGAGGAGAGGTGCTCAAATCCGCGAGCCTCACCAACATCAGGCCAACCTCTCCCCTGCCTTCGGCATCCCCTCCCCGCCAGCGGGGAGGGGAACGAGGGGAGAGGTCTCAAATCCGCGAGCCTCAACAACTTCGGGCCAACCTCTTCCCTGCCTTCGGCATCCCCTCCCCGCCAGCGGGGAGGGGAGCGAGAGGAGAGGTCTTAAATCCCGTCCACGAACTTCAACGACCTCGGTCCAACCTCTCCCCTGCCTTCGGCATCCCCTCCCCGCCAGCGGGGAGGGGAACGAGGGGAGAGGTCTCAAA
>JBOGJO010000324.1:0-16430 GCA_050747885.1 Thermoanaerobaculia bacterium
AAGCTGGCCGACCGGCTCCACAACATGCGCACCCTCGAGTACCTCCCGCCGGAGAAGCGGAAGGAAGTCTCGCGCGAGACCCTCGAGATCTATGCTCCGATCGCGAACCGGCTCGGGATCGGGTCGATCAAGGGCCAGCTCGAAGACCTGGCCTTTCACGCCCTCGAGCCGGACCAGTACGAGCAGATCTCGCAGGCCGTGGAGGCGCGGCTGAAGAACTCGCGCCGGCTCGTCGAGGACGTTCAGCACCGACTCGAGACGGCGCTCTCCGCCGCGGGAATCGAAAACCAGGTTCGCGGGCGTGTCAAACGGCTCTACTCGATCTGGACGAAGATGAAGCGGCAGGAAATCGAGATCGCCCAACTCTACGACATCCTCGCGTTTCGAATCGTGTGCCGCGAGGTGAAGGACTGCTACGCGATCCTCGGCCTCATTCACCAGATCTGGCGTCCCGTCCCGGGACGATTCAAAGATTACATCGCGATGCCGAAGCCGAATTTCTATCAATCTCTCCACACCACCGTCATGGGGGAAAAGGGCACACCGTTCGAGGTGCAGGTCAGGACCCACGAAATGGACCTCGTGTCCGAGCGGGGGATCGCGGCGCACTGGAGATACAAGGAAGGACGTCTCGACGCCTCGCCCGACGACGCGCGGTTCGACTGGCTGCGCCGCCTGGCGGACCTTCGAACGGAAGTCTCGGACCCGCGGCAATTCCTCGACGCCCTCAAGGTGGACCTCTATCCGGACGAGGTCTACACGTTCACCCCGAAGGGAAAAGTCTTCGCGTTTCCGCGGGGCGCGACGCCGGTCGACTTCGCCTATCGAGTCCACAGCGACGTCGGGGCTCGTTGCATCGGCTCCCGTGTCAACGGGAAGCTGGTCCCTCTCAAGACGTTGCTTCAAAACGGGGATTGGGTCGAGATCCTGACTTCTCCGGCGGCGAAACCTTCCCGCGACTGGCTTTCCTTCGCGGTGACGTCCCGCGCGAAGAACAAGATTCGCCATTTCATCCACGCCCAGGAGAAAGAGAAGTCGATCGAAATCGGCAGAAAACTCCTGGAGAAAGAGTTCAAGAGGTTCCGTCGATCGGTCAAGAAACTCGAGTCCGACGGCGCGCTGGCGGATCTCCTGCCGGATCTGGGCCTCTCGAAGATCGAGGACCTGTATGCGGCGCTGGGATTCGGCAAGATCGCTCCCCGGAACATCGTCGAGAAGGTCGTCCCGGCCGAGGAGATCGGCCGGCCTGCCGAACCGGAGCCGGAATCCGCGCTCGGAAGGGCGGCGAGAAAGATCCTTCCGTTCGGTTCGCCGACTGTCGAGGTCGTCGGATACGACGACCTTCTGGCGTCGCTGGCGAAATGCTGCAACCCGCTCCCTGGCGAGCCGATCGTGGGGTACGTGACGCGGGGCAGGGGCGTGTCGGTTCACGCCGCGAGCTGTCCGAACGTCACGAGCCTTCTCTACGACCCCGAGAGGCAGATCCAGGTCTGCTGGTCGGGAAAGAAGCCCGTGGGGAGGTTTCCCGCCGATGTCAAGATCGCGACCGAGGATCGCCCCGGCCTGCTTGCCGACCTGACCCAGGTCATCGCCGAGGAAAAGAGCAACATCCGAAGGATCGAGGCTCGGAGCGACGCCGGGCGGGGAGGAGAGGTCTTCGTCGTCTTCGAGATCGAGGACGTCAAGCACCTCGAACGAATTCTCAAGCGCCTTCGAGCCGTTCCCGGGGTTCTGCAGGTGAGCCGGCAGTTCCAGGCCGCCGCCGAGGGCGCCACACCGGCTTGAAAGGGCCGGTCGGGGGACAAGCTTCGCGGGGGGTGACCTGTCAGGCTTTGGCGCCGCGGACCGTGGGCTTGACGACCTTCCCGGAGCGCATGCAGCGCGTGCAGACGTGTACGTGCCTGGCCGCGCCTCCGAAGACGGCCCGAACGCTCTTCAGGTTCGGCTGCCACCGCCTCTTGGTGACGTTGTGCGCATGGCTGATGCGGTTTCCCGAAACCGCGGCTTTTCCACAATAATCACATCCCCTAGCCATTGTTTCTCCTCATCGACTGGAAAACTCCATCCTAGCACGCTTTCCCGACCGCCGAAAGGGGTGCTAACTCGTGTCCTTACAGAATCTTTTGTCTTGACAGTCGTTTAGGCTTCTGCTATTTTGACACCAGTTGTTAGAAGTCCATCGCTAACCCCCTAAGACCGTTCGAGGAGTAGGTGAGGCATAGTGCTGTTCGGGAAAACTAAGAACCTCGTAGGCCTCGACATAGGGAGCTCCGGAGTCAAGCTGGTGGAGCTCAAACAGGCGAAAGCCGGCAGCTTCAAGCTCGTTTCGGCCGGGGTCGAGACGCTTTCGCCGGAAGCCATCGTCGACGGCGCGATCATGGATTCCTCCCTCGTCGTGGAGGCGATCAACCGGCTGGACGCGGTTCTCAACGTCAAAAACGACAACTACGGGACTTCCCTTTCGGGCCATTCCGTGATCATCAAGAAAATCAACCTGCCGAAGATGACGGAATCCGAGCTGGCGGAATCGATCCGCTGGGAAGCCGAGCAATATGTTCCGTTCGACATCAATGACGTCAACCTCGACTATGTCGTTCTCGAGGGGGGGACGGGCGACGGGATGGACGTGCTCCTGGTCGCCGTCAAGAAGGACAAAATCGCCGAGTACACCGGCGCGATCTCCCAGGCCGGGAAGACGCCGGCGCTCGTCGACGTGGATGCGTTCGCGGTTCAGAACGCCTACGAGATCAACTATCCGCTGACCCCGGGCCGCGTGATCGCGCTCGTGAACATTGGAGCCTCCGTGACGAACGTCAACGTGTTGTCCGGAACGAACTCGATCTTCTGGCGCGACATTTCCTTCGGCGGAAACCAGTACACCGATGCGCTGCAGAAGGAGTTCAACCTGGGATTCGACCAGGCCGAGTCGCTCAAGCGCGGAGAGAAAGTCGGGGAGCGCACGCTTTCGACTTCCCTGCCGATCCTCCAGGCCGTGTCGCGGGACCTCGCCCAGGAGCTTCAGAAGACCTTCGACTTCTTCACGGCGACCACCGCGACCGAGAAGATCGACGAGATCGTGTTGTCCGGAGGGTCGGCCCGGGTGGTCAACCTGGATTCGCAGCTGAAGGAACGCTTCGGCTTCCCCGTCGAAATCATGAATCCGTTCCGCCAGATTCAAACGTCCGGAAGCGGCGTCTCCGAGGAATGGCTTGCCGACCAGGCTCCTCGGCTCGCGATCGCTGTCGGCCTGGCGTCGAGGCAGGTCGGAGGGTGACCGCTTGATCAAGGTCAACCTCGTCTCCGAAGGGCGCGAGACTTCCGTCAAGAAAGCCGCGGCCCCGAGGGCCGTTTCCACCGGAAAGGTGAACAACCTGATCTTCGCGGCGTGCCTTTTTCTGGGCGTGCTCTACACCGGCGGAATGTGGTGGCACCTCAACGGCGTGAAGAGCGATCTCGACGACAAGATCCGCAAGGCGCAGGCGGAGGTCGACCGGCTCAAGTCGATCATCGACGAGGTCAACGGATACGAGCTGAAGAAGGCCGATCTCGAGAAGAAAATCGCGCTCATCAACGACCTCAAGCGAAACCAGCGAGGGCCCGTGCGATTGATGGACGAAGTCTCCAAGGCGCTTCCCGATCTCGTGTGGCTGACGGACATGAACCTCATCGGAAACACCATCGGGCTGAGGGGAAAGGCGATGACGCCCAACGCCGTCGCGAACTTCATCGAGAACCTCAAGAAGAGCCCGTATTTCGCGGAACCGACCTTCGACAGCCTCAACCAGGAGGGCCCCATCTACAACTTCGGGCTCTCCGTGACGTTCACGTACGTGACGCCGACGGCCCCGTCATCCGCCACGACGACGACCACAACCACCACGACCGCGGCTCCCGCCGCGGCCGGGCCGGCGGCGTGACGAGGCAGGCATGGCGATCGCGCTGAAATTCGAGGAGAAGGCCTGGTGGGTGGCGGTCGTTTTCGGCCTCGGGCTCGCCGCGATTCTCTCGCTCTCGGCCGAGTACGGATACCCGAATTTTCAGCAGAAGCGCAAAGACATCGACGTGGCGAAGGCGCAGCTGAGCTCCCTCACGGCCGAAATCGAAAAAGGACGGGCCGCGGAACGCAAGCTGTCGCAGTTCCGCGAAGAAGTGAAGAAGCTCGAGCTGGAGCTTCAGAAGCTCCTCCAGGTGCTTCCCCCGGAGAGGGACACGGAAGATCTCATCAAGAAAGTGGAGGGCTTGATCCACCAGGGTGACTTCAGTCTGTTGACGTTCCGCACGAACGAACCCATTCCGCGGGACTTCTACAAGGAGTATCCCTTCAACATTTCGCTCAACGGCACGTATCACAATCTTGCTCTGTTCTTCAGTCGGATGAGCAACTTCTCCCGAATCATCAACGTCGAAGACCTTCGGGTCCACGGGATCGACGCGCCCGGAAAGACCATCGGCGCGACGTTCGTCGCCAAGACGTTTATCTACATCGGCGACTCGGCGGCCGGGCAGCCCCGGCGCGGTGCCGGCGGACCGGTCGGTCCGCCCCGAGACCGCCCGCCGACGCCTCGTGGCGGGGAGAAATCGGAATGATGTATAGATTCTTCGTCGTGATCGCCGCGGTCGCGCTTTCGGCTGTGGGGCTGGCGGTTCCGCCGGGTTCTGAGGCGCGGAAGCCTGAGTCGGCCATGCAAGCCGCGCCGCCGCCTCTTCCTCCGGACGAGGACGAAGGCCATGCGTACGTGTACGACCCCGCCGGACGGCGCGATCCGTTCAAGTCGCTTCTCGTCCGCGAGCGATCGAAGGGGGGCGAGCGTCCGCCGGGGATTCCCGGGCTCTCTGTCGACGAACTGGAGCTCCAGGGCCTCTGGAAGACCCGCTCCGGCTGGATCGCTCAGGTTCGGGGATCGGACAATCGCAGCTACCTGCTCCGCAAGGGAGATTTGCTCTTCGACGGCGAAGTGCTCGACGTCCGGGAAAACGAGCTCACCCTCCGCCAGAACGTGAATGATCCCCAGAGCGTCAAGCCGTTTCGCGACGTGACGAAACGCTTGAACGCGGCGAGATCCGAATGATCCGACCGAGGAGAACGGGAGGAGAGATGCCCAGACGATGGATCTGTTATGTGGCGATGGCCGGGATCGCCTGCGCGGGTGCCGCATGCTCCTCGAGCCGGGCAAACCGGGCGAATCGCCCATCGGCGGCGCCCGAGGCCGCGGCCAGCCGAGACGCTTCGAGTCCCGCCGCCGCTGACAAGGTTCTTTACGCGGTGATCGATTCCGCGGCGTTTTCACAGGATTCCGACGGGGCGCGGATCGTCTTGAACTCCGAATCGCCCCTTCTTTACACCTCCTACGAGCCCCGGCCCGACACGCTCGTCATCGACCTCACCGGAGCGCGCCCTTCCGACGGATTCGTGGCGCCGTCGCCCGAGGGGGCCCTCGTGAAGACGATCAAAGTCGAGCCGCAGGTCGAGCTCGGAAAGACTCAGACCCGCCTGACGATCGTTCACGATCCGAAGGTCAAGTACGAAATCGCGTCGCAGGGAAAATCACTCGCCATTGCGTTCGATTCGGAGGAAGCGGGCGCCGCTGCCGTAGCCGAGGCCCCGGAGAGCCCCAGGCCGGCCGTCGTCACGGCCGTCGATTTGCCCGAAGCCAAGCCAGAAGCCGCGCCCGAAGCGGCCTCCGCGACGGCTGTGCCGCCGGCGCCGACGGTGCCGACGGCCGTCAACGTCCCGGTTGGGGAGATTGCTCGAACCCTCGAGAGCATCGAAGTCCACGCGGCGGGCGACTCGGTCGTCGTGACGCTCCTCGGCGACGGAGTCCTTTCGGCGAGCGACTTCGTGCTGCCGAATCCCCCGCGCATTGTGCTGGATTTCAACGGCGTTCTCACGCGCGTCAAGCGCCGAACGATCGCCGGAACGGGCCCCGTGCTTCGCGCCCGCGTGGCGCAGTTCAAGACCTCTCCTGAAAGAGTGACCCGAGTCGTGCTCGATCTGAGCGGGACCGTGCCGTACTCCACGGAGAGGGACGGCGAGCGTCTTCGGATCCGGGTCGGAACCGGCGCCCTGGCCCATGCGGCGCCGCCGGAGCCGGCGTCTCCGGGCGGCCCCTCGCGGACGGTGCTTTCCGCGGCTGCCTCCTCCGAGCCGGTCGACGCGGGCAGTCCTCCTCCGCCCCCGGCCCCGGTTTCTACCGCCGAGAAGCCCGCCCCGGAAATGCCGAAGGCCGAAGATCAGGCTGCCGCCGTCCCCGCGGAAACTTCCGCCGCGCCCTCCGCGCCGGCGCCGCCCGCCGTGAATCCCATGACCCGTGTCGCCACGGGCCCCGGCGTCGAATCGATTCCGCCTCAGAAGAGGGCGCGGGGCGTTCTCGAAGCGAAACGCAATCCCCGGCCGGCCCCTCCGAAGGTCGAGGCGGGCAAGGCCGCTCCCCGGGCCGTGAAGAAAAAGGAAGACGTTCTCTTCGAATCCGCCGAAGCGCTCCTCGTTCAACAGGAGAAGCCGACGGATCGCCAGGAGCTCAACAACGCCTACAAATCCAAGACGGTCGGAGGCGGGGAGTCGCAGTACACGGGCGAGCCGATCTCCCTCGACCTGAAAGACGCCGACATCAAGGACGTCTTCCGGACGATCTCGGAACTGACCGGGCTCAACATCGTGATCGACCCGGACGTCCGCGGAACCGTGACCGTGCGCCTGGAAAACGTTCCCTGGGACCAGGCCCTCGAGTTGATTCTCAAGCAGAACGGCCTCGGATACATCATCGAGAACAACGTGATGAGGATCGCGACGATTGGCAAGCTCCAGAACGAGGAACGCGAGCGCGCGGCTCTCGACCTGGCGCGCCAGACTTCGCTTCCGACGAAAACCGTCACGAAAAAGCTTTCGTACGCAAAGGCCGGGGCGACCGCCGCCACCGTGAAGCGCGTGATGTCGCCCCGCGGCGACATCATCGTCGACGAGCGGACGAACACGCTGATCATCCGTGAGATCGCCGATTTCATGCCGACGGTCCTCCAGCTCATCGACAGCCTCGACACGCCGACCCCGCAGGTCATCATCGAGTCGCGGATCGTGGAGACGACGAAGACTTTCGGGCGTTCCCTGGGCGTGAACTGGGGTTTCACGGGTGTCGCCGACGCCGCGCACGGGAACACGACGAATCTCGTCTTCCCGAACAACGGGACGCTCGGAGGGACCGTTTTCCAGCGGCCGGACGGAACGGCGCAGCCCCCGAACACGGGCCTCGCCCTGCGCCTGGGCAACGTGCTCGACACCTTCAACCTCGACATCGCCCTGACGGCCGCCGAAAACGAGGGCCTCGTCAAGATCGTTTCTTCCCCTCGCGTCGCGGCCATGACGAACACGCGCGCTTCGATCCAGACGGGACTTCAAATTCCCGTTCAGACGAGCGTGAACAACACGACATCCGTCCAGTACGTGGATGCGACCCTGCAGTTGAGCGTCACGCCGCAAATCACGGCTGAGGGCACGGTCCTGATGGACGTCAACATCACGAAGCGGCAGCCGGCTCCCGGCGTCGCGATTCAGGGCGCCGGGAACGTCCCTCTGTCGATCCGGCAGGCCCAGACCCAGATCATCGTCAAGGACGGGGGAACGGCCGTGATCGGCGGAATCTTCCAGATGAGCGACAACGACAGCTACCAGAACGTGCCGGGCCTCTGGAAGATCCCGGTGATCGGCCGTCTCTTCCGCAACAAGATCACGTCGGACAACCACGACGAGCTCATCATCTTCATCACCCCGCGGATCGTTCACTGAGGGAGGCCAACGAGATGAGACCGACGAAGAAATTCCTGAATCTGGCGCTGGGGCTCGGCGCGGCGCTGCTTCCCTTCGCGAGCGGGTGCACGAACAAGCAGGGGGAAACCGAGTCGCCGGTGTTCATCACCGTGCAGATCCCGGACAACCCCGGGTTCGTCAACATCGCGACGCCGGCCCCGGTCCAGTTTCCGACGATCACCCTCCAGAGTCATTTGAAGAGCCCGACGGCCACCGATCCGCAGCACTTCCAGGACGTGAACATCACGTCGTACGTGGTCACGTATTCGCGTGTGGACGGCGGAACGAAAGTCCCCGCTCCCGAGTCCTTCGGCGGCGCGCAGGGGCTCCTTCCGTCCGGAGGCACTCAGACCCTCAGCAATTTTCCGGGGATGTACGCCTACGCGCTTCAGCAGTCCCCGTTCGACCAGCTGCTCCCGTTCAACGGCGGGATCGATCTGGAGACGGGCCGCACGGAAATCGACATGCGATTCACGTTCGTTTTTTACGGCGAAACGGTCGCGGGGACCCGTGTGGCGAGTGAGCCCGCCTCCGCTCCGTTGATTTTCGTTTATCAGCCATGAATCGGAAGACCAAGGAGGGCCTCATGCGCCTGTCGCTGTACCGATGGACTGCCGTGGTCGCTCTTGCGGCAACGGCCTGGATGGTGGGCTGCTCCGCCGATAGTCCGACCCCGACGAGCGGCGGAGGCGGGGGAAACTCGGCGCTCGCCATCCAGCTTTCGACGACGAACGCCTCTCCCAAAGCCGGGACGTGCACGATCGTGCAGGCCTACGCGACACTCAGCGGCGCCGCGGTCCCGGACGGGACTTCCATCGTGCTTTCCACGAGCTTCGGCGTTTTTGCCCAGAACGGGCAGCAATCGATCTCTCTGGTCTCGCAGAGCGGCGCGGCCGCGGCGACCATTTGTTCCGATTCCGAGGGCGCCGTGACGGTCAAGGGCACCGTGACGCTGTCCGGCAAGACGGGTCAGAAATCGATCCTCCTCCAGTTCTCCTCCAACGGGCTGCCGAGCGGTCCGTTCATTTCCGTCTGCGCGAACCCGCACAACGGGCCGGTCACCGGAGGCACTTCCGTCACGATCACGGGCGGCGGCTTCGGCAGCGTGCCGGGCAACGTCCGGGTCTATTTCCGTTCCGGCGCGGTCGTTCACCAGGGCGTCGTCACGTCCGTTTCGGACAGCCAGATCACGGTCCTCACTCCCGCATTCCCCGAGCTCAACGGGCTCGGCGCGACGTCCGTCTCGACGGAAGTCGTGATCGCCGGCGGGATCGACCTGGTCTCGGCAAACTGCTTCACGTACACCGCGAGCACCGCGTTTGTCTCCATCTGCGCGAATCCGGGCAGCGGCCCGTTGACCGGGGGCACCCCGGTGGTCATTCAGGGCGGAGGATTCGGAACGGACCTCGCTTCCGTTCAAGTGTTCTTCCGGATCGGCTCGACGACGGAGCCGGCGGTCGTTCAGAGCGTGACAGACACGGCGATCAACGTGATCACGCCGGCGTTCGCGGGGCTCAACCCCACGGCGCCCAACGTCGCGGACGTCATCGTCAAGGTCGGCACCCAGGCGACCGTCACCTCGACCGCCTGCTACACGTACACGGCGACGGGCGTTTCGCCGGTCGTCTCCTCGATCCTTCCGACGTCCGGCACGAAGCTCGGCGGGACCCGAGCCACGATTCTGGGCTCCGGGTTCTCGGCCCCGGTTCAGGTCTTCTTTGGCTCCGTCCAGGCGGAAATCGTTTCCGTCAGCTTCAGTCAGATCGTCGTCATCACGCCGCCGCTCCAGGGCACCGCATCGCCGGGGGCGGTCTCGGTCGTCGTCAAGAACGCGGCGTGCGGGACCGGGACCAACTGCCAGAGCAACGGCGGCGTGACGTTCACGTACACCGTGCCGCTCCACATCACGACGTTCTCGCCGGTCCAGGGAGACGCGGCAACCGTCGTGACGATCCTCGGCGACGGATTCGTGGCACCCCTCCAGGTGCTGTTCGGAACGCACGAGGCGACCGTGATTTCGGTCACCGGGACTCAGATCCTCGTCAAGCCCCCGTCGGGCTGCGGGTCCGGCGGCACGATCACCGTCACGCTCATTGCGACGGGTGAATCCGCGACGAGCGGGTCTTCCTTCACGGGCGTCGTCCCGACGATCACTCAGCCCAACGGGCTGGTGCCGGGCTCCGGCCCGGCGAACTCGGCGACGGCGGCCGTCGTCAACGGATCGAACCTCTTCGAGAGCGGAAGCCCCCACCCGTCGATCTTCAACGCGCTGGGGGGCACCGTCAGCATCACCGGAACGTCCGAGCTCAACGGAGGCCAGTTCGTCAACGTCTCCATCACTCCGGACGGCTCGGCTTCCAACGTGACGTTCGCGATCCGCAACGATGCGACGGGGTGCGTCTCCGGCACGGTTTCCTTCGCGGTCACCAACGCGCCTCAGATCACGGTCGCGCTGAACCCGAGCTCGGGGCCCGTAGGGGTCTGCACAACCTCTACGGTTTCCGGCACGGGGCTCTTCCCGACTGGCGTTCCGGCGGATGCCTCCATCACGGGTCTTTCGGGTCCTGGCACTGTGACGATCCTGACGGTCGTGGACGGCAGTCCCCAGACGCTCACCTTGAGCATCTGCCCGACTGCGGCTGGAACAATTACATTTGCGATTAGAAACACCGGAACAGGCTTGACTTCGCCGTCGATGTCCTTCACGGCGAACAACTCAGGTTGTTCGATTACCGCGTCGGTGCCGGCACCGCCCTCCGGGCCGGCCGGCTCTACCACTCAGGTGACTCTGACTGTAGGCGGCATAGGCACTGCGCCGAACGTGTGCGACCCGAGTAATACGACGTGCGGAACATCGGCCGTCGCCGTCGCCGGCGGAACGGTGTCTATCGCCGGCGTGTCGAGCGGATCGCCGCAAACGATGACCTTGAACATCACGCCTTCGGCGTCTTGCTCGACCAATTCGGTTGTGTTTATCGTCAAGAACAGCTTGACGGGATGTATCTCGGCACCCGTAAGCTTCACCGCGACCGGAACCCAGCCCGTCGTGACGTCGGGCCCCATTCCCGCCAATGGTCCGTCTTCAACTTCGACGCAGGTCACCGTCTCCGGGACCAACCTTTTCCCAACTGGCAATCCGTCGGGTGCGAGCATCGTGGCTCAGACCGGCGGAACGGTGCAGATCGTCTCCGCGGTCCAGAATGGCGATGGCACGCAGACCCTGACGATCAAGATCACGCCGACCAACTGCGCAGTCACGGCCGTGACGTTCCAGGTCTCCAACGGCTCCTGCACGACGCCGACGCTGACCTTCTTCGTCAACGGACTCACCGTGATCTCCGGACCGGCGCCTTCCTCGGGCCCGGCGACCGCGACGACGAACGTCACGGTGGTCGGCACGAACTTCTTCCCGGCCGGGAACCCGGCAGCCGCCTCGGTCTCGAGCGTCGTGGGCGGAACTGTGACGATCACTTCGGCGCAGGACAACACGCCGGTAGCGGGCCAGCAAACGCTCACACTCTCCATCACCCCGGCGAACTGTGCAACTGCTGCTGTGACCTTCTTCATCACGAATACCGTGGGCGGATGCAACTCCAACCAGCTTTCCTTCATCGTGAACGGCTTGACGATCACCTCGGGCCCGACGCCCTCGACCGGCCCGGCGGGCGTCGCGACGAGCGTCACCGTGACCGGCAACAACTTCTTCCCGAACGGCAACCCGGCCGCCGCCAACATCGTCAACGTGACCGGTGGGACCGTTACGATCACCAACGCCGTTCAGAACGGAAACGGAAGCGACACGCTGACGCTCTCCATCACCCCGAACGCCGGTTGCAGCAACGGAAGCGTGACGTTCCAGATCCGCAACACGGTCACCAGCTGCACTTCCTCACTCCTCTCCTTCGTGTCGGTCGGCTCGGTCAACGTGGCCTCCGGCCCCACGCCCTCGAGCGGGCCTGCGGGCGTGACGACGACGGGTGTGACGGTTTCCGGCACGGGCTTCTGGACTAGCAGTCCGTCTGAAGCCCAGATCATGGGTGTCTCGGGTGGCACGGTGCTCATCACCAACGGGACTTCTTCAGGAGGAATCCAGACTTTGACACTGTCGATCACGCCGACGGCCTCCTGCACGAACGGTCAGGTGACCTTCCAGATCCGCAACAGCGCGATCGGATGCAACTCGCAGACGCTGACGTTCTTCTCCAACGGCGCGATCAACGTAACGGCGGGGCCGACGCCCAACTCCGGTCAGGAGTTCGTGACGACGGCCGGAGTAACAGTTTCGGGCACGGGCTTCTGGAACACGGATCCGTCGCAGGCCAGTATTACGGGTGCCTCGGGTGGTACGGTGGTGATCACGGGTACGTCGCAGTCGGGCTCGACGCAGACGTTGACTCTCTCGATCACGCCGAACGCTTCCTGCGCTGGCGGAGCTGTGACGTTCCAGGTTCGCAATAACCTGGTGGGGTGCAACTCCAACACGGTATCTTTCCTCGCAAGCGGCCTGACGGTCATCACCGGGCCGACTCCCTCGAACGGGCCGCCGACTTCTACGACGACCGTCAAAGTCGTCGGCACCGGCTTCTTCCAAGCGGGCAACCCGTCTTCCGCGACGATCACCGGCAACACGGGCGGAAGCGTCACGATCTTCTCTGCGCAGGACAACACGCCGGCGGTCGGCCAGCAGACGCTGACGATCTTCATGACGCCGACAGATTGCTTGGTCACGACCCAGACATTCAAGATCCACAACAGTGTCACGGCGTGCGACTCGCAAACGCTGTCGTTCATCGTCAACAGTCTGCACATCATCAGCGGGCCGACCCCGGCGAGCATCCCGACCGGCGCCCTGAACACGGCGGCAAACAACGTGACGTTCACGGGCACGGGCTTCTTCCCGCTGGGCAATCCCGGCGAGCTGGTCGTCACGAACATTTCGCCGGCCGGCGCCACGGTCAACATCACCTCGACGATCGACAGCCCCGTCGAGGGTGGGACTCAGACGGCGACGGTCACCGTTTATACGGACACCTGCGGAACGCCTGTGAAATTCAACTTCAAGAACACGGTCACGGGTTGTAAGTCGCAGGAGCTGTCCGTCCTCGCGAACCTGCCGGCGAAACCGGTCGCGACGTTCACACAGTCGCCGGGGGGCACGGGAAGCAACACGATCGTCTTCAGCTCGACGGCGACCCCGGCGGGGACGGACAAGTCGTGCAGCTGGACGTTCACCGGCGTTCCGAATCCTCCAGTCCCGACGACGTTCAACACGCCGAACTGCGGCCAGACCGGATCGACGGTTTCCGTGACCTTCCCCGGAGACACGGGAGGTTCGGCGACATTGACCGTGACGGACGATTGCCTTCAGACCGACACCGAAGCGCAGGGGGTCATACCCCCATAGTTCTGAGGCCCTTCCCCGGTTCGCCCCGCGCCGCCCCCGCCTTGGGGGCGGCGCTCTTTTGGTGAGAGAATAAGAGAATGGCCGATTCCGAATCCGAAGGCCGGGTCCGCGAGCTGGAACAGCGCATGGCCGCGATGCCCGGGTCTCGGATTTTCGTCGGTCTGGCGGAGGAGTACCGTCGCTCCGGGAGGTACGAGGATGCGCTGAATACCCTGAAAAAGGGCCTGGAAAATCACCCCACGTACCTGTCCGCTCAGATCGCGCTCGCCCGCCTGTACCAGGAGACCTGGCGCACCCAGGATGCCATTGATGCGTTCCTGAATGTGCTGGCCATGGACCGGCAGAATCTCGTGGCAGCCAAGGCCCTGTCGCAGCTCTACGAGAACTCGCAGAACCCCGTCGAGGCGATCAAGAAGCTGAAGTTGTACCGGGCGATTTCCGGCGATCGGACGATGGACGAGAAGATCGAGAAGATGGAAGCTCGGATCGGGAGCGCGGAGGCCCCCCCGGCTCCGCTCGCCACAAGCCTGGACGATTTGAGCATTCCCTCCGGGGCCGCCGCGCCGGAGTTCGACCCGAACGAGACGGTGAGCATTCTGGGCGGGGTCTCCAAATACGAGGCTCCGCAGCCGCCCGTGGATTCCTCCTCACCCCAAGCTGGCGGGAATACCGAAACCTCCGAGCAGCGCGAGGCAGGTTCGGCGGAGAGCGCGGGCTCGCCAGTTCCACGCGAAGACGACCGGGCGACCGCCGAAGCTCCGGTTGCGGCCGCCCCCGCGGCCCGGGCGGTAGAAGAAATTCCCCCGTCCCGAACTCTTGCCGACCTCTACTACAAGCAGGGGTTCATCGAAGACGCGCGAAAGATCTACGAGAAGCTCGCCGCCGTGAATCCCATGGACGAAAGCGTGTCGAGGAAGTTGACCGTGCTGCGCAAGCCGTCGCGGCGCAAGTCCGCGAGGCTCGAAAACTGGCTCGCGGGCATTCAGAGCCGGGCGCGGGCGGCCCGCCCGTGACGGGGAAGGGCACTTGACGGCCGGTTTTCGGGAAACGCTCGAGGGCCTTGCGTCGCGGGTGGAGGGGGTCCGCGGGATCTCTCTGATCGGCCGCGACGGGATCACCCTCGAAGCCGTGGGCGCCGCCGCGAGCGGTCAGGATTCCCAGCTGGAGCCGGTCGCCGCGGAGCTGACGGGGATCCTCAAGCACCTGATGACCCCGGAGTCGAGCATCGAATCGGGGGTCATCCGCCAGTTCACGATCGAAAGCGGCCGCTCGATTCTGATCCTGGTGGCCGTGACTTCCGAGTATTATTTGCTCGTCCTGCTGTCGCGCGAAGGGAACTTCGGCCGGGCCCGTTTCGAGGCGCGCCGAGCGGCGGCTTTCTTGGAGAAAGAGCTGGTCTGATGCTGTCATTCAAGGAGATCAAGGAACTGATCGATCTCGTCTCCGCGAAGAACCTGGCGGGGGTGGAGATCGAGCGTGCGGGATTCCGGATCCGCATCGAGGGACAGCGCGCCGAGCCTCCCTCCAACGGGGGCGGCGGAGCTCCGTATTTCTACCCGGCGATTCCCGAGCCGGCGAGGCAGATCGCCACGACGGCGGCCGCCGCGGCTCCGGCCCCGCCCGAGCCCCCGGTCCCCGTGGAGGAGGAGGACGTCCATTACATTCTCTCTCCCATCGTCGGAACGTTTTACCAGTCCGCCTCGCCG
Organism: Thermoanaerobaculia bacterium; assembly: GCA_050747885.1. Taxonomy (GTDB): domain Bacteria; phylum Acidobacteriota; class Thermoanaerobaculia; order UBA5066; family DATFVB01; genus CAWEYG01. Next base: position 14,912 of record JBOGJO010000324.1, read on the forward strand.
GAGTCCGCCCCGTTCGTCTCCCCGGGCGACCGCGTCGAGAAAAGCAAGATCCTGTGCATCATCGAAGCGATGAAGTTGATGAACGAGATCGAATCGGACGTCGCGGGACTGGTCGTGAGGATTTTTCCGCAGAACGGGCAGCCCGTGGAGTACGGCGAGCGGCTCTTCGCGATCAAGACCGCGTGAATGCGGCCGATTTCTGTCATTGCCGCGAAAGCGGAAATCGCTCCGGGCAAGTGGATCCCCGCATTCGCGGGGATTGCGCGCTTCCCGCTCACGCGCGTGACTCGTGACTGCCGTCATTCCCGCGAAAGCGGGAATCGCTCCGGGTCGGAGATCCCCGCTGCCGCGGGGATTGCGCCCTTCGCGCTCACAGCCGTGAGCGCTGTGGGCGGCAATGTTTAAAAAAATCCTCGTCGCGAACCGCGGGGAGATTGCCCTGCGGGTCATCTCCGCCTGCCGCGAGCTCGGAATTCGCACGGTCGCGGTCTACAGCGAGGCCGATCGCGACGCCCTGCACGTGCGATACGCCGACGAAGACGTGTGCATCGGCCCCCACCCGCCGTCGGCCTCGTACCTCAACGTCGCGTCCATCATCTCGGCGGCCGAGATCACGGAGGCCGACGCGATCCATCCGGGCTACGGCTTTCTCTCCGAGAATTCGCGTTTCGCCGAAATCCTCGCCGATTGCCGGATCGCGTTCATCGGTCCCTCGCCCGAGGCCATTCGCACGATGGGAGACAAAGCGCTCGCCCGGGCGACCATGGCCCGGGCGGGAGTCCCCACGCTCCCCGGATCGGTCGGCGCGCTCGACACGCTCGACGAGGCCGTCGACCTCGCCCGGAAGGTCGGTTACCCGGTGATTCTCAAGGCTTCCGCCGGGGGGGGCGGTCGGGGGATGCGCGTGGCGTCCAACGAGAGGGACCTCGCGGCGTACTACGAGATCGCCCGCGGAGAGGCGGACAAGGCGTTCGGGAATTCGGAGGTTTATCTCGAGAAATATCTTGTCGCGCCGAGGCATGTGGAATTCCAGATCTTCGGGGATCGGTTCGGCCGCCTGGCCCATCTCGGGGAACGCGAGTGCTCGATTCAGCGGCGTCACCAGAAACTGATCGAAGAATCGCCATCGGCGGCCGTCGACCCGGACCTGCGCGCGCGGATGGGCGAAGCCGCGATCCGGGCGGGCAAGGCGGTCGCGTACACCGGCGCCGGAACGGTGGAATTCCTCCTGGATTCGGACGGGAAGTTCTACTTCATGGAAATGAACACGAGAATTCAGGTGGAGCACCCGGTCACCGAAGAAGTGACCGGCCTCGACCTTGTCAAGGAACAGATCTCCGTGGCCGCGGGGGAGCCTCTTTCCTTCGGGGATAAGGAAATCCGGGCGCGCGGGCACGCCATCGAGTTCCGGATCAACGCCGAGGACCCGGAGAAGTTCACGCCCTCGCCCGGCCGCATCACGGTCTTCCATCCCCCCGGCGACACCGGCGTGCGCGTGGACACCGCCGCCTACCAGGGC
>JBOGJO010000325.1:0-1366 GCA_050747885.1 Thermoanaerobaculia bacterium
TCTTCTGGGACAACGCGTACGCACATCATCACCTGACGAGTACGCCGCCACTGCTGGCGAACATCCTCTCCGCATGTAAATCCGCCGGGAATCCGGATCGCGTATTGCTCTTCGGATCGACCTCCAAGGTCTCCTTCGCCGGCGCGGGCATCGCGGTGATGGCGGGGAGCGAGAAGAACATTGGCTGGCTCCGCGGCCATCGCTCCAAATCGACGATCGGTCCCGACAAGATCTCGCAGCTTCGCCACGTGCGCTTCTTCAAGGATATGGAGGGCGTCCGGGAGCACATGAGGAAACACACAGAGATCCTGAAGCCGAAGTTCGACGCCGTGGATCGCGTGCTCGGGCAGGAACTTGCCGGCAAGGGGCTCGCCGCATGGACGCGCCCGCTCGGCGGATATTTCGTGAGCCTCGACACGCTCGGCGGCCTCGCGCGAGCGGTCGTGAAGATGGCGTCGGACGTCGGCGTGAAGCTGACGGAGGCCGGCGCGACGTACCCGCACGGAAAGGACCCGCGCGACCGTAATATCCGCATCGCGCCGTCCCTGCCGAAGCTCCCGGAGATCGAAGCGGCCATGGAAGTGGTCGGAGTGTGCGTCCAGCGCGCGTCCCTCCAGAAGCTCCTCGGGTGAGGTCGTGGTGTCGCAGGGTTCCTCGTCACCTCGTCTCGTCCGTACGGCGGAGGAATTCCGCTCGCTGGCCGATGGCGTGAGGGCGAGCGGCGCCCGTCTCGGGCTCGTCCCGACGATGGGTGCGCTCCACGAGGGTCATCGCGTCTTGATGCGGGAGGCGCGGCGCCGCGCGGGCGTCGTGGCCGTCACCCTGTTCGTCAATCCAACGCAATTTGGCCCGAATGAGGACCTGGGGCGCTACCCACGGGATCTCGAGGGGGACCTCGCGAAGTGCGCGGCCGAAGGCGTGGCACTCGTGTTCGCGCCGGACGTTCGGGAGATGTATCCGGCGGGGGAGCGCACCCGCGTGAGTGTCGGCGGGCTCACCGCGCATCTCTGCGGCGCGTCGCGCCCAGGTCACTTCGACGGCGTCGCGACCATCGTGACGAAGCTCTTCGCCCTCGCCGGACCGTGCACGGCCGTTTTCGGGCAGAAGGACTATCAGCAGCTTCAGGTCATTCGCCGGCTGGCGCGGGACCTTTTTCTTCCGATCGAGATCGTGGGGCACCCGACGGTCCGGGAACCCGACGGACTGGCGCTCTCGTCTCGGAATGCCTTTCTCTCGGTCGAGGAACGTGCGCGTGCGCTCGCGATTCCTCGCGCGCTCGCCTCCGCAGCCCGGACCTTCCACGAGGGAGAGCGCGGCGCCGCAGCGTTGACGGAGCCCGTGAAGCGGGCACTCGGGGAGGCTGGAT
>JBOGJO010000326.1:0-1155 GCA_050747885.1 Thermoanaerobaculia bacterium
GCTTGTTTGTGTCGGCTCTGCTCTACAGACGCTCCCCGGCCCAAAGACTCTCCTCTTCTTCGGGTGGTCGATCGGAAAACCGAAGCGAGACTCGTGGTTCGTGGACTACCCGGCCATGATCGAGGCGATCAGTAAGGCGCGAACCTCCGTCTTCGTCCTCGACGTCAGTGATGCGCACCATTCCCTCGAGCCGTCGCTGAAGCTCCTCGCTGCGGACACGGGAGGACTCTTCAACGGTGGTTGTATCTACGAGATGATGTACTGCGCCGATCTTGCCAGGTTGAAGACGGAGCGAGCCATCGAGGGGGGGACCTACGAACTCGTCTTCCGCGATCCGGCAACGTCCCGAGGCTGGCACGAGGTCGAGGTACTGCTTGTGAGGGACAACGGTATCGCCGCCTTCCAACAGTGGTACCGGGACTGAGTTAGACAGCCACAGCTTGAAGTGCGCGGCCGAAAGGCCGCTCGTTGACTCCACCGTGCGCTTGTGAAAAAGTTCACAAGAGCGATGGCAGAGAGCTTCCTGCCGATTCTTCTCCTCATGGTCGTGGCCGCCGGCATCGGGGCGGTCATCCTGCTTCTCTCATCGCGACTGGGCCCGAACCGCCCGACCCGGGAGAAGCTCGGGACATACGAGAGCGGCGTTCCCCTCGTCGACGCCTCCCGTAAGCGATTGTCCATCCGGTTCTTCCTCGTCGCGATGGTGTTCATCCTGTTCGACGTCGAAATCGCGTTCCTCTACCCGTGGGCGATCGTGTTCCGGTCCGGCGGGCCGGGACTCTTCGTCGAAATGCTCGTCTTCCTCGCGACGCTCGCCGTCGGGTACGCGTACCTCTGGAAGAAAGGCGCGTTCGACTGGTGAGCGGCCGCCGCTACTGCGCCGCGCCCGCGGGCCGCCCGGCGGAGTTCCCGCCCGAGGCTCTTGCCCGGATCGAGAAAATCCTGTCGCGCTACCCGACCCGGCAGGCCGCGCTCCTCCCGATCCTCTGGGTCGCGCAGGAGACGTGGGGCTGGATCTCGAAGGAGGCCGCCGAAGAGGTCGCGCGGATCGTGGGCGTCACCGCCGCGCATGTGGACGGCGTCCTGACCTTCTACACGATGTACAACCTGGAGCCGGTCGGGAAGAACCTGCTGCAGATCTGCACGTCCATCTCC
>JBOGJO010000327.1:0-5194 GCA_050747885.1 Thermoanaerobaculia bacterium
CGGTGAAGGTCGATTTCATCTTTCAGGGCGCGGACGTCAAGACGGGCGCGGCGATCTCCGTGGCCGGCATTTTCGTCAACGACGGCGGCTCGATGATGCGTTCTTTTTCGGACATTCGGTACGACGATTTCATCGACGCGCTCGTGCAGAAGAGCGCGATCACGACGGCCCAGGAATCCGACGGCGTGCTTGGCTCCATGGTCCTCATCTATGAGGGAATCGCGACGAGCAATCTGGCATCGGCCCGCGCCCGATTTTTCTCGAGTCAGTTCGGCGGAACCATCGGTGTCGCCGTCAACGGGCACCCGTTCACCGGGACCGAAACGACCGCTGTCGCCGGCGCGTTCACCGACACGCGCACCCTTGCGAACACGCCGCAGCTCTATTCGAACATCTTCGTGACGAACTTCGGCAAATACGTGGCAGGAACCGGTTTCGTCTCGAGCGACGACACGGTCCGGATCAGCGCGTTTTCAAGCTCCACCGGCCAGCCTCTCGGCACACCTCTGACCGTGCCGATCGCGTCGTTCCGAACTCTCTCGACGTCGCTTTCGGCCCTCGGAGTGCCGGCGGGCTCGGGGGCGGTGATCGTCCTGGCGAAAGCGACGAGCGGCCAGGGCCTCCTCGTCGGAGTCGGCGCGGAGGTGGACGACGCCACGAAGGATCCTTCCGGGTTCGAGATGAACGCTGTCCCCGCGTCGAGCACGGGCCCGACTTCGGCCGGGACGGGCGGCGACCTCGCTTCTCAGCTTGCAGGCAACTGGACAGGAAACTGGACGAACAACACTTTTCAGACGACGGGCACGGTGACGCTTGCGATTACCGTCAACTCGTCGGCCAGGACGTATTCGGCGACAGTGACGCTCGGGGGAAGCGTCTTCGGCGGCAGCCCGCCGGGGCCCGTGACGGTGGCCGGCAATTACTCGAGCTCGACGGGACTCTCGTATTCGGGCCACGACGCGCTCTTCGGAGACCTCACGTTCACGATCTCCCCGGCCGGCGCGATCAACGGGAGCGCCACGAACATTCCCGGTGGAAACGTCAGCAGCTTGACGTTCAGCGGGACCGCGACCGCGACGACGATCAGCATCACCTACACTCTGACGCTTAACGCGGGCGCGACAGCGACCGGGGTGGTGAGCTTGACGCACTCCTGAGACCGGTCAGGGCTTGGGCGCCGTCACTCGTTCCCAGCCGCGCACACGGCCGGCCGTGAGACGGAACAACGGGTGGGCCTCCGGCGCGGCGCCGCGGGTCCGGGCGAGCCAGCGGGGATTGCGCGCCCGGAGTTTCCGCCTCAGGTGCATCCACTCGTATTCGAGCTGGCCGCGCGTCTCGGCGATTCGGCGCGGCGGCGGAGGCGCCTTCGCGACCCGGGACGCGTCGAAGCGATAGCCTCTCGCGGCCGCCTCCTCATGGATTCCCCGGAGGTACGCCGCGATCGCCGCCACGGGATCGGGCGCGGCGCGAAACCGCTCGAGTTGCGGGTGGCGCGTGTAGCCCCGCGTGCGGCCGAGCAGAACGGCCTGCGCGAGCAGTCCCTCGCGCCACACGGCGACGAGGCCGGCCGGGTCGAGGTGGCGGGGATGCAGGGTCCAGAGGCGCACGCGAAAAGATCTTACGTGCCTGCGACGTCGTCCGTGCCGATCTCCCTCAGCACCTCGCGCGCCGCCTCCTCATTGTCGGCCGTCACCTGGATTTCGACGGGGCCCGTGAGCGCGTTGTAGCCGAGCCCGATCCGTCCCCACCCGAACAGGTCCTGGACGCGATCCGACTTCACGAGAAACTCGATCCCCGCGCCACGCAGGACGGATTCGATCACGGGCACGAGCGCCGCGTTGCCGGTCGTGAAGACGGTCACGAGGTACGCATCGCGAGTCATGGGTTTCTGTGGACTCTGGAAGTGGCGAATTCCTGATCTCGAGGACCGGTCTCTCCTCGTTCAGGCCGCGCTCGCCGAGGCGTCCGCGGCGGCTCGGAGCGTCTCGGGTGCCACGTCGGCGCCATTCGGCCAGCACACGGTGCCGCCGGAGAGAAAAAACTTCTTGAACGCCGCCACATCCCGCAGCGGCTCGAAGACTTCACCCCGCAGCCAGGGCGAAAAATCGACAGTTTTTTCGATGCCATCGCTGAATCGCAAAAGCAGGCGATGGTTCTTAACGTACCGGGCTTCGAGGACGGTGACCAAGGCTTTCACATCTCCTATTCTAGCGGAGGAATCTGATCCAGGGGCTCGAGCCGCTTCGCCAGTTTCCAGTCGACTTGCAGTTCGGCTGTTCGAACGCGAGCCCATTCGCGGATCAACCTTCGGGCCGTTGTTGAGTGAATTCTTCCAGCCAGGAGACGCCCCGAAAGATCAAAAATCGCGCTTTCCCCCTGAAATTCAGCGTGGAAATGCGGCGGAGTGTTATCGTCGAAAAACATCCGAATGATGATTCCAAAGAACGAGGAGATGATGGGCACAGCAAGCCCCTATCGCCGACGGATCTCGCGCTTGGGCCTCACGCGATCCATCGAGTCCCCAACCCTCCAGTTCCACCACTTCAAGACCTCCGGGTCGTGCTTGGCTCGGCTCGCGTAGTACACGGCGCAGCGGAAGACGTACAGGAGGCACCGGTCCTGGGGCTCGCCGCGCATCGCGCAGACGGCCTCATAGATCGCGTCCGGGTTCTTGCGGCGCAGGTCGGAGACGCGCCGAAAACCGACGTCGAGGAGGTCCTGCGCGATCGAGGGGCCCGACGCCGGGAATCGTCAGGAGGTCGCTTTTCGGGAGAGCTTTCTCGCTTTTCATGGCCCGGCATTATACGCCTTTCTTACGCCCTGTCGACCCGACCGGAAATAGAATCCGAGCCTGCGGGTTCGTTTGCTGTAATTCGAGAGCTTGACTCAATGTGCTACATGTAGCATGATCGCTGGATGAAGAAGGCCGGGATTCGCGAGGCCCGCCAGAACCTCTCCGTCCTGATCGACGAAGTCAAGAAAGGGCACGAAGTCGTGATCACCGAACGCGGCAAGCCTGTCGCCGTTCTGATGGCGTTCCGGAAAGCCTCCGCATCGAGGCCGTTCCCCGATTTCAGCGAGTTCCGGCGGAAAATGCCGAGGCTCGAACCGCCCCTTTCGGAATCGATCACAGAAGATCGCGAGGACAGGATTTGAAAGTCCTCCGCGGGCCCGTCTACGTCGACTCGAGCGCGCTTGCCAAAATCTTTCTCCCGGAGCCCCAGAGCGAGGAAGTGCAACAGGCCCTGCGCGGACGAACCGACCTCCTGATTTCCGATCTCGTCATCACCGAGCTCGTCTCGTCTTTTTCACGCCACCGCCGCGAAGGCCGGCTCGCGTCGGCGCAGGCCGCGGCGCTCACGCAGACTCTCTACTCATCGGTCGAGTCCGGCGATTACAACCACCTGGATCTCGGGCCGGAGATCCATCGCGAGGCGGAACGCCTGCTCCTCGGTCTCGAGTCGACTCCCCTGCGCGCTTCCGACGCCCTCCACCTCGCGCTCGCGGCGACGGCGGGAGCGGGGACCGTCCTGACCTTTGACGTGAAGCTCGGCTCGGCCGCCCGGCAAGTCGGCCTGGACGTGCCCCAATGACCGACCCGAAGCTCATCCGCAACTTCTCGATCGTGGCGCACATCGACCACGGCAAGACGACGCTGTCGGACCGAATCCTGCAGCTGTGCGGGGCCGTGTCGGACCGGGAGATGGGCGAGCAGATGCTCGACGACATGGAGCTCGAGCAGGAGCGCGGGATCACGATCAAGGCGCGCTCGGTGACGCTCCAGTACCGGGCCAGGGACGGGCGGACCTACACGTTCAACCTCATCGACACTCCCGGCCACGTCGATTTCTCCTACGAGGTCTCCCGCTCGCTCGCCGCCTGCGACGGCGCCGTGCTCGTCGTCGACGCGACCCAGGGTGTGGAGGCCCAGACGCTCGCCAACGCGTACCTGGCGATCCACAACGACCTGGAGATCATCCCGATCATCAACAAGATCGATCTTCCCTCGGCCGAGCCGGAGAAGGCCAAGGAGCAGATCGAGCAGGTCGTGGGGCTCCCGGCGCACGATGCGATCCTCGTGTCGGCCAAGCAGGGCGTGGGGGTTCCGGAGCTCCTCGAGCGGATCGTCGAGCGGATCCCCCACCCGAAGGGAAATCCCGACGCTCCGCTGAAGGCCCTGCTGTTCGACTCGTGGTACGACCCGTATCGCGGTGTGACTTCGCTCGTCCGCGTGATCGACGGAACGCTCCGGCCGCGGCAGAAGATCCGGTTCATGAACACGGGCCTCGAGGTCGAGGTCGAAGAGGTCGGGATCTTCTCGCCGAAGCCGCAGTCCGTCGCCGAGCTGTCGGTCGGCGAAGTGGGATTCCTCTGGGCCAACGTCAAGGACCTCCATTCGACGAAGATCGGCGACACGGTCACCGATGCGCGCCGGCCCACCGCCGCGCCCCTTCCCGGCTTCGAGGACGCGAAGCCGATGGTCTTTTCCGGGCTCTTCCCGACCGACGCCGACGACTATCCGAACCTGCGCGACGCGATGGAGAAGCTGCGGTTGAATGACGCCTCCTTCACGTGGGAGCCCGAAACCTCGACGGCCCTGGGTTTCGGGTTCCGCTGCGGGTTCCTGGGACTGCTCCACATGGACATCGTTCAGGAGCGCCTCGAACGGGAATTCAACCTGGAGCTGATCACGACCGCGCCTTCCGTCAATTATCGCGTCAAGACGACCTCCGGCGATGTGATCGACGTGGACAACCCGGCCAAGCTCCCCCCTCCGCAGTCGATCGAGCGCATCGACGAGCCGTTCATCACGGCCACGATCATCACGCGCGACGACTTTCTCGGCGGACTGCTCAAGCTCTGCGAAGACCGCCGCGGAACTCAGATCTCGATGGAGTACCTCTCGGCCAACCGTGTCGTGCTGACGTACGACTTCCCCTTGAACGAGATCGTGCTCGATTTCTACGACAAGCTGAAATCCCTGTCGAAGGGCTACGCCTCGTTCGACTACCAGCTCTCGGGCTACCGGGAGGGGAAGCTCGTCAAGCTCGACATCCTCGTCAACGGAGAGCCGGTCGACGCGCTCTCGCTGATCGTCCATGCGGAAGAAGCCTCCGTCAAGGGGCGCGAGCTCGCGAGAAAAATGCGGGAAATCATCCCGCGCCAGATGTTCGAGGTCGCGATCCAGGCGGCG
>JBOGJO010000328.1:0-2953 GCA_050747885.1 Thermoanaerobaculia bacterium
CTCCAAGTCGGAGAGGGGGTGATGGAGCGGCGCTGGATTCCCCTCTCCACATGGCAGCCTTTAGAACAGCTGGTAAACGCGGGAGGGGTGGCCGTGAGGCCGGGGTGAGGTCAAGGGCGGCCCATGCCTGCTGAGCGCCTGATCATCGTCGGGGGCGGCCTCGCGGGCCTGATGACGGCGATCAAGGCCGCGGAGATGAACGTCCCGGTCGATCTCTTCTCGATCGTTCCGGTGAAACGCTCGCATTCCGTGTGCGCCCAGGGAGGCATCAACGGCGCGGTGAACACGAAAGGCGAGGGCGACTCGCCCCAGATCCATTTCGACGACACGATCTACGGCGGCGACTTCCTGGCCGATCAGCCGCCCGTCAAGAGCATGTGCATCGCGGCGCCGCAGGTGATCAACCTTCTCGACCGGATGGGCGTCATGTTCAACCGCACGCCGGAGGGCCTGCTCGATTTTCGGCGCTTTGGCGGCACGAAACACCATCGCACGGCGTTTGCCGGCGCGACGACGGGGCAGCAGCTCCTCTACGCGCTCGACGAGCAGGTCCGGCGGCACGAGGTCGAAGGCCTCGTGCGCAAGTTCGAGTACTGGGAGTTCCTCGGGCTCGTGCGCGACGATTCGGGCTTCTGCCGCGGGATCGTCGCTCTCGACTGGGAATCGATGAAGATCGAGTCTTTCCCGGCCTCCGCTGTGATGATGGCGACGGGCGGTCCGGGCATCGTCTTCGGAAAATCGACGAATTCCGTGATCAACACCGGGTCGGCCGCCGGCGCTTGCTACGCCGAGGGCGCATGGTACGCGAACGGAGAGTTCATTCAGGTGCATCCCACGAGCATCCCGGGCCAGGACAAGCTGCGCTTGATGTCGGAATCGGCGCGCGGCGAGGGCGGCCGTATGTGGGTGCCGAGGACGGTCGGCGACAAGCGCGAACCGCGGTCGATTCCGGAAGCGGACCGCTGGTATTTTCTCGAGGAGAAATTTCCGGCCTACGGGAACCTCGTGCCGCGCGACATCGCCACACGGGAGATCTTCAAGATCTGCCTCGAAGGAAAGGGCATCGACGGGAAGCGCGAGGTGTACCTCGACCTGACCCATCTCCCGAAAGAGGAGCTGGACCGCAAGCTCGGCGGGATCCTCGAGATCTACGAGAAATTCGTCGGCGTCGACCCGAGGCGCGAGCCGATGAAGGTGTTCCCCGGCATGCATTATTCGATGGGCGGGCTCTGGACGAGCTACGAAAAGGACGAGAAGACCGGCGGCATCGTGGAAGGCTCCGCGAAGAACCAGGCGACCAACGTGCCGGGCCTCTTCGCGGCGGGCGAGGTTGATTTTGCCTACCACGGAGCGAACCGTCTGGGCGCGAATTCCCTCCTGTCGTGCATCTATTCCGGCCGGATCGGCGGCCCGGCGATGGTCCGGTTCGCCCGCGAAACCGCCTCGAAGCTTCCTGACGCGGGGACCGCGCTCGGCGCGGGGCGCAAGAAGTGGCAGGAGAGGTTCGCGCGGCTCGCGACGATGAAGGGAAAGGAAAATCCGCACGTTCTGTCCGACGAGCTCGGCGAGATCATGACCGACAACGTCACGGTCGTTCGCGAGAACGGAAAGCTCCAGCAGGCTCTCGACAAGATCGAGGAGTTGTCGGACCGTTGGAACGCTTGCGAGCTGACCGATCCCTCGTCGTTTGCGAACCGCGAGATCGCATTCCTGAACCAGCTCACGAACATGCTTCACCTCGCGCGGGTGATCACGAAGGGCGCGCTGCTGCGGAACGAGTCGCGCGGGGCGCACTTCAAGGTCAAAGACCTGGGCGCTCCGCTGGAAGGGGACAACGCCCTTCCCCGCGACGACGCGAATTTCCTGAAAACGACCATCGCCGAGCACACGCCGGACGGGCCGAAGATCTCGTACCGTCCGGTCGACGTTTCCGAGATCCCGCCGCGGGCGAGGAAGTATTGAGATGACCGACGCGAAGACCATTCGGTTTCGGGTGAAGAGGCAGGACGCGCCGAACTCCGCCCCGTACTGGGAGGAGTTCGAGGTGCCCTACCTTCCGAAGATGAACGTGCTCGCGTGCTTGATGGCGCACGCCCGGAACCCGGTCGACCGGAGCGGAAAGAAGTCTTCGCCGGTCTGCTACGACTCCGCCTGTCTCGAGGAGGTTTGCGGTTCGTGCGCCATGCGGATCAACGGAGTGTCCCGGATGGGGTGCACCGCGCTCGTCGATTCGCTCGAGCAGCCGATCGTGCTGGAGCCGATGCAGAAGTTTCCGGTCGTGCGCGACCTGGCCGTCGACCGATCTCGGATGTTCGGCGCGCTCAAGCGGATCCACGCCTGGATACCGATCGATGGGACCTACGACCTTGGGCCGGGGCCGCGGATGGCGGAGGCGGAGCGGGAAACCGCCTATCACCTGTCGCAGTGCATCACGTGCGGGAATTGCCTCGACGTCTGCCCCCAGGTGAATGATCGATCCGAATTCATCGGCGCTGCGGCGATCTCGCAGGTCGCGCTGTTCAACTCGCACCCGACGGGAAAGATGAACGCCTCGGAACGGCTCGAAGCGGTCATGGGCGAGGGCGGGATCAACGACTGCGGAAACGCGCAGAACTGCGTGCAAGCGTGTCCGAAGTCGATTCCGCTGACGACCTCGATCGCGGCGGTTTACCGCGCCACGACCCTCCAGGCCATCAAGAACATCTTCGGGAAGTGAAGTTCGCTCGGCACGGCGTCGGGGTCCTGCCGGCGGCCACCCCGCGGAAATCCTCGGCTCGGGCCACATTGGTTCGCTCATGGGGCAGGGTGTCGTGCGGCCTGCGGGTTCCGCAGGGTCCCTGGCCGCCGTCACCCCTTCCGTGCCTTCGCGCGGGGCGCTTGGGCTCCGCCCACGAGCGAAGGACCGCGAGCGACCGGGGCCAACGCGGCGGCGCAGGCTGGGCTCCGAGATCCC
>JBOGJO010000329.1:0-1459 GCA_050747885.1 Thermoanaerobaculia bacterium
GGTTACGGTCCCCCGCGTCCATCGGCAGCTTCGGCAGGGTGTCGACGCCGATGTCGAGCATGCCCTTGGTCTTCGAGGTCTTGGCCCCGCCGGCCTTGATCTGCTCGAACACGTCGAAGAGCTGCTCGCCGAGGAACACGGAGATGATCGCCGGCGGCGCCTCGTTCGCCCCGAGACGGTGATCGTTGCTCGCGGACGCGATCGCGGCGCGGAGGACGCCGCCGTGCCTGTGCACCGCGCGAATCGCGGCCGCGCAGAACACGAGGAACTGGGCGTTGTCGTGCGGCGTGCTCCCTGGCTCGAGGAGGTTCCCCTGAGTCGTGTTGCCGAACGACCAGTTGACGTGCTTGCCGCTACCGTTCACGCCCGCGAAGGGCTTCTCGTGGAGCAGACAGACGAGCCCATGGCGCTCGGCGATTTTACGGAGCGTCACCATGATGAGCTGCTGATGGTCCGTCGCGAGGTTCGCCTGCTCGTAGACGGGCGCGAGCTCGAACTGGCCCGGCGCCACCTCGTTATGACGGGTCTTCACCGGCACCCCGAGCGTGAAGAGCTCGGTCTCGACCTCGATCATGAACGCGAGCACGCGCTCCGGAATCACGCCGAAATACTGATCCTCGAACTCCTGTCCCCGGGGCGGCTTCGCCCCGAAGAGCGTGCGCCCGGAGTTCAGGAGATCCAGACGGGCGAGGAAGAACTTTTTGTCGACCAGGAAGTACTCCTGCTCGGCGCCGGCGAACGAGACGACCCGCGCGATTTCCGCATGTCCGAAGAGCTTGAGGACGCGCTGGGTGTGCTTGTCGAGGGCCTGCTGAGAGCGGAGGAGCGGCGCCTTCTTGTCGAGCGCCTCGCCCGTCCATGAAACGAACGCCGTGGGGATGCAGAGCGTCTCGCCGTCGAGGACATAGGCCGGGCTCGTTACGTCCCAAGCAGTATACCCCCGTGCCTCGAACGTAGAGCGGATGCCGCCGCTCGGGAAGCTCGACGCATCGGGCTCGCCCTGGATAAGGAGCTTGCCGGACAGCTCGCTGATCGCGCCGCCGTCCCCATCGGGGCTCACGAAGGTATCGTGCTTCTCGGCGGTGGCGCCGGTCAGCGGAAAGAAGATATGTGCGTAGTGCGTCGCGCCCCGCTCGATCGCCCACTCCTTCATGGCGGCAGCGACGGCGTCCGCCACGTGGGGATCGAGGGTCTGGCCGAGGTCAATCGTCCGCTTCACCGAGCGAAAAATCTCCTTCGGGAGGTACGCCTTCATCGCCGCAACGCCGAAAACGTTCTCACCGAACGACGCTTCGGGCCGCGCGCCGTTCCTGCCCAGCTTCGGCTTCTTGAAGCTCGCCACCGAACTGATCGCCTGTTGACGCACGCTGGTTCCGTTCATGATCTTGTTCCTTTTGCCACTTTCACCCGGGGCATCGTTCCCGGAAAAATCTTCAAACATCGTAGTAGAGATGAAATT
>JBOGJO010000330.1:0-1146 GCA_050747885.1 Thermoanaerobaculia bacterium
CTGCAGGGGCGTGTCCGCGCCTGACGTTCCGGCTCCGGCTCGGCGTTTCCTGGGGCGCAACTTTTGCATCCGGTGAACACATCCGACGCTTCAGAACGCGGACGGCGCGAATCTTTTCTTGCCATGCAACGGATGGGCGCAAATCTGGATCTTCCCGGCCCTGTCGTCGGCTTTTTGCTCCGGGTGCAAGGTTCGGCGCTCGTAGACGCGCGTCGGAGCCGGTTTCGGGGGATGTGTTCACCGGATGCAACATGTTCACGTAGTGCAACGGGAACGATGGCCGAGCACCACTGGCCGAGGCCCCCACGCCGGCCGAGGAACCCACCGACCAGCCCGCTCGGCCGGGGATCCCATCCCGCGATTGTCGGTCGGAATGGGCCTATGCTATCCTCCCGGTTCGGCCGGAGCCGGGTCGTTCGCGTACCCGCGCCGGTCGCAGCCGCCATCGCATCACGAAGGGGACAAACCATCAGTCGAGACCTGCGAATCAACCAGATGATCCGGATCCCACAGGTACGGGTCGTCGACGAAGAAGGTGCCCAGCTTGGAGTCATGCCCACGCCGCGGGCACTCGAGATCGCGCAGGAGCGAGGCCTGGACCTCGTCGAGGTCGCCCCGATGGCGTCCCCGCCGGTCGTCAAGTTCCTCGATTTCGGCCAGTACAAGTACGACCTCACCAAACGCGAGAAGGAAGCCAAGCGCAAGCAGCGTTCGGTGACCTTCAAGGAAGTACGCCTGTCGCCAAAGATCGGCGTCGGCGACTTCGATACCAAGGTCCATCGGGCCGTCGAGTTCCTCGAGGAGGGGGACCGGATCAAGGTGACCGTCCGCTTTCGCGGCCGCGAGCTGACCCATCCGGAGCTCGGACGCAACCTCCTCGCGAAGTTCGTCGAACGGGTCAAGGACCATGGGGTCGCGGAGCGGACGCCGCTCCTCGAAGGCAAGTCGATGCACATCACGATGGCGTCGGTCCACAAACCGAAGACGCACGAAGCCACGAACACGAGGACTCGGGACGACGGGGATGGTGCGATGGCACCGGATCCGGCGACCGAGGCGATCACCGGGGCACCGGACCGCGCGACCGGGGCGGACGGCCAGGCGACCGGGGCGATCACGGGGGCGGACGGCCAGGAAACCGAGGCG
>JBOGJO010000331.1:0-1219 GCA_050747885.1 Thermoanaerobaculia bacterium
CCCCAGGAAGACGGATCGCGGGACTGGCCGCGGCCAGGCAACGGTCTCAGAGACGGGAGCCGCCGCGGGCGGCGGAGGCGCGGAGCCGAGCTCCCTGTTGGTCAGCCCGGTCGCGGGCTCGAATCCGCCACGCCGCCAGTAGAGAAGCAGCGCGGCCGCGAGCGGCAGGAGCAGGATCAGCGCGGACACCCCGCCCGTGACGACGTAATACGCGTTCTTCGAGCGCAGGAGCAGGAGCGCCGTGTAGAGCGCGTCCACCGTGAAGTGCCAGACGAGCAGCGGCAGCGCGCCGAAGCGAAGCATCAGGAAACCGATCGCGACGCCGGCCAACCCGACCTCGAGACCGCGTATGTAGAAGGGCTGGTTCGGGTAGGCGGCATGGTTGAAGCCCCAGATGAACGCCGGGAGAACGACCGCCACGAATCGCCCCCCCCCGAGGCGATCGAGGAACGAGATCGAGAAGAGGCGGCTCGACCCTTCCTCCAGGACCGCCGGCAAAAAGCCGATAAAAAGGACCGTGGCCCAGGGCAGGGCCGTGTTCAGGATGTCGTCGTAGGGAATGTCGGCGGGCGCCCAGGCGCCCATGCGGGCGGCGGCGACGTAGAAGACCGCCTGGTAGGCGAAGAAGAAGGCAGTCATGGCATAGCCGAGCAGGAGACCGCGGAAGAACCCCTTCGAGCGCAGTCCGCGCCGGGAGAAGAGGCCCGGCAGCGAGAGCTGTTCGGGGAAGCGCTCCCGGTAGATCGGCTCGGACGAGGCCATGACGAGCGCGATGAACGCTCCGATCGCGACCGCGCCGAGGATCCCGAAGATGATCTCCTTCGCCAGGTGTCCCGAGAGCGGGCTCGCCGTGTCGTAGTTGAAGAGCGAGAGCGGCACGCCGTTCAACGTCGAGAGGAGGGCCAGGAGAAACGCGATTGCCCCGAACCCGGCGACGAGTTTCCACGGGATGTCCTTGCGGACGATTTTCTCGATGAGGACGACGATCATCGCGAGGAAGGTCAGGATCAGGAAGAAGTTGCCAACCAGGTTCGCCGTGTTGTTCTTCGACCGCAGCCTCTCGTAGGCGCGCTTCCAGGCCTCCGGGACGTGCACGAATTCCTCGAAACCCGTGACCTCGTTGCCCGAGACGGTCGTCGCGTAGCGGACGGTCGACTCGCCCATCGTGAACCCGGGCCGCTCGTCCACGAACCTCCAGTCCGTGCGCGCGGGGCGGGAA
>JBOGJO010000332.1:0-1604 GCA_050747885.1 Thermoanaerobaculia bacterium
GGCCAGATCTTCTCGGCGCGGTTTGCCCCCGACGGCCAGACTGTCATGTATTCGGCGGGCTGGGACGGCAAGTCGATGGAGATCTTCGTCGGCCGGCCCGAGAGCCCCGAATCGCGTCCGTTCGGTCTGAACGACGCGGAAGTCCTGTCCATCTCGAAATCGGGCGACATGGCCGTGGCGTTGAACCGCCGCAACGGCGCCGGTTTCAACCGGACCGGCACGCTCGCGCAGTTGTCGGTCGCGGGCGGAGCGGCTCCCCGGGAGATCCTGAAGGAGATCGACTGGGCCGACTGGGGGCCCGACGGGAAGAGCCTCGCGATCGCCCGCTCCGTTCCGGGGGGAATGCGGATCGAGTACCCCATCGGAAAGGTCGTCTATGAGACGAGCGCCTGGGTCGGCCACATCCGCGTGTCGCCCGGCGGAGACCTCGTGGGCTTCATCGACAACCCGACGCCCAACGACGACGGGGGCTCCGTCGCGGTCGTCGACCGGTCTGGAAAGAAACGGACCCTGTCGAAGCCGTTCGCCTCGGCGCAGGGGCTTGCCTGGTCTTCCGACGGGTCGGAGATCTGGTTCACGGCGGCCGAGATCGGCGGGAACCGCGCGATCTACTCCACGCGGTCCGGAGACGTCCGGCTGCGCATCCGGGTGCCCGGAAACCTGACGCTTCACGACATCTCGCGCGAAGGCCGAATGCTCATCACACGCGACACACAGCGCAACGAAATCCTGGGGCTGGCACCGGGCGAGTCGAAAGAACGCGAGCTGACGTGGCTCGACTACTCTCTGCCCGCGGCCCTTTCCGCCGACGGCAAAGAGGTCCTCTTCTCCGAGTCGGGAGAAGGCGGCGGGGCGGGATACTCCGTCTACATCCGAAAAACCGATGGTTCACCGGCGGTCCGTCTGGGCGAGGGCTCGAGCCAGGACCTCTCGCCGGATGGAGAGTGGGTGCTTGGGATCATTCACAGCGCCTCGGATCCGCAGCTCGTGGCTTACCCCACCGGCGCCGGCGAAGCGAAGATCTTCCCGAAGGACGGCGTTTCCGTGTTCGGGGCGACCTTTCTGCCCGGCGGCAAGGCGATTCTTTTCACGGGAAGCGAGCCAGGACACGGGCCTCGGCTCTACGTCCGCGACTTCGCCGGGGGCAAACCGCGCGCCGTGTCGCCGGAGGGCTACCGGGGCGGGATCGTTTCGCCAGACGGCAAGTGGGCTGTGGTGAGGGGGCCGGATCGCAAGCGCTATCTCTATCCGCTTTCCGGGGGCGAGCCGACGCCGCTTGCGGCGCTCGCTCTGGAAGATAGCCCGCTCCAGTTCAGCGCAGACGGCCGCTTTCTCTATGTCGCCCGCGGCAACGATTTTCCGGCTCAGGTTTTTCGCTTCGAGATCGCGACCGGGCGCCGGGAGCTCTGGAAGACGCTGATGCCCTCCGATGCGGCCGGCGTCTCGAACATCAATCCGCTTCCTACGCCGGATGGGTCGGCGTACGTCTACAACTACACGCGTGTTCTGTCCGACCTCTTTCTCGTCGGCGACGTGAAGTGACGCTTTCCGCAGGCTTCCGCCTCGGGCCCTACGAGATCCTCGCGCCGATCGGCGCGGGCGGG
>JBOGJO010000333.1:0-1073 GCA_050747885.1 Thermoanaerobaculia bacterium
CTCCTGAAACGTCGTGGACGTCGTCCGGCCGCAGCCGGGGCACGCGGTCACCGACGGGGAGAAGGACCGGATGCCGAGCGCCTGCAGCAGCTCGCAGGCCGCGTAAACTTCTTCGCGCCGGTCGCCGCCGGGCCTCGGCGTGAGCGACACGCGGATCGTGTCGCCGATCCCTTCGTTCAGAAGAACTCCCATCGCGGAAGCCGACCAGATCATCCCCTTCATGCCCATCCCCGCCTCGGTCAGGCCCAGGTGGAGGGGCTGGTCGGTCCGGCGCGCGAGCTCCCGATAGACCGAGATGAGGTCGAGCGGCCGGGAAACTTTGCAGGAGATGATGATCTGGTTTTTGCGCAGGCCCGAGGCGAGCGCGAGCTCGGTCGACTGCACCGCCGAAAGGACCATGCACTCGTTGACGATCTCTTCCGAGGTCCGGCCGAGGTCGCGGTCGGTGTTCTCCTGCATCTTCTCCATGACGAGCTCCTGGTTCAGGGAACCTCCGTTGACGCCGATGCGCACCGGTTTTCCGTTGTCGCGCGCGATCCTGCAGATCGTCGAGAACTGCTCGTCGCGCCGGTTCCCCTTGCCGACGTTTCCCGGGTTGATCCGGTACTTGTCCAGGGCCCGGGCCATCTCGGGGAATTTCGTCAGAAGGACGTGTCCGTTGTAGTGGAAGTCCCCGATCAAGGGAGCCTCGCATCCGGCGTCCCCCATCCGACGCTTGATCTCGGGCACCGCGATCGCCGCCTCGGGAACGTTGACGGTCACGCGGACGAGCTCGGAGCCGGCCTGCGCGAGCTCGATGCACTGTTTCGCGGTTCCTGCGGCGTCCGCGGTGTCGGTGTTCGTCATCGACTGCACGACAACCGGCGCGCCGCCTCCGACCTGGACGCCGCCGACCGGGACGCAGACGGTTTCGTGTCGCTGGCGGGTGACCATCACCGGTCATCCTACCAAACAGGGCTCGTCCATCCCGTCGACCGGAGAGCTCCTAGTGTCCCGTCCCGGAAATAGCTGTAGCGTCGTTCGGAGCGCCGCGGGGCAAGATGCAAGGCGACGCGACGCAGGCGATGCCGAAG
>JBOGJO010000334.1:0-5982 GCA_050747885.1 Thermoanaerobaculia bacterium
CCGACGTTCCTGCGCCGGGGCGAGCGGTCGCTGCGGGCGAGATTTCCGGGAGTGGCCCTGGAAGCCCGCAAGCTCGACATGAACGTTTCGCTCGTGGAACAGGGAATTCCGGAAAACAGCCTCGACCTCGTGTATGCCGTCAACACGATCCACGTCGCGCACGACCTCGGCGCGACGCTTCGGTTCATCCGGGAGGTCCTGAAGCCCGGCGGCGCGGCGGTCTTCTCCGAATGCGTGCGCCCGAAGCCGGGACAGCCGATTTACGTCGAATACATCTTCAATTTCCTGGAGAATTTCGTCAACGTCGTGAAAGATCCCGAAACCCGCCCCACCCACGGGTTCCTGACCCCGGACAACTGGCGCGCCGCGCTGGCGCGGGCCGGGTTCGAAAAGATCGAGATCCTCCCGGACGTCGAGGAGCTCGCGAAGGAATTTCCGAAGTTCTTCGTCGGGGCGATCACGGCGAGGAAGCCGGCGTAACAACTGTCATTGCGAGCCGCCACGCTCCTGTCATTGCGAGCCGCCACGCTCCTGTCATTGCGAGCCGCCACGCTCCTGTCATTGCGAGCGAAGCGAAGCAATCTGCCCTGGCGCTCGCGGCGGGCTCCGCGAAGCGATCGACCCCGGGGTAGATTGCTTCGTCGCTTCGCTCCTCGCAATGACAGAATCGAGTTCCTGCTCTCAGGTGCCCTCGGCCCTTCGCCGGGTTCGGCTCGAACCAGCGGCCTTCGCCTCCCTCCGGCTCGGATCGTCCCAGAACGGGTAGAAGCAGTACCACTGCGTCGGATACCTCCGGACATACGATTCGAGCAACCGCACGAAGCGTTCCACGTTGGCTTGAAGGTCCGCCGCGTGGTCGCCGCCGCGCGAGACGGGAAGCTCCTCCTCGATCACGATGCGGTACCGGTCGCCTTCCCGAAGGATGAACGAAGGCAGCACGGCGGCGCCCGACACCATCGCCGCCGTGAAAGGACCGCGCGGAAAGAACGCCGACCGGCCGAAGAACTCGACGGCAACGCCCGTATTGTTGAAATCGCGGTCGCACTGGATTCCGAGAGTCTTGCCGCGAGCGAGGGCCTGCACGACGGCGACGCCCGAAAGGAAGGTCTCGCCGACCGGGATCTCCTCGACGCCCCATTTCCGATGGATGTCGCTGCGGAATTTTTCGACGATGGGGAACCGGTCCGGCTTCAGAACGACGTTGATCGGGTGATCGAGGCCGCCGAGCAGCATGCCTCCGAGGTACCAGTTGCCCAGGTGCGCCGTCGCGAGGATCACGCCCTTTCCCCGGCGTTCCGCTTCGATGATCCTCCCGTAACCCTCGATTCCGGCAATCAACGACTGGGCCTCGGTAAAGCTGCGCTGCGAGACGTAGAAGAAGTCGATCCAGTGGTAGGAATGCTGGTCGATCATCTCGCTCGCCGCGGTCATAACTTTCGCGGA
Source organism: Thermoanaerobaculia bacterium (assembly GCA_050747885.1). GTDB lineage: Bacteria > Acidobacteriota > Thermoanaerobaculia > UBA5066 > DATFVB01 > CAWEYG01. The sequence goes on from JBOGJO010000334.1 coordinate 1,444, forward strand.
GCCGGAAGGCTCGCGGAAGATCTGGGCGTAGTTGTTCCGAATGGCGGCGAGGTATTTCGGACGGCAGCGAAAGTACCGGCCGATCGTCTGGCGAGCGAACCATTCGAGTCGGCGCCGCGAAAGCACGCGGGTCATTGCGCGAAAGACGGGAAACCACAGATAGAACGTCGCCGAGTAGATCGCGTTGACGACGCGGTTTCGGGTGGCCATCTTGTCCTGCACCGTCAATCCCTCGAAAGCACGCGCGGAGCGTCGGAAGTAATCAGGACATCGTCCTCGATCCGCGCACCGAGGCCGAGCCATCTCGCCGGAGCGCCGCTTCCCTCGCGAAAATAAAGGCCCGGCTCCACGGTCAGGACCATCCCGGGTCGCAGGACCCGCGGCGAGCCGCCGGGATGCGTCGAGCCCGGATCGTGGACATCCAGCCCGAGCCAGTGGCTCGTCCGATGAATCGTGAAAGGCTTCTGGCGGTCCGTGGCGAGGATTTCTTCGGCCGAACCGTCGAGGATTCCGAAATCCCTGAGACCCCGCGCCAGAACCCTCTGGGCCGCTCCGTGCACGTCGTCGAACGTCCGCCCCGCCCGGCATTCATCGATCGCTTCGCGCTGCGCCGCGGCAACGACCTCCCCCAGAGCCCCCCTCTCCCCCGTCGGCGCGCCCGACGCGCCGATCGTTCGAGTGACGTCGGACGCGTAGAGAGCAAACTCCGCTCCGGCGTCGATCAGAACCGTGTCCTTCTCCTCGATCTTCCGGGTGTTCTCATGGTAGTGAAGCGTCGTCGCGTTCGCGCCGGAGGCGACGATCGAAGGATATGCCGGACCCGAAGCGCCGCCGTCGCGAAAGTGAAACTCCAGCAGGGCCTGAACCTGGTACTCATAGATCCCCGGCCGAATCGCCTCCGCCGCCCGGGCGTGGGCCCCGGAAGAGATCCTTGCGGCTTTTTCCAGGAGCTCGATCTCGGAGGGCTCTTTCACGAGCCTCAGCTCGGAGATCGGGACGGAAGGGTCGAACAATTCCGGAGACGGCAGACCCGTCCGAGACGCAAGGAACTCGGAGAGCCAGCGGTCGAGCCTGGGATTCCGGCGCAGGGGGAAGCCGATCCTCCCGCTCCCCGACAGACAGCTCGCGAGAAGGTCGGGCAGCTTTTCGAGAGCGCAGCCGATTGCCCCGTAGCTCTCGACCGCCTCCACCCCGAGCCGCGCCCCGTCCCAGGCCTCCCGAACGGAATCGCGAGGCCGGACCGCGAGATAAAACGCGTCGCCATGAAAGACCGCCACGGCATCCGGCTCGGGATATCCGGTGAGGTAGGCGAAATCCGAATCCTGACGAAAGACATGCTGGGTGTCGCGCGATCGATAGAGCACCCTCGCCGCGGGCACGACCGCCGGAGCGCCGCCGAGCAGCTCCGCGAATCTCCTTCTCCTGCCCGCAAAATCGTGCATGCCCGGATGATAAGCGTGAAGTCGATCGATGTCATCGCGAGGAGCGCGACTCGTCGCGCGACGCGGCGATCTGATCTCGAGAATTCCGGATCAGATTGCTTCGCTTCGCTCGCAATGACGGGACGGCGTAGACTTCGAGCGAATGCGCCTCGACCAGCTCGTCTCCGTCAAGTTCTCGCTTTCACGCCGGAAGGCCCGGGAGTACGTCGAGACGGGACGGGTCGACCTCGAAGGATCCCCCTGTCGCGAGCCGGGAACGGCCGTGACCGAGGCCGCTTCCGTTCGTCTCGACCTCAACCGGCCGGCTCTCGGCAAGGTTCGATCGAACCTCCGCGTCCTTCGGGAGGAGGAGGACCTTCTGCTGGTCGAGAAACCGGCGGGCCTGCTGTCGGTTCCGACCGAAGCGAAGGAAAAGGACACCCTGCTCTCGCGCGTCAACTCCTATCTCCAGTACCGTCATGGGAAGCGCCCGTTCGTCGGCGTCGTGCACCGCCTCGACAAGGACACTTCGGGCGTCCTCGTCTTCACGAGAACCCGGGAAGCGCTTCGCGAGCTCCAGGAGCTCTTCCGGCGGCACCAGGTCGAGAGGGAGTACGTGGCCATCGTGGAAGGACGGGTCGAGCTGAATTCGGGAACCATCGGCCTCGACCTCGTTCGGGACCGCGGCGATCGCCGACGCGGAACCGCGCGACGCGGAGAAGAGGGAATTCCGGCGGTGACTCACTATCAAGTGATCGAGCGCCGCGGCGGCGCCACCCTCGTCTCCCTTCGTCTCGAAACGGGTCGAACCCACCAGATCCGCGTGCACCTCGCCGCTCTCGGCTACCCGGTCCTGGGCGACGCCGTGTACCGGCCCAAGGCCTTTCCGCCGGCGCGGATTTCCGCGTCGCGGCAAATGCTGCACGCGCGAACGCTCGGTTTCCGGCACGGTGGACGGCCGATCCGAGCGGAAAGCCCCATTCCGGAGGATTTTCGAAAAACCTGGGAAAAGCTCGCTTCCTCCCGCGCGCAAGCCGTTCCGGCTCGACATCGCCCCTCCAACACTCCCGATTCAACGGCCCGCGATCGCGGAAAAGAGCGCGCCGCCGCGATTCGGAAGATCTCTTCGAAGGAGATTCGAAGGAAAAGTGATCCGAGGTAAACTCGAGGCCTCAAAGGGAGGAACACATGACCGAAAGCGAAACAAATCAGGCATCCACGGCCAGGAAATCGCGGACCCGCGCCGCCGCGGCCCGCAAGCCCGCCCGGAAGGCGCCCCCGAAACGAAAATCTCCCGCGGGGGCGGCCTCGCGGCAGGCCCGAGCCCTCCGCAGGATGCTCCTGGAGGTGTCCAGGAGCGCCTCCCGGACCGGTTCGAAGATCTCGCGCCTCTCCCGGAAGGGGGGCAACGCAACGAAGAAGGCCGTCGGCTCGGCCGGAGCGGCCACCCGCCGCGCCGTTGAAAGCTCCGTCAAGGAATGGAAGAGGCTCGACACGCCGAGAAAGATCGAGTTCGTCGCGACGCTTCTGTCCGCGCTCGCGGCGGCGTCCGGAACGATCGCGCGCGGGCGGAAAAAGAAGGGCCTATCGAAGCGAGCGGGCTCGTTGCTCCGGAAAGCCCTCCGCTGAAAGATCCGCTCGCCGCGGGAAACGCTTCGCGAGCCAGATCGAAAGCTCCTCCGGGTGAAAGCCAAACGGGCCGAGCTTTCCCTTGAAAGCGATCCGCCCTGTCTCGTCGATGACGTAGATCCGCTCGGGCCACCCGCCGTAGAGAAAGTCGGCGCGGTTGTCCATCGTGTCGGCGGCGAGCGGCAGCGCGTAGTGAAACCGGCTGATGAAATCGCGCGCGATCGCGAGCCTCTGCGACAGAGTGTGGGGCTGGGGATAGCACACACCCTGATCGTCGTTTTCGGGCATCTTCCACTCGTCGATCGGATGCGCCTCGCGGATGTAGACCGTCAAAAATTCGGCGCGACCGCGGTACTCGTCGAAAATCTTCGCGATCCGCCCGACCGAGCGGCGGAACGGGGGTCACGTGAAGCTGCCGAAGACGAGAACGAGGGGCTTCCCTCCGATGTGATCGGAAATGCGCGTCGTCCCGGATCCGTCCGGAAGGCGCAGGATCGCATCGGGCGCCCGGTCGCCAACGCGGAGCGACCCTTCGTGGCGCGTGTCATAGCGCAGCATCCCGAGGACGTTGCGGGGCCCGATTTTCCACGCCGCGAACGCCGTCACCGCGAGGATTCCGAGACCGAGAACCGCGAGCACGCGCTTGAGGTACCGCACGGCCGCGATTCTAGCCGGATTCCCGCAGACTTGCGCGGGAGAATCGGCCGGGACACGCCACACGCCCGATTTCGCCCGAGCGGGAGATTCAAGAGAAGGACGTAACCGCCGGAGTCGAGTCAGGTCCGAAGTCTCGCGAACGAAATCGGGACCGACCGGCGCGAGAGCTCGACCTGATCGAGCGTGCATGCGCGCGGTTTCTTGTCGGGCCGCCAGCGTAGAAACCCCGTTCCGTGGCGAAAGCGGCCCCCGGAGAACGAGTCGTACCGGACTTCGGCGACGAGCTTCGGCGCGAGCGGCTTCCATTCCGCGCTCCGCTCCGTGCTCCAGCGGCTCGGGCCGCCCGGGGCCTTTCCGGTGAACCCGGGAGGCGAGACGAGCGCCTCGAGCCTCTTCGTCAGCGGCCCGCGCTCCCGCGCCGAGATTCCGGACGTGAAGCCGACGTGGTGGAGCTTGCCGCCGTCGTCGTACAGGCCGAGCAACAGGGACCCGACGACTCTTTTCCCCGACGCGTATCGGAAACCTCCCACGACGCAGTCGGCCGTTCGAATCACCTTCACCTTCTGCATGCCGGTTCGCTCGCCGGATCGGTAAGCGGCATCCAGTCGCTTGGCCACGATCCCGTCCAGGCCGCCGCCCGCCATCGAAAGCCATTTCCTCGCCTGCCGGATGTCCGTCGTCGCCGGCGAGAGCAAAACTCCGGAACGGTTCACGGCAAAATCCCGCATGAATTTCTCGAGGCGCCGCCGCCGCTCCTTCAACGGCGATTCGACGAGCGACTTCCCATCCGAGGACACGATGAGATCGAAGACGACGTATGCCGCCGGAGTCT
>JBOGJO010000335.1:0-2966 GCA_050747885.1 Thermoanaerobaculia bacterium
CGCCGGGACCGCCGGCTTCTCGGAGCCCATGGTGCGGCCCGGCGACGAGTTCGTGATCGAGACCAACAGGTCCGTCGTTCTCGTCGCACCGAACGATTTCAGCGAATTTCGGATGAACATCGCCGTCCGCGCGCTCAGCGAGGGCGCGACCCTCTCGTTCAAGTTGACCGACTCCAACGGAACGTTCATCGCGAGCTCGACGAAGACTTACGGGGCGGACGAATTCGATCTGGATGCCGCCTCGGCGATCTTTCCCGGGATCGGCCTCGGCAACAACGACACGGTCGTGGTCCAGGTGACGGCGGGACGCGCCATCATCGGGGGCGTCGTCGTCGACAACAAGACGAACGACACGAGCCTGCAGCTCGGAACGCGGACGCACTTCTAGCAGGCTGCTGAAAAACCCCGCGAGTCGCGCGCTCAAGCGGTGGGCGCGCCACCGCGGGCGGGGACAAGACGATCGCAAACGCGTTCGAGAAGTTGAAGGGGGAAGATTAGGATCCCCGCGCCTTTTCACACACTGTGTTACAATTACACCGGGATGTCGAAGACTCTGTCCATCCGTCTCTCGGACGAAACGGCCAAGGGTCTGGAGGACGCCGCGAGCACGCTCGATCGCCCCAAGGCGTACGTCGTTCAGCGGGCGCTCGACTCATACCTCGCCGAGTTCGCGGATTATCAGATCGCGCTCGACCGGCTGCGGGACAAGGACGACGCCATCCTGACCTCGCAGGAATTCAAGAAGAAGCTTGGCCGGCGCTGAAACCCCGGCGATCGAATACAAGGCCTCGGTCGCGAAGGACCTCTCGCGCCTCGACCGCGCGGCGGCGCTCAAGATCGTCGGACGAGTCGAGAAGATCCTCGCCACGGAAGGAACCGCCGGAATAGCGCTGAAGGGAGAGTTCTCAGGGCTTTTCCGTTTGCGCGTCGGTGACCACTGGGTTATCTATGCCGTCACCCGAACGGGATACCTCGTGCTTCGCATCGGCCATCGCAAGGAGGTCGACCGAAAAGGGCGGCCCTGAGGATCGGGTTATCCGGAAATTGGTCGGGACGCCGGGATTTGAAACGCGACCCGGCGGCCGCCCGTATCCGTCAAAATCCCGATTTGAAGATCCCTTTGACACAACTGGGGGGGGGTGAATAGTATCCCGCGGGAGAGCGGATCGCGAAAACTGAGCTCAATTGGGGGCTGATGAAACGGGTCACGCTGGTCATGTTTGCGATCGCGACGTCGCTGATGGCGTCTCCTCCGGCGCACGCGGGCTTTGCTTCGAGCGACGTGTACCTGACCTCGATCGGGCGCGTGCAGGGAGCCAACGGCGCGCAGTTCTACACGACGGTGTGGATCACGAACCTCTCGTCCAGTCAGCCCGTTTCGTTCGGCTTCTTCCTGCTCGCCTCCGGTCAAGCCAATCCGAATCCGGCGTCGTTTTCCGACACTCTTCTCCCCGGCGAGACGAAGATGTACGAGGACGTCATCTTCACGAAATTCGGCCTTACTGCCGCTCTCGGCGCCGGGCACATCGTGGCTTCCAGCGGCGACGTGTTCGTTTCCTCGCGCATCTTCAACCTCCCCACCGGACAGGACCTGGGCGCCAGCACGGGCCTTTTCTTTGCCGGAGTTCCTTCCCTCTTTGCCCTGCAGCCGGGCGAGTCTTCCACGATCCAGGGCATCAACCAGGGAGCAAACGAAAACTTTCGCTACAACTTCGCGATGGTGGAAACGACGGGAAACCCCGCGACTTTCCACGTCGACATCGTTGACGCTCTTGGCAACGTCATCGGAGGCAAGGACTACGCGCTCGGCGGATTCGAGCACCTCCAGGCCAACGTCACCGACATCGTTCCCGCGATTGCGACGACGAACGCACGTCTGGTGGGCACCGTCGTGGCGAGCTCCACTTCGACACTGGCCGCCGCCTCGACGGGCAACGTGATTTTCGCGGGCGCTCAGATCGCCAACGAGAGCCAGGATTCCTCCGGCTTCGAGATGCTTTTCCAGGGCGGCCTCGGAAACGGCGCGACGGGCCCGACGGGTCCCACGGGCCCGAGAGGTCCGCCGGGAGCGGCGGGCGACAAGGGGAACCCGGGAGCCCAGGGAATCCAGGGCGTCACCGGAGCGACGGGTCCCACGGGACCGACCGGACCGGTGGGAATCAACTGGCAGGGAACCTGGTCCGCGATTTCCTACAACTATCGCGATGCCGTTCAGTTCAACGGGTCGAGCTACTTCTGCAGGAACGTCAGCGGCTGCACGGGAACCCCGGGCAGCGACGGGAACTGGAATCTTCTCGCCAGCATCGGAAGCACCGGACCGACAGGGCCCACGGGACCAACAGGCGTGACCGGACCCACGGGACCAACAGGTGTGACCGGACCCACAGGCGTCATCGGGCCCACCGGACCAATCGGACCCACGGGCGTCACCGGCCCAACCGGAGTCGCCGGCCCAACGGGAGTCACCGGGCCCACGGGGCCCACAGGGCCCACAGGACCGGCCGGACCGACAGGGCCGACCGGAGCCACCGGATTGACCGGGTCCACCGGAGCGACCGGTCCGACGGGCGCGGCCGGATTGGCGGGATCCACCGGTCCAGCGGGACCCGCCGGATCTCAGGGACCGACAGGCGCGCAGGGCGTTCCGGGTGTGACCGGTCCTACGGGAGCGACCGGCCCGACGGGGCCGAGCGTCACGAACGCGGACTACGCCTTCGCCTACGACACAACCACCCAGACTCCCGCGGCCGCATTTATTTTCCAGGACATCACGTTCAGTGCCAACGGTCAGTTGAACGGCTGGACGCACACGGCGGGCACCGCGACGTTCACGTGCGCAACAACGGGAACCTATCTCGTAAGCTACGAAGCGACCGTCTCGAGTTCTTCCGTTCTCGCGAACATGTCGATCAGAGGCAGCTTGAACGGAGTCGAAATTGCCGGAAGTCAGTCGGGCATTGGTGATC
>JBOGJO010000336.1:0-14896 GCA_050747885.1 Thermoanaerobaculia bacterium
CCCCCGAGCCGTACCCCGAGACCGCCGGGCGAGTCCCGGAGCTCTGGCTCTCGCGCGGAGACGTCGCGAGGATCTTCCAGGTTTCGCCCTCAACGGTCACCCGGTGGGCGCGGGAAGGGCGGGTTCCGGCGCGCCGAACTCCCGGCGGGCACTACCGTTATCCTGCCGCGGGGATCGCCCGGATGGCTGGGAACCTGGACACCGAAGGTCCACTCCGATAGTGTAAAGAAAGATTCGCGAAAGATCGATGATGGAATGCAAATTCCCCGAACCGCGCGTGGTCGCGGCCGCCTTGATCGCCGGGCTCGCTCCCGCGATTGCGAGCGCCGCCCTCGCGCCGCCCTTGCGCCCGACCGGTTGGATCGGGACGTCCTCCGAGTGGGCTCAAGGCCTCGGCATCGGGCTCGCGATCGTCGACCTCGGCGTGCTGATCGCGACGTGGTGGGCCTCGGGCCGCCGCGGGCTGACGTCTTCGCTCAAGCGAAACTTGCTCGTGGGGATCGCCATCCTGCCCGTCGTCATCATCTTCTTCGGTTATTCCTACGGGCTGGAGAAATCGAAGAGTGTCGAGTCCTGCGGCGCCTGCCACGTCATGACGCCCTATGTCTCCGATCTCCAGAACCCGGCGAGCGACTCTCTCGCGGCGGTTCACTTCAAGAACCGTTACATTCAGGAAAACCACTGCTACACGTGCCACAGCGATTACGGCATGTTCGGGACGGTCAAGGCGAAATGGGAGGGCCTCGGCCATGTGGTCCGCTACACGCTGCACGACTATTCGCTTCCCCTGAAAATCGCCCGTCCCTACTCGAACCGGCGCTGCCTCTCCTGCCACGGCCAGTCGCAGAAGTTCCTCAACCCGGAAGCCCATTCCGTCGAAGACCAGAAACACCTCGTCGCGGGTGACATGTCGTGCCTGGATTGTCACGGGCCGGCCCACCCCAAGTTTGCCGTGAAAGCCTCCCGATGACCGAGACTCCGAAGCTTTCCGGACTGGACCGCGCCTCCATCGCCCTGACCGCGGCGGGCGTCTTCGTCTGTCTCGCTCTCCTCATTCGGGAAACTCCCTACACGCTGACCGCTTTCATGTTCGTCGGCCAGCCGCTCATCGCGCTCGGCCTCGCACTCTTCGCCATTCGCGTGATTCGCGACCTGCGCCGCAAGGAACTTCTCTGAGGCCCGAATCCCCATCCCTCCTCCGGCGCGCGTAACCGCCGGCTTGCGCCCTGATCGGATGACACGGCCGGAGTTTGGAGGGCTGTCCGGTGCCGAAGCAGCGAAGAGGCTCACGGTCCACGGCCCGAACCGCTTCGTTCCATCCGGGCGCAGCGCCACGGCGGGCGAAATCCTCCGAACGCTTGCCGATCCGATGGGAATCATGCTGCTCGCCGCGTCGGCCCTCGCCTTTGCCGCCGGAGAGAAACGCGACGCTTTCGTGCTCCTTGCCGCCCTTGTTCCCGTCCTCGCGGTCGATGTCTTGCTCGAGTCGCGGTCCCGTTCGGCCCTGAAGAAGCTCGCGGCGGCGGTATCACCTCGGGCCACCGTCGTCCGGGACGGAGTGCGGATCGACATTCCGACGGAGGAAATCGTGCCGGGAGACGCGCTCGTGATCCGAGAGGGAAACGTGCTCCATGCGGACGGGACGATCGTCTGGGCGGCCAACCTTTCGATCGACGAGTCGATGCTGACCGGCGAATCGGTTCCCGTCGACAAGGTCGAGGGGTCGAGTTTTTTCGCCGGATCTCGCGCGGTGACCGGACAGGGCGGCGGCGAGGTCTCCCGGACGGGGCTCGAGACTCGATACGGACGAATCGCGAGCCTCGTGTCCGACGCCCCCGCCGCCCCGACACCGATCCAGAAGAAGACCTCCCGGGCCGTGGGCGTTCTCGTCCGCGCCGCAATCCTCGTTTCGGCGGCGGTTTTCGTCCTCGCCTGGGCTCGAGGGCACTCTCTCTCGCAAGCGCTCGTCTCCGCGATCAGCGTTGCGATGGCCGCGATGCCAGAGGAGTTCCCCCTCGTTTTCACTCTCTTCCTTTCCCTCGGCGCGTGGCGGCTTTCCCGCCGGCGCGTCCTCGTTCGGCGGCTTGCCAGCGTCGAGACACTCGGTTCGACCACGGTGATCTGCACTGACAAGACGGGTACGTTGACCCGCGGAGAGTTCGTCCTCGAGTCGGCCGTTCCATTCGGCGCCTCCCGCGACATCGACCTCCTCAAGGCCGCCGTCCTGGCCTGCGAGATTGACCCCTCCGACCCCCTGGAAAAGGCAGTTCTGGAATACTCGCGCTCGGCCGGGGTCGATCCCGGCGAAGTCCATGGAAAAGCTGTGCTCGTCCGCGACCACTCGTGGGACAGCCGTGGAAAGCACATGACCCACGTGTGGCAAACCGAACCCCTTTCCTCACACCTCGTCGTTTCTGCAAAAGGTGCGTTCGAAGGAATCCTGGAACACTGCGCGCTCACCCCGAAAGCCATGGAACAGGCGCGAGCCCGCCACACCTCCCTGGCCGCGGCGGGACTCCGGGTGCTCGCCGTCGCCGGAAAGACCGAACCCGGCGAGGCCGCAGACCGCGCGGCCGACGAATCCGCGCTTGCCCTGATCGGATTTCTCGGATTCCGCGATCCGATTCGACCCGAGATCGCTGCCGCCATCGCTCAATGCCGCACGGCCGGCATTTCGATCAAGCTCGTCACCGGGGACCACCCCGTCACGGCCCGCGCCATCGCCGAAGGCGCGGGGATCCCGATGCTCGGCACCGCCGTCGTGACCGGCGAGGAACTGGCTCGCCTCGATCCACCGAGCTTCCAGCGCCGGGTCCGTGAAGCGTCGATCCTGGCTCGGATCCTGCCGGAGCAGAAATATGCGATCGTGGACTCGCTTCGCAACAGCGGAGAAGTCGTTGCGATGGCCGGAGACGGCATCAACGATGCGCCGGCTCTTCGCCGCGCGAGCATCGGAATCAGCATGGGTGGCCGCGCCGCCGAAGTCGCGAGAGCGGCTGCCGACATCGTTCTTCTCGACGACAATTTCGGATCGATCGTCGAAACCGTTCGGGAGGGTCGGCGGATCTACGACAACCTGGAAAAGTCGTTTCGATACCTGGTGGCTTTCCACGTCCCCATCGTCGTCCTCGCGATCGCGCCCCCCCTGCTCGGCCTTCCGCTGCTCCTGCTCCCGGTCCACCTCGTCTGGCTCGAGCTCATCGTCCACCCGGTCTCGGCCCTCCTCTTCGAGGGCGAGCCCGCCGCTCCCGACCTCATGAGACGCGCGCCGCGATCACCCGAAGCGATGCTCCTCGGCGGAAAAACGTCCGCCCGATCGGTGCTCAGCGGTGCGGCCCTCGCGCTTGCCGTGCTCGGAATTTATGCGGCGGCGCTCGCGGGCGGCGAGGACGCGGCTCGAGGATTCGCGCTCGCCGCGCTGGTGACCGGCACTCTCTTCATCATGTGGGCGGAGCGGGCGGGCGACCGACCCTGGCGGCGAGTCCCCGCGCCGAAAGCCGCGAGGTTCTGGCCGATCGTTCTGCCGGTCGCGGCGAGCGTTCCCCTTCTGCTGGCGATCCCATCCACCGCTTCCATCCTCCACGCCAGGCTTCCGACCCTCGCGCAATGGGTCGCAGCGCTCGCCGCCGGGGCGGCTTCGACGGGATGGCGGGCGTTCGGGACCGGTCGGCGTTCTTACTGACGCCAGCGAACGAACAGGCCGTAGCGGTTCGCGTCGTAGGAACCCAGCCCGCTCTCGGCGGCCGCACCCTCGCGGTATTTGTCCCTGCGCCACTCGGCGATGAGCGAAGCATTCTTCGTCACGTCCACGGAAGCTCGCGCGCTCGCGCGGTCGATGTCGAAGGGAAACGAACCGCCATTCCTGAACCGGCCGTAAGCCCCTTCCACCGAGACCGGGGACAGAAGAAGCGAAAACCCGCCTTCCAGCGACCGGCCGTCCTCCTCGTGGATCGAGCGGTCGGTGTCGAAAGTCTGGGGCACCCGAAAGAGGATCTTGCTGTCGGCCTGATACTTCTCCGCGGAGAGCCGGAGGCGAAGGATCTTCGCCGGCCAACCCTCGAGGGTCCCGCCGTATTGCCGCAGACGTCCGTCGTATCCGACCCCGGTTCGATCGTTCGAAGAATCGATCTGCTCGGCAGCCGCGCTCAGCCGGAAGATCTCTTTCATGTTCCAGGCGGCGCGCAGGCGGTATCGGTCGCGATCGAGGAAATCCGTCCGAAGGACCGCATCGTCGGCGCGCTCGCGGCGAAAGTCGGCCCCCAGGCTCACGCCATTTTGAGCAAAGGTCGCGCCAGCTTCCAGCGACCGGATCGTTCGGCGAAACGCCCCGCCCTGGCCCCCCGGAAGGACGATCTCGGAGGGGTCTTCCGCCACGATGACGTCCTGTCTCGTTTGGGACCATCCGGCCCGAACGGCGAGCGGCCCGAACCGGCGGGCTTCGATCGTCGCGTCGAAGACCTCGTCGGTCCGCTCGACCGACGTGTCGGCCTGGAGGACCGCAAGCAGATCCTTTGGATCCTGGCCCCCGAACGTCACGGAATCCATATAGAGACTGGAGATGAGCGCGAACCCGTCGAGCTCGGTGTGATTCTTCGTGTATCCCGCGACCAGATCGACCCCCTCGGCGAGGCTCACTTCGGCCCGGCCTCCTCCCCTCCACATCGTGTTCCGGGCGCGAGCGGAAGTCGTGTCGGCGAGCCCGCCGAAGAAACGGCTGATTTCAAAAGACACAAGACTCCCCGTGAGGTCCTCCTGAGACCCGGTGTCTCCTTCCGCGGCGGCATAAAGATAGGAGCCCACGATCTTGACGCGCTCGCCGAACCGGCCCGTCACGTACGCGCTGGTCACGGGCGTGTTCGCGACGGTCTTCGTCGAGCGGTTCAAGTCGGTCAGGGAAACCGGAACCCCGAGAACCGTTCCCGGATCGTTGCCGCCCCCGGCTCCCGGCGCGAGACTCTGCGTCTCGACTTCCCGCAGCCTTCGCCACCCCTGGAGGACCTGTCCCGAGACCGGACCGGCATCGAAGTCCGCGCCGACCCGGAATTCCTCGTCGCGGTCGTCCAGCTCATCGGTGAGGCGAAACTCGTCCTGGCCGACGTGATACGTCGTGCGACCGGGGCCGCTGTTGCGATTGCTCGTGTAGCCCAGAATCGGCGTGATCCATTCGCCGGGCAGAAGCTTCAGCTCGACATCGAGGACGTGGCGAACGCGACTGTAGGTTTGCTCTCCGGGAAGGATCCCCTCGTCGAGAAGCGGATTCGCGAAGCCCGGAAGGGCGCTGTACAGCTCCGTGCGGCGATAGCTCAAGTGCAGGTCATACTTCCCCGTCAGGCTCGCGCGCGCTCCGAACGACCCGGCGGGACCCGCGCCGAGGTCGCTGGCGTCGACGCGGAAGGTGTCGAACATGGCCGTCGGACCCGGAGAGCTCAGGAGAAACGACCGGAGAAGAAAGCCGTCCCGCTCGTTGATCTGGCTTCGATACATCTGCGAATTCCCCGACACGTCGACGAAGCGATAGCCCGCCTCGACGTCGAGCGGCACGGCCTGCGCCGAAACGCGCCGTCCCGCCGCCACAGAAAACGCCAGAACCAGAATCACGCGCGCGATCTTCATCGTTCTGCCAATCATTTGAGCAGCGCCGGCGATCGATTCGACCCGTGAACCGCCGTGTGGCAGGTGGTGCAATTCTGATATCGCGGAAGCCGAAGGTCGTGGAACGACGGGGGCTGGGACCCGAGTGTCGACGAAACGAGCGTCGAATGGCATTCGAGGCACATCTGATCGACCCGAGCCCGGATGAGCTGGTGCGGGTTCGACGACCCGTGAGGCTGATGGCAGCTCATGCAGTCCCCGGCCACTCCGGACACGTGCTCGAACACGAAAGGCCCGCGCTTTTCCGAGTGGCACGAGACGCACGGCAGCTCGCCGGCGCGGGTGAATCGCAGCGCCGATTCGCCGCGCTTTCCGTGAGGATCGTGGCACGAAGCGCAGTCCATTCCGCCTTCGAGCCGATGCGCGAACGGCTTGTCATGAAACGACGCCGCCTGGCCCGGATGGCAGGAGGCGCACAACTCGACGGGCATTCGCGCGAGCAGCCGGGCCGCCTTCGGCTCGGACGCATGCATGGAATGGCAGCTCAGACAGTTCACGGCGGCCGAATTCGCGTGCACGCTGTTCCGAAAGGAGCGGTGAGTCGCGGTGGAGTCGTGGCAGGTCAGGCAGAAGGTCGCGCCGTCGAGTCCGCGCATCGGCCTCGAGACCGGCTTCTCTCCAGACGAGGCGACGTGCGCGGCCGTCTCTCCGTGGCAGGTCGCGCACACGGCCTCGCCGGCAACACCCGTTTTCGCCAGGCTCAGGAGGTGCGCGTGGGGGTTGCGCGGGAACGCCTTCGCCTCGTCGTGGCAATCGGCGCAGGCGGGCGTTTCCGCGGCCGGCGACGCCGCGGGGGGCGGCTCACCCGCCGTCGGCGCTGGGGCCTGCGCGGCGCGGATCGAAACCGCCGCTGCGCCCAGGGTGAGCGCCAGGATCGCCGTCAGGACTCCTCGATCCCTCTTCATTGCGCCCTCTTCGATCCGGTTGCCCCGGCTACCGCGCGTGCACCCGGTCGACCGCGAACTCGTCGTCGGCCGCGTGGCACGCCGCGCACGACTCCCCGAAAGGGGCCGTCATCACGAAGGCATGGGCCGCCGCTTCCTGCGTGTCGTGGCAGCCGAGACACGCCGCCGCAGTCGTCTGCTGGGGCGTGTACCACTCCTGCGGGGGGGGCGGAGTCTGAACGGGCAGATTCGTCAGCGGAAGAGGAGGCGTGTACGCCCCCGCGACGTGACACTTCTGGCAGTCCCGCGTATCGCCCGGAAAGAGAACATCATTGAAGTTGTTCACGCTCCCGCCGAACCCGTAAATCGTGTAGTCATGCGTGAGGTTTTCGCCCGTATGGATCCGATGGATCAGGCGTTGAAAGGAGATCGACTCGGGAGACCCGGCGTCCGCCGGGCGGAGGGCCTTGTCGTTCGCGTTCGGGTTGTGGCAGATCACGCATTCCTCAACGACGAACCGCTGGCCGCCGTGCAGCGAGAGCTGGTCGTGGCAGACGTTGCATTTCGCGATGTCGACGACCTGGCGCCGCGGCTGGGGTGTCGAATCGGTCACGGGAATATAGAAGACGGGATTGATCGCGCCCTCGGTCACCGACGGATTCTGATCCGAGTCCCCGACGTCGATCGTGACCGTCCGCCGGGCCTCGGCGGCGATCGCCCAGGTTCCGGTTGCGTTCGCCGGGATCGCCGCGTGGAACGTGTACGTCGACAGGGTGCCGTTGAACGCGGCTCCGTCCGCCCTCTCCCGGAACGGGTTGATCGAATAGTCCACCGTCGGCCCGCCCAGAATCAGATTGAGGTTGGACCCGAGGGTCTTGGGATCGACAGCCGCTCCGTCTCCGTTGGTGATCTTGAACGTCACGGTCGGGTTCTGGCCCGGCGAGGTATTCGCCGCGTTGACGATCTCGACCTTGAGCCCCGGCAGCTGCTTGGACTTGAGCGGAATCGTGTGCGCGCCGAGCACCGAGGCATCGAACTCGACGCCCTGCGGCTGGTGACACGTCGCGCACTTCGAATCGTCGACCTGAATTCCCCCCGGATGGTTCACGCCGGTCGCAAAGCTCACGTCGTCGTGGCAGGAGCCGCAGGCGGCGCGGCTCGGGTCGGTGAAGAAATTCGCCGCTTGCGTCGCGGGCGCCGCATGGCACGTCGTGCAATTCCGGATGTCCTGCGGGAATTTGACTTTCGAGAAGTCGGTGACCGCCTGATTGAACCCGATGATCTCGTAGGGCGTTCCCGCGGCGACGCTCGGAAGATTCGCGCCGTCGTGGATTTTGTGGATCAGGACCTTGAAGTCCAACGTATTGCCCGTGTCGGGATCGACCGTCTGCGGCTGATGGCACAGCACGCACAGCTTGACGTCCTGGCGCGCGCCCCCGTGAGCCGAAAGGGGATTGTGGCAGCTATTGCACCTCGAGTTGGTCGTCTTGTCCCAGACGTCTGTGACCGCGCCGGCATCGGGACGAAAATCGAACTCGGCGTTGGCATAGTAGTTTTTGTTCAGGATGTCGGTCAGGGTCCGCGTGGCGTAGAGGCCGAGGGTGTGCGTCTTCGTGACGTCGTATCCCGAAGGCAGCATGGTCTTGAATCGGTAGGTGGCGTGCCCGAGCGAGAGGTCCGTGAAGGTGCCGTTCGCGTCGGTGCCCGCCTGGACAGCCGTCACTCCGGGGTGGGGGCTGGACGCGGGAGTCGTCACGGTCCTCGTCGTGTAGGCCGTGTAGTGCCTCGTCACCGGGTCCCACCAGTCCAGGATGAAACTGACGGAAATCGGTCCCGGCGTCACCTGTCCGGCGCGATCGAGCGGCTGGTTGAAATCGTCCGAGAGCGAAAAGTCCACCACCGGCCGCAGGTCGGCCGGGATGACGACGCTGTTGACGGTGACGTGAAGTCCTGGGCGAATGTAGCCGATCTGGTCCTCGGACATGTAGAACTCTGCGTCGCTGGCCGCGTAGATCTTTCGCGCCGAGGTCGAGTCGCCCCTCCCGCTGATGCTGGGAAGGGCCGCCCTCTCGACGCCGCGGCGAACCGGTACGGCGACTCCCGCAGCGGTCAGACCGAGAAAGAGGGCCCGCCTGAGAAACTGCATGTTCCACCTCCGAAGGTACGGGGATTATCGTTCCCTGGCTCTCTCGGTTCCATGATGCAGATTGACCAGATCGATCAAAACGCGCACCGCGCTGGACTTCGACCGGGCAAACGGCGTTCGCCGCCTTTCTTTTCAGTTATTTCGTTACTTCCCGGCGTGTCCGAGAGGCCGGATCTCGATGTTCGCCTTTTCCAGCCGCGCGCGGATCGCTTTCGCGAAACCGGAAGCGCCGGGAGTATCTCCGTGGAGGCAAATCGTCTGGACCTTCACCGTGAGCCGGGACCCGTTTGCGGCCTCGACGAACTCCCCGGCGACCAGAGAAAGCGCCTGTTCCGCCGCCCGTTCCGCCGATTCGAAGACCGCGCCCGCAACGCCCCGGGGAGCGAGCGTGCCGTCGTCCAGGTAGAGCCGGTCGGCGAAACCTTCCGCCGCGACGCGAAGGCCCGCGCGGCGGGCTTCTTCGAGGAAGAGCGATCCAGCCTGACCGACCACGATCCAAGCGGGCTGACGCCGGGCGGTGGTCTCGAGAAAACAGCGCGCCACGTCGACCCGGCGGTTGCAGGCGTGGTAGAGCGCTCCGTGCGGTTTGATGTGCGAGAGCGCCGTCCCCGTTCCGGACGCCGCCTCGACGAGACGATCGATCTGATCCGAGATCGTGGCGGAGAGCTCGGCGCGCGTAAGGGGCATTTCCCGGCGGCCGAAATTCTTGCGGTCCGGAAAGCCCGGATGCGCGCCGCAGGCGACACCGAACCGCCGGGCCGCCGACAGAGTCGAACGCATCGTTTCGGCGCTGCCGGCATGGCCTCCGCAGGCCACGTTGCACGAGGAGAGGAAGGGCAAGAGGGACGCGTCGTCAAATCCCTCTCCCAGATCGGCGTTGAGATCCACTTCGCGGCTCACCTCGGACCTTCCGAAAGCATCATCTCCCGTTCGCGAAGGGCCCGCAAAGCCTCCTCGATCGTCGTCTCGCGAAATCGCACGAGCCCGCCGGGACGCAGCTGGCCGGCCAATCCCAGATCTGCCGAGATCACGGCCGCGATCCTCGCATATCCCCCGGTCACGGGCCCTTCCGGCATGTGCACGATCGGTTCCCCACCGTGGGGAACTTGCACCGCCCCCGCAACCGATCCTTCGGGCGCCATTTCGGGAACCCCGGCGGTCCCCCCGGAAAAGCCCTCGCCCGACGGGCTCGCTTCCAGGCGCAACCCCATTCGATTCGACCGGGACGAAACGCGAAATTCCTCCTGGAAGAATTGCCGGATCGTTTCTGCCGGAAAACTCTCCATCTGCGGCCCCGGGATGGCCCGAAGCTCCGCCCGGGCGCCCGGGACCGGGAAGGACCCCGGGATTTCCTTCGCCGGAGCTCTCGCGACGTCGAAAATCGAGATCACGTCGCCGGGCTCGAGCCTCCTCCCGTTCCACCCCCCGAACCCCGCCGAGAGATGCGTGGCTCGGCTCCCGAGAACCTCCGGAACGTCGATGCCGCCCGACACCGCGAGATAGGTCCGGAATCCTGACGTCGCGCTCCCGAGCTCGAGGAGGTCGCCCGAGGAAAGCTCCACCGCGGTCCGGGCGTCGATCGGTGCGCCGTTTCCAAGGGCCGGCATGTCCGCCCCGGCGAGGGCAATTCGAATCGGAACCAGAACCTCGAACTGGCATCCCGAAGCCGTCATCTCGAGGACCGCGGCCCCCTGGGGGTTGCCGGCCCGAACGTTGGCCAGGCGCGCCGAAAAGGGGTCTGCCGCGCCCGAAGGGGCAACGCCCCAGCGCCGGCAGCGCGCCCTTCCGAGGTCCTGAACGGTCGTGAGCAATCCTCCTCGGAGGACCCGCAGTGCCTTCACGGTCGGACGCCTCCCCCGGTCATCGCAGCGAAACGCCATTGCTCGATCGGCACGAATTTCACACGGTCTCCCGGCGAAAGCCGGGCCGGCGAATCGCGCGACGGATCGAAGAGGGAAATCGGGGTGCGGCCGATGAGTCTCCATCCGCCCGGCGTCGTCGAGGGATAGATGCCCGTGTACGAGCCGCCGATCGCGACCGAGCCCCAGGGTACCGACAATCGAGGGGTCGCGAGCCGCTGCGACGCCAGAGCCTCCGGAAGCCCCGTCAGGTACCCAAAGCCCGGCGTGAAACCGAGGAACGCCACGCGGTATTCGGCCCCGGAGTGGATTCTCACGAACTCCGCTCCCCCCATTCCCTTTTCCGCGGCGATCTGCTCGAGATCGATCCCCGCGGTGGAACCGTAACAGACGGGAATCTCGTGAAGCGCCGGAAGCGCGAGCGAGGCGAAGTCGCTTTCCCAGAAACGGGCCATCCGGAGAGCGGCGCCCGGGTCGAACCGGAGCGGGTCGAACACGAGCAGAAGGCTCCGCGCGCCGACGACGCAGTCCTGGAAACCCTGCGGCGAGGACTGCTCGAGGTGTTCCGCAATCGACCTCGCCTTGCGGTTCGCCTCGGAGTCCGTCGCCGAGGGCCAGTCGAGCAGCAGGGCGCCGTCGCCGAGCGCTCGGGTTCGGCGCCCGTCGGCGCTGCTGGCGCGCGGGGAAACTTCTGCGGGACTTCGCATCCGAGAACCGGGACGCGAGTTTAACAGGCCGCCTAACGTTTCGGGGGGGGTGGCGGCGGAGGCTCGAGGGCCGGAGGCGGACCCTCGGGAACGTTCGTAGGAGGGGGCCCTTCGTAGACCTTGCCCGACGACGGGAACGCGAAGGTCTTCCCCACCTTGTAGTCGTTCGGCGAAGGTGGGTACGCGATCCCGATTCCGGGCCGGTACGGGTCCTGCCGGAAAAGCGACCGGACTTTCGCCGGCCTCGCCGAGCGGAGCTCTTCCGCGTTCAGTTTCTGATTTCGGGCGGCCGCCGCCGGAGAAGTCGGGCCCAGGTCCCGGGTGTCGTCGGGCCTGGCCGGGATGGTTGCGGCGCGAATTCCCGCGACGTCGGACTTCCGGATGCTCATCAGGGTTCCGGAAGCCGTGCGGAAAACGTACCGCCCCGACCGTTCGGACGGCCGCGCGCTCGCCCAATAGAAACCCCCGCCTTTCACGTCGATCCGGAAAATCGACGGCGTGACAGAAACAGCGAGAAACGCGAAACCGCCCGCAAGGGCGCGCAGAGGACTCACACAGTTCAAAACCGAGCCCGCGTCGATGAAATTCCGCGAATAGAATGCATTTCGTGCGCCTGAAACCCTCTCTCTGGGCATCGCTTTCTCCGGCGGGAATCTCCCACGTCAAGGCAAAGCACTTCCGAGAAATGGCGAAGGTCGCCTGGGAGAACCGGGGCGAGCTTCCGTTTGCCTGGCGCATTCTCCGCCACGGCACCTGCGACGGTTGCGCACTCGGAACGGCGGGGCTGAAAGATTGGACCATCGACGGGACTCATCTCTGCATGGTGCGCCTGGAGCTCATGCGGCTCAACACGGCGCCGGCGCTCGATCCCGCCGTCCTCGGCGACGTCGAGCGGCTCGCGTCTCTTTCGTCGCGAGACCTGCGAAACCTGGGGCGCCTACCGTTCCCGATGCGGCGGCGCGCGGGTGAGAAGGGCTTCGAGGTCATTGCGTGGGAAGAAGCGTGCGAGGAAGCCGCCGGGAAGATCCGGGCGACGACGCCGGACCGACTCGCCTTTTATCTGACTTCGCGCGGGATCTTGAACGAGCACTACTACGCCGCCCAAAAGACCGCCCGCTTTCTCGGAACGAACAACGTCGACAATTCCGCGCGCCTCTGCCACGCGGCTTCCACGTCCGCGATGAAGAAAACCGTCGGGCACGGCGCCACGACCTGCAGCTATCGCGACTGGATCGGCACGGACCTGATCGTCTTTTTCGGCAGCAATGCCGCCAACAACCAGCCGGTCGCCATGAAGTATCTCCTCGAGGCGCGCCACCGGGGAACCCGCGTCGCCGTCGTCAATCCGTATCGGGAACCCGGGCTCGAGCGATACTGGGTTCCCTCGGTCCCGGAGTCGGCCATTTTCGGAACTCGCATGGCCGATGAGTGGTTCGAAGTCGATACGGGCGGAGACCTCGGCTTTCTGCTCGGGGTTTTCCGACTCCTCGGCGAGGAGGGTTGGACCGACCGGGATTTCATCGAAAAGAGCTGCTCGGGATTCGCGGAGGCCTTCCGGCGGGCCAGCGCGATTCCCTGGGACGTTCTCGAGGCGAATTCCGGCGCCCCGCGCGCCGAGATGCGCCGGTTCGCAGAGCTCCTCCGCGGCGCGAAAAACGCGGTCTTCGTCTGGTCGATGGGATTGACGCAGCACGAACACGGGACGGCGACCGTGGAGGCCCTCGTGAACATCGGTCTCGCGCGGCATTACATCGGCCGGGAAAAAAACGGTCTCATGCCGATCCGCGGCCATTCGGGCGTGCAGGGCGGCGCCGAGGTCGGCTGCGTTCCCGCGCTCGAGGAGGATGCCCGGCGGCGTTTCGAGCGCGTCTGGGGGTTCGAGGTTCCCCGCTCGCCGGGGCTTTCCGCGGCCGCGCAGGTCGACGCCGCGGCCCGCGGCGAGATCGACGTCTTCTGGATCGTCGGCGGAAACTTCCTCGAGACGCTGCCCGATCCCGCCCGGTCGCGGCGGGCTCTGGAATCCGTCCGCACCCGGATCCACCAGGACATCGTGCTCTCGACTCAAATGCTCGTTCCTTCCAACGACACCGTCCTGCTCCTCCCCGCAACGACGCGGTACGAGTCGCCCGGGGGCGGAACCGAGACGACGACGGAGCGCCGGATCATCTTCTCCCCCGAAATTCCGGGGCGCCGTATCGGCTCGGCCAGGCCCGAGTGGGAGGCGTTTTTCGAGGTTGCCCGACGCGTCCGGCCTGCCGATGCGACTCGCCTTCGCATCGAGTCGTCGCGCCAGCTTCGCAAGGAGATCTCGCAGGCCGTGCCCCTGTATTCGGGAATCGAAAATCTGGGCGAAGCCGGCGATCAAATCCAGTGGGGAGGCTCCAGGCTCTTCGCCGACGGGATCTTCGCGACCGCCGACGGAAAGGCACATTTTTCGGCCGTCGAGCTTCCGCGCCGGGGATCGAACCGCGGATTCCGGCTTTCGACGCGGCGGGGAAAACAGTTCAATTCGATGATCCAGCGCGATGTCGATCCTCTCAACGGGGCGGCCCGCCGCGACATTTTGATCTCGGCCTCCGATGCGTCATCTCTGGGCCTGCGCGACGGCGCCGTCTTGCGCCTCGTTTCGGATTCGGGCGTCTTTTCCGGCACCGCGAAAATTTCGCCCATCAAGCCCGGAAATCTGCAGGTTCACTGGCCCGAAGGGCTGGCGCTCCTGCCCTCGGGCCGGATCGATCCTGAGTCGCTGGAGCCCGACTACAACACGACGGTGAGCATCGAGCCCGACGACCACGGCACGAAGCTTGCTCGGTGACGAATGGTACGATGGCCATCGTCTTCGAAAGGAGGGGCCTCATGAGATTTCTTTTCGGGGTTCTCGTCGGCGTCGCGGGCCTTCTTGCGGCCGCGTATTTCGCGGCGACGAGCGGGAGAATCAGCGTCGCCGCGACGAATCACGGGGGCCTCTACGACATCGCGGATCACCTGCTGGCGAGGGCCTCCGACCGGTCGGTGGAGAGACACGCTCCTCAAAAAACGAACCCTTTCGCAAACGATCCCGGAGCCGCCGCGGTCGGCATGGCTCATTACAAGGAGAACTGTCTCGACTGCCACGGGGCCCGGGACATCGAGAGCGAAGAGTTCGCGAAAGGCCTCAACCCGGCCCCGCCGATGCTGGACATGCGGGGAACGCAGAAGATGAGCGACGGAGAGCTTTTCTGGATCATCTCGAACGGCTTCCGAATGACCGGGATGCCCGCGTTCTCGCCCACGCATTCGGAAGCCGAAATCTGGAAAATCGTCGCGTTCGTGCACCACTTGCCCAAGCTCACCGACGCGGAGGTCGCCAAGCTCAAGGAAGGACGCGAAGACCCCGCCGAGCACCACAAAGAATCGCCTTCGTCGCCCGCGGGCGCCGGGGCGGGCGAGGCTTCGCCCTAAACCTCGGACCGCGATGGACACGTTCACGGGTGAAGAGCTCCGGCGTTACGCTCGCCATCTGACACTGCCGGAGGTCGGCACGGCCGGCCAGGCAAAGCTTCGCGCTGCGCGCGTTCTGTGCGTCGGCGCGGGCGGCCTCGGCTCGCCCCTCGCGCTCTATCTCGCCGCGGCCGGAATCGGGACCCTCGGAATGGTCGACTTCGACGC